>DATCNE010000300.1:0-3569 GCA_036565395.1 Dermatophilaceae bacterium
GTTCGGGTCGAAGCCGCCCCTGCGGCTAGAATGGGTGGCGATCCCTTGAATACCTCCCACGGGCAGAACCACGGTCCAGGCGCGCCAGCGCGCCCAAGCCGGTCGTCCGTCATACGAAAGTGACTCATCTCTTGGCTTCGACCAACGACCTCAAGAACGGCATGGTCCTCAACATCGGCAACCAGCTCTGGTCCGTTGTCGAGTTCCAGCACGTCAAGCCCGGCAAGGGTCCGGCGTTCGTGCGGACCAAGCTCAAGGCGGTCCTCTCTGGCAAGGTCGTCGACAAGACCTTCAACGCGGGCACCAAGGTCGACACCGCCAACGTCGACAAGCGGACGATGCAGTACTTGTACAAGGACGGCGACGACTTCGTCTTCATGGACGGCGACACCTACGACCAGCTCCACGTCTCCGCCGCTGTCGTGGGGGACGCCGCCCAGTACATGCTCGAGAACCAGGACGTGATGGTGGCCACGCACGATGGCGCCCCTCTCTACGTCGAGCTGCCTGCCTCCGTGACTCTCGAGATCACCTATACAGAGCCTGGCCTACAGGGTGACCGCTCGACCGGCGGCACCAAGCCGGCAACCCTCGAGACCGGTGCGGAGATCGCCGTCCCGCTGTTCATCGAGCAGGGCACCAAGATCAAGGTCGACACCCGCGACGGTTCCTACCTGGGCCGAGTCAACTGAGGTGTCTGCACGCTCCAAGGCGCGCAAGCGCGCTCTCGACATTCTCTTCGAGGCCGATCAGCGCGGTCTGAACGCCGACACGCTGTTGGCGCAACGGATCTCGAAGCCGGCAACCCAGCACCCTCTCAACGACTACACGGTCGAGATCGTCCAGGGTGTCGTCTCCAAGTGGGTCGAGATCAACGAGCTGCTGGCGACCTACAGCCAGGGTTGGACGATCGACCGCATGCCGGCCGTCGACCGGGCCATCTTGCGCATCGGCGCATGGGAGGTCGTCTACAGCGAGCTGGTCCCCGACGTCGTCGCCATCTCCGAGGCTGTGGCGTTGGCGACCACGTTGTCGACCGACGACTCGCCCACCTTCGTCAACGGGCTCCTGGCCAGGCTCGCCGAGGTCAAGCCGACCCTGGTCTGAAGCGCACCTGCCTGACCACTCGGGCGTAGCCCCGGACGTGTCGGCAGTCCTCGGCATGGCGGCGCAGTGCTACGATCGCCGCGTTCGATCGACATCCTTTAACGACCCGTCCAGTGAGGCGGGGAAGGAGGTCCGGCGCTGTGACGCGACCAGACTCTGCTCCACCATCCGATGGCCGTTCGGCCGACCAGTCCGCCGAGACCGCGCGGGTCGTGATGAGCTCCGGTGACGTGTCCCGGGCCCTGCGGCGCGTGGCCCACGAGATCCTTGAACGCAACAAGGGCTCACAAGACCTGGTTCTCCTCGGTATCCCGACCCGTGGCGTCTCGCTCGCCCGTCGCCTTGTGGCGGTGATGGCCGAGGTCGAAGGGCGAGAGGTGCCGTGTGGTGCTCTCGACGTCACCATGCATCGCGACGACCTGCGTCGTCAGCCGATCCGGGAGATCGAGCACACCACCATCCCCGCACCCGGGATCGACGACAAGACGGTCGTCCTCGTGGACGACGTGCTCTTCTCCGGCCGCACCGTGCGGGCCGCCATGGATGCCCTCTCCGACCTGGGCCGTCCCAGGGCTGTCCGGCTCGCGGTCCTGGTCGACCGCGGACATCGGGATCTGCCCATCCGTGCCGACTACGTGGGCAAGAACCTGCCGACCTCCAGCAGTGAGCGCGTGCAGGTGTGTGTGGCCGAGTACGACGGCCTGGACGAGGTTCGAATCAGTGGAGGAGAACGATGAAGCGCCACCTGCTGTCGATGAATGACCTCGACAGGCAAGACATCCTGGCAATTCTCGGCACGGCCGAGTCGATGCATGACGTTCAGCGTCGCGAGGTCAAGAAGCTCCCGACCCTGCGTGGGCGGACCGTGGTGAACATGTTCTTCGAGGACTCCACGCGCACCCGCTCATCGTTCGAGCTGGCCGGCAAGTGGCTCTCGGCCGACGTCATCAACATCTCGGGCAAGGGGTCGTCCACCAGCAAGGGTGAGTCCCTGCGCGACACCGTGCGCACTGTCGCGGCCATGGGGGTCGACGGCTTCGTCATCCGGCACAGCGCCAGCGGCGCCGCACAGCAGGTGTCCGGGTGGGTCGACGCGGTGGTCATCAATGCCGGTGACGGGACGCACGAGCATCCGACCCAGGCGTTGCTCGACGCCTACTCGATGCGCCAGCGCCTCGGTGACCTCGAGGGCAGGCACGTGGCCATCGTCGGCGACCTGACGCACTCCCGGGTGCTGCGCTCGAACCTGATCTGCCTGAAGACTCTGGGCGCCCACGTCACGGTCGTGGCGCCGCCGACCCTGATGCCCGGCGGCATCGCGACCTGGGCCAAGAGCGAGGGCTTCGACACGTCATACGACTTCGACGCGGTCCTGCCCACCGTTGACGCGGTAATGATGCTGCGGGTCCAGCGTGAGCGGATGAGCGGCGGCTTCTTCCCGACGGAGCGTGAGTACACCGTCGGTTACGGCTTGACGCGGGAGCGGCTCAGGTCCCTCCAGGAACATACGGTCATCCTCCATCCGGGGCCGATGAACCGCGGCCTCGAAATTGCCACGGACGCTGCTGACGCTGCGCAGTCGCTGGTCCTGGACCAGGTCTCGGCCGGAGTCGCCGTCCGAATGTCCGTGCTCTACCATCTGCTCGCCGGCGAAGGGACTGTCGCATGAGCCTCCTCATCAAGGGTGCCGACCTGCTCGGCGCTGGACGCCAGGACCTGCTGATCAGCGACGGTGTCATCACCGAGATCGGCAGCCTCAAGGCCGCCGGCCTGCGGACCGTCGACCAGACCATCGACGCCAACGGCCTGGTCGCGCTGCCGGGCCTGGTTGACCTTCACACGCACTTGCGTGAGCCCGGTCGCGAGGATGCCGAGACCATCGCCAGCGGCTCTGCCGCTGCCGCGATCGGTGGGTTCACCGCGATCCTGGCCATGGCCAACACGACTCCGGTCACGGATACGGCAGAGGCTGCCGAGCGCATCCTCGACCTCGGCCGGTTGGCCGGTCTGGTCGACGTGCAGCCGATCGGCGCCGTCACCAAAGGACTCGCGGGCGAGGAGCTTGCCGAGCTGGGCCTGATGGCTGCCTCGCGAGCCCGGGTGCGCGTCTTCTCCGACGATGGCAGGTGTGTGCACGACGCCCGGGTGATGCGCCGGGCGCTGGAGTACATCAGGGCCTTCGGTGGTGTGATTTCGCAGCACTCCCAGGACCCGATGCTGGCCGACCACAACGCCTGTTGCCATGATGGTGAGCTGTCCGGTCGCCTCGGGCTGCCGGGCTGGCCCGGCGTTGCCGAAGAGGTCATCGTCGCGCGCGACGTGATGCTGGCACGGCATACAGGTTCCCGGGTGCACGTTGCCCATGTGTCCACCGCCGGCTCGGTCGAGGTCATCCGATGGGCCAAGGCACAAGGGATCTCGGTGACCGCCGAAGCCACCCCGCACCACTTGATGCTGACCAC
>DATCNE010000301.1:0-2525 GCA_036565395.1 Dermatophilaceae bacterium
GGCATACGAGGACCAGCCCAACTGAGTTCAACCAGGACACCGTAGGCCCCGAGGACGAAACACAGGTCGTTCGGTCTGCGGAGCGGGCGACTTGCCAAGTAGCCCTTAAAGGCGGTGCCATCACCGCAACGAGTTCACCGGGACTGAGCGCCGCGCCAGGCCGGGTTTTGTGCCAAAACGGTGCGCCATGCCAGGGCTGCGCGTTGTACTGGAACTGAGCTCAATTCCGCCACGTTGCCGCCGGCCCCCGTGTGGGCACGGTGGATGGCAAGGCACGTACCCCCCAAAACGGAGCAACCGATGGTCTGCTGGGAACCAATCACGCACAAGGACCTGATCATCCTCACGGAATGGATGGCGCAACAGGGCTACAGCGCCGCCCAGCTCGCGGAGGCGGTGCGTGAGCCGGCCAAGTACACCGAAGAACTGCGCACTATCGTGCGCCGCAACGCAGACGTAGACGCCAGCCAGCAGGCGGAAGACACAGCCACCCAGAAGCGGGCGGCTGCGGACTTCATGGCCGCCAAGGCTGCGAAGCATGGCGTGCCTGCGGCGTAACCCCGCCTTCCTCCCCGCGTCTAAAGCGTCTTGTGGGAAACAACCTGTGAGAGCACAGCGCCGGGCAGGCTTGCGTCGGCGCTCTAGCTCCAGACGTTCCTGGCGACCAAGAGCGGCGAGCTGCGGCCGCCGTGAGCGGCCGATTGCCCGTGCACAATCGATGCCCATCGATGGGGACCGAGTGGCAGGGCTCAAGCACGAAGTCATGAGCCCCGCCACTACCAATTGATGTTCGGTGCTCGTCAGGTCACAGGGACGGTGACGTCGCCTTGCTCTTGAAGGAGCCGGTCCCAAGTGTCAAAGGTCAGGCAGAAGCGTCCACCCAGGCCGTACTGGGTGCCCCAGCTGTTCCAGAACCAGACGAGCTTCTTGTCCGCGTCAATCCCATCGGCGACGATCTCATGACCACCGCGCACTTTGGCGCCAGCGGCGATCGCGACCATGCCGGTCTGCGGGTCGGGGCTGTCGAAGCTGCTGTACCAGTTGATGCCGGTGATCACAGGGCGCACCACGAGGGCCTGGAGTGCATGCTGGATGCCGAAAGCGTGATGGTAGGCGGTGATCATGCCGAGCTGCTTTGCTGC
The DNA here is from genome assembly GCA_036565395.1 of Dermatophilaceae bacterium. Lineage (GTDB taxonomy): Bacteria > Actinomycetota > Actinomycetes > Actinomycetales > Dermatophilaceae > UBA4719. Next base: position 1,143 of record DATCNE010000301.1, read on the forward strand.
CGTGCAGACCATGAGGCCAGAGCCGCCGGGATCGTTGGGCGGGTAGGGCTTGCCTTCCATCTTGGTTTCCAGCTCGTAAACCCGGATGGCGTCGGCCTCGGTCAGTATCGAACCGCCGGCGAAATCCGGTGCTGAGTCCAACGCACCACACAAGGCGTTGGCGGTGCACGACCCAAGCTGGCCTTGATCGAGCGGTAACCCGGTCGACTGATGGGTCACGCTCACGATCTTTGTTGCCCGCCCGGCCTGAAACTCAAAGGAGCGCGGATCGTGTTTGACGTGACGGCCGAGACGCTTCCCTTCGACGTGCTCTTCCGTCAAGGTGACCGAGATGATATTTGCTTCAGGCATTGCACTTCCCCTTTGATAGCGACTATCAGAACGAGTCTTCAGAGCGAGTTGGACTGCTGGTTACTGCTGTAATCGTTAGCTCTCAAACACGCACAGCAACCATTTGAAGGACTGCCACCACTGCGAAGAGGCTAGCGCGACAGGTAGACGACCCGGAAGCCTTCTGAGTGGCAGACCGAACGGCATAACTCGTCTTGGGTTGATTGGACTCGTCGAGGCTGTGTCCACTGATACGGCTCGCTGCCGGACCGGCCGATCGGCACGGTCACCAGATGCCCTCGACCGGCTACCAGCCCCCGCACCCACCCCGGCCGGTGGACTCGACAACAGCCCAGAGAACGGAGTAGACAAAGCAGGCAGAACCAAGGCCGGGATGACGTGATGCCGGCAACTGACGGCTTGACAGCGACCTGAAGGAGGAGCACCGATGGACAGAGGCGGCGTCGCTGTGAATCGTGCAAGACGACAGCCTGACCTGCCGTCGTGACCACCCACAAGTCAGATCCGCCGCCGACGCCATCGGTCGCCAAGCCCGCACGGCCCTCGGGCCCCCCGCCCATTCTCGGGCGTCACGATCTGGCGATGACCGACCTCGACATCTTCAAGGTCACAAGCCCGCCAAGCGGCTACCCAGCGAACATGAGGACGTTCTACAGCCCCGAGGACAACGTCCCGCAGGTGCTCCAGTCCGTGATCTCCAGCGTGTCTAAGTCAATCGTGGTTGCGATATATGCCTTCGACGATGATGTTCTGGCGGCGATGCTCGACACCGCGTTGAAGAACCCCGCCATCTTCGTCCAGATCACCTTGGACCAGAGCCAGGCAATCGTCCCCCATGAGAAGGCCCTTCTCGCGAAGTACGCGAACGACATGACCGGCAACTCTGTGGCCATTGGCCATTCGGAAAGGGGCGCGATCATGCATCGCAAGATGGTCATCGTTGACGGCCTCTGGCGAGTCTCGGGTTCTGGGCGCAACACGACATTGTGGCCAGCGCTCAGGTGGTAGAGCAGATCGTCATGGCTGGCATGC
>DATCNE010000302.1:0-4828 GCA_036565395.1 Dermatophilaceae bacterium
GCTTGACGGTGTCGCCGCCCGGGATGGCGAGGTGGCCGATGTTGTAGTGGACGGGGATCTTCTCCACAAAGGTGAAGGGCTTCTCGGTCACCCCGGACTTCGGGCCCAGGGTCCACTTGGCGATCGCGCTGTCGATGAAGAGGCTGGTGTACGCGTTGCCCTTTCCGTCGTACTGCGTGTGCAACGGCCCGGCGCCGACCTCGACCTGCGCTTCCAGGACAGCATCCATGGGGATGATGGGCACGCCATACCTGTCCTTGCCCTGGTACTTCTTTTTTGCGATGGCGTCCTTGATCTTCTCGATCGAGAAGACGGTCACGTGCGGGTCGAGCTTGCCTGCGATCAGGATGTAGTGCCCGTCCGGCGAGACGTCGACACCGTGCGGGTTACGTGGCTCGGGAATGAGGTGGAGGATCCCCTCGCTCGCGGCGACGCTCAGCTCGACGACCCGCATGCCGTTGCGCGTGACAAACTTGCCCGCGGCGACGATCTGCTCGGCCTTCTTCCAGTCGATCACCTGCAGGTAGTCAAAGTTGTTCTTGGTCGTTCCGACCTCGAGCCCCGCCTTGTCGCCGACGGCGAGCTCGGTGTTGAACGAGTTGATGAAGCCGAAGCCCTGGCTGGCCAGCTTGCCGGCATCGGCGAGGTCCTGGTTGTACGGCGGGAGCTCGATCTGGAAGCTCTTCTCCGGCACCATGCGCCCGGTCTTCGGGTCGATGAAGAACCACGTCGAGTAGCCGCGGTAGAGTTCGGCGTACCTCTCCAGGGGCGCATATCCGTTCGCGGTGGTGGGCCGGGGAGTGATCGACGAGATGTGGGCGTACTCGGAGTTCGGCGTGACGCACATGCCGTGGGAGGTGCCGAGGTTGGGAACGTCGATGATCTGCCGCGTCTTGAAGTCGGCGAGGTCGATCATGGCGATCCGGCCGTTGGCTCGGTCGTTGATGTAGAGCCAGCGACCGTCGTACTCTCCGGCCGTCTCCGAAAGGGCGGGGTGGTGGCTGTCGCCCCAGCCCAGCGATCCGCTCTTGGCCGGATCGGACCCGGCCCGGATCACCTCGTCGCCCATGTCGGCACCGAAGCCGTAGCCGGAGTATGCGTCGCGGGTGAAGACAGGGATGACCTTGAGCAGGCGCATCGACGGAACGCCGATGACCTGGACCTGTCCAAGGTGACCCCCGGACGCGAACATGTAGTACGGGTCGTACTTGCCAGGGGGCACCGTGGTCTGGAGGGCTCCGCGGGCCTCGTCACCTGACAGCCCCCGGCTCGTCGCCATGGCCACAAGCTGACCGTCCGTGGCCAGGCCGGAGCCGAAACGCGAACCGGCAGCGCCCACTGCCGCGCCTGCGACCACAGCGCCACCAACCCCGATGAACTGTCTGCGATCCATGGCAGGTTCCTCCAGATATTCACGAAATGATCCTTGCGATTAGCAAAGCAAGGCAAAGTTTATTACAGTTTGTTCCGTGGAAAATACAAGGACAGGTTCGGCTGAGGCGACGAACACGGGTCCACGGCCGGGATACGGACCGTTGCCAACGGCACAGGTGAATCGCCGTCGGGCCCAGCTCTCAATCGCCCGGGCGGGCATCCTGGATGTTCTGATCGACCAGCCGGAGCCCTGCACAGTGGCGGCTCTCGCGGGGTTGACACGTCAGCACCCCAACACCGTCCGCGAGCATCTGGACGGTCTGTCGGGGGTCGGGCTGGTCGTTCGCACCCGGGCAGACGCAGAGGGCCGCGGGCGGCCCCCGTGGCTCTACGGCGCCGCTCCCGGGGCCGGCTCCGCGCCCGGATCCCGCGAGTACGCCGCCCTGGCGTCCGCCTTGGCCGCGCACATCGCCCGGACAAGCCGGCAGCCAGGCGCCGACGCCATCGAAGCTGGCCGGACGTGGGGCCGCGAGCTCGTGCGGCAGTCCCAGATGAGCACAGGCGTGGCCAGTACGGGCGCGAATTCCCCTCCACCGGTGACGTCGAGTGGAGTGGCCGTTCGGCGCGAGGTGGTCAACCTGCTGGATGAGCTCGGGTTCGCCCCGAGCACGGATGCCCGTGCCCGCGTCGTCAAGCTGCACCACTGCCCATTGCTCGAGGCAGCCCACCAGCAGCCGGAAGTCGTCTGTGGGGTCCATCTCGGACTTGCGCGAGGCGCCCTCGAAGAACTGGGCAACGACCCAGATCAAACGGAAAGAACTGCACTGCGACCCTTTTCGGAGCCAGGGGCCTGTCGTCTGGAGCTGCTCCCTCGTTCGACGACTGCCCAATGATGCGCCGGCTGATCTTCCTCATCCCGGCCGGCGTGGCACTCCTTGCGGGCCTGGATGCGGGTCTGCTGCTGCTCGGCCTTCCCGCGCCAGTCACCACCGAGCGGTTACCTGACGCCCACGGGATGGTGATGGTTCTGGGTTTCGTCGGCACCGTCATTGCCTTGGAACGTGCCGTTGCGCTGCGCCGAGCTGCCGGGTTTGCCGCCCCTGCCCTGCTCGGGGTGGGCGGGCTGCTCGTCACGTCGGGAGCACCGCTGCGACTGGGACAGACTGCGCTCACAGCAGGAGCGGCCGCGCTCGTCTTTGTCTACATCCCCCTTTGGCGCCGACAGCGGGACGATTCCGTTCTCATACAAGCGTTTGGGGCGGTTCTGGCCACCGGCGGGGCGATGTTGTGGCTCGGCGGTATGCCGGTTGCGCGCCTTCTGCCCTGGCTGGCAGGTTTCGTCGTGCTCACGATCGCCGGTGAGCGCCTCGAGCTCTCGCGGGTGACCCTGCTCGCCCCCTCCACGATCCGCCAGCTGATCGGCCTCGCGGCGATAATCACGTTTGCGACGGTCCTGACTCTGCTCTGGCCTGTCGCCGGATATCCGCTGCTCGGCCTGTCATTGCTGTCCTTGGTCTGGTGGCTGATGGTCCACGACGTCGCGCGTCGAACGATCCGGGCCGCGGGCCTACCTCGTTTCATGGCGGGGTGTCTCTTGGCCGGTTACGTCTGGCTCGCCATCGCCGGAGCGATCTGGGTTCTCGCCGGCGGTGTCACCGATGGCCCGGCCGATGACGCGGTCATCCACGCGGTCTTCCTCGGTTTCACGATGTCGATGATCATGGCCCACGCACCCGTCATCCTGCCTGCCGTTCTGCGCTGTCGACTGCCCTACAACCCAGTGATGATCGCGCCTCCGGTCCTGCTGCATACGTCACTGATCCTGCGGCTGGCCGTCGGTGACGGGCGTGGCCTCGACGTGGCCCGCCAGATCGGTGGCGCGCTGAATGTCGTTGCCCTGCTGGGGTTTGCTGCCATCACGGCTGGATCGGCCATCCGTGCCGGTCGCCCCCGCCAGGTCTCCACTGTCTCCACCGCCGCCACAGCCACCACAACTGCGGCGACTCCCGCTCCTCCGACGAAAGCGGTTGCCGCCTCGTGAAGCTCGAACCCTCTGCCCCAGTCTCCCTTCGTGACCGCTCCGCATGGCACCTCGGCGCCAACGCCTCGGTCGCTGCCTGGCTGGTTGCCCTGTTCGTGATCAGCCTGGCGCACCGTTACGTGTCAGAGTCGCCTTGGCTGCTGGTGCACCTGTTGTTACTGGGCGCCGCCACCAACGCCATCTTCGTCTGGAGCGCCCACTTCACGGACGCGCTTCTGCGACGCCGCACCACCGCCGGATCACGGCGCTGGCAGGTGGCCCGCCTGGTCGCACTGAACATGGGCGTGGTCACGGTCGTCACCGGCATGGTCAGCGCTTACTGGGTCTTGACCCTGGTCGGGTCCGTGCTGGTGGGCGCCGCCGCAGCAACCCACGGCATCGTCCTGAGCCTGCAAGCCCGCACGGCGCTTCCCTCGCGGTTTGGGGCAACGGTGCGCTACTACATCTGCGCCGCACTGGCCCTGCCGATCGGCGCCGGACTGGGAGCAACCCTTGCCCGTGACCCGGTCGAGCCATGGCACGGACGGTTGGTGGTCGCACACATCACACTCAACATGTTGGGCTGGATCGGTCTGACCATCATGGGCACGCTGGTCACCCTGTGGCCCACGATGCTGCGCACCCGAATTGCAGAAAGCGCCGAACGCGTTGCGCGACAAGCACTTCCGATCCTGGTCGGCTCTGTCGTCGTCACCGTCGCAGGCGCCCTCGCCGGGCAGCAGACCTTGGCCGCGGTTGGTGCCGCGGCGTACCTTGGCGGAGTCCTCTGGGCGGCTCGCCCCTTGGCACAGGTGACCCGAGCCAAGGCGCCTTCGGCCTATGCGACGTGGTCGGTCATGGCCGGCGTGCTCTGGCTCGTCGGGTCCCTGATCGGCCTGGTCGCGGTACTGGTCTTCAGCCCGACCTGGACTGTGGTCACGGACCGTCTGGGACTGCTCGTCATCCCCTTGGCCGCCGGATTCGTCGCTCAGGTGCTCCTCGGCGCCCTGTCCTACCTGGTGCCCGTCGTCCTGGGCGGCGGACCCGCGATCGTGCGCGGAACCCAGGCTCGGCTGGAACGTGGCAATGCGCTGCGTGTCGTTCTGATCAACGCCGGGCTCATGATCTGTGTCCTGCCGGTCCCCAGCCTGGTGCGGGTCCTGGTCTCGATGCTCGTGCTCGGCGGGTTCGCCGCCTTCCTCCCGCTGCTCGCGACCACCGTCGTGTATGCCGTCCGGGCCAAACGTGACGTACGCCAGTCGGCCGCCGAGCCGACTCCCGTCAGCAGGCACGTCCCTGAGGCAGCCACCGTGGTGCGAGGTCGGCATACCGGACTGGCCGCGACAGCATTGGCCCTGATCGTGCTGGCAGTCGCTGGCGGGGCGGCACTGGACCCTGCAGCGCTTGGGGTCGGCGTCGCGCGGGCCTCAGACG
>DATCNE010000303.1:0-7399 GCA_036565395.1 Dermatophilaceae bacterium
TCATCGTGGGCCTGCTCGTCGTGCCCAACTATGTAGCGTTCGTGCCGCTCGTCAAGCTGTACGGCACCTTGGGCCTCAACGGGACGTTCCCCGCCGTGTGGCTATTTCACATCGGTTTCGGCATGCCTCTCGCCATCTACATCCTGCGCACCTACATGTCCAGCCTGCCCACCTCCATCATCGAGTCCGCCAAGATCGACGGCGCGAGTCACTTCACCACGTTCTGGCGCCTCATCATGCCGATGTCTACCCCGGCGCTGGCCTCGTTCGCGATCTTCCAGTTCCTCTGGGTCTGGAACGACCTGCTCGTAGCGCTGATCTTCCTGGGGCGAGGCGACAACACGGTCGCGACCGTGGCGCTCCAAGGCCTGCAGGGTCAGACCGGAGCGGGACGCGAGCTCATCCCGGCAGCGGGGTTCATCACGATCATCGTGCCGATCATCGTCTTCCTCGCCCTGCAGCGCTACTTCATCCGCGGCATGACGAGTGGAGCAGTCAAGGGGTGATACCGACGGCCGGTTCACCCAGAGGGTGTCCTGCAGTCAGAGCGGGCCCGGAACCTCAACGGTTCCGGGCCCGCGTCGTGTGGGAGTCGTCAGGCCGCGTCGGGTTGTCCCGCCCAGAGGTCGGGTCCGAAGACCTCGTAGCGGATCCGTGACGAGGGGACGCCGCGGCGGATGAGCTCCGAGCGGGCATCGCGCATGAACGCGAGCGGCCCGCACATGAAGACCTGTGCGTTGGCCGGCAGGTTGACCGGGGCCAGGTCCATCAGTCCCTTGCGTGCAGCCCGCTCGTCCGATGCGGAGTCGAGCTCCTCGTACCACGTGTGGGTCGTGAGGTTGTTCAGGGACTCCCCGGCCGTGCATACCGCCTGCCACATGGGGTGGTGTGCGGCCGACCGATCGGCATGCGCGACGGTGACGACCCGATCCGGGGTCCTGAACGCGATGTCGTCCAGGATCGCGGCGATCGGTGTGATGCCAACCCCTGCGCTGATCAGCAGCAGAGGGTCCTCACTCCCATCGAGCACGACGTCGCCGGAGGGCGTGCTGACGTCCAGCTCGTCGCCGACGCCAACGTGGTCATGCAGGTATGACGACACCACGCCGTCGGGAGCGCCGTTGCTGCCGCGCTGTCGGCGAATGGTGATCTGCACCGTCTCCTCGCGCGATCCGGTCGAGATCGTGAACTGCCGCGGCTGACGCGAACCGTCGGGCAGGTCCACCGCGATCGACACGTACTGACCGGGCTGGTGTGCGGGCACGCGCCCGCCGTCGGACGGCTTGAGAACGAGGGTGACGATGTCGGTGGCCTCCTGGAGGCGCTCGGCCACGGTGTATCGCCGCCAGGGCACCTTGGGGTCGACGCCCGCAAGGGTGTAGAGCCGTGACTCCTCGGCGATCAGCTGGGATGCGAACAGCCAGTAGACCTCGTCCCAGGCTCGCGCGATCTCGGGGGTCACGGCGTCGCCGAGCACCTCGCCGATCGCGCCCATCAGGTAGTGCCCGACGATGGTGTACTGCTCCGGGCGGATGCCGAGGGAGACGTGCTTGTGGGCGATCCGCTCCATGACCGGGTGGAAGGACGGCGCGTCCGGGTCGATGAGCTGGACGGCGTAGGCGACGACCGAAGCGGCCAGGGCGCGACGCTGGTCTCCGTTGGCCTGGTTGCCCTTGTTGAAGATTCGCAACAGCTCAGGGTGCGCCGCGAACATGGCCGGATAGAAGCGGGAGGTGATCTCGACGGCGTGTTCGGCCACCACGGGGGCGGTGGCTCGCACGACGGCGGCGGACTCTGTCGACAGCATGCTCGATGGCTCCATCTCGTGATCGGTTGGCTGGTAAGAGGCTCGGAGACCCGCGTCAACAGGCACCTCAAATTTTAGTTCCGGCCACTCCGTGAAAAATACCAATGCGGATGTGCCGTATGTCGCAAACCGCGCGTCTTGCCAACGGTCGGCTCTTCGTGCTGGAACTGAGTCGATCCCCGCCTCACCCGACCCGCCAACCTGCTGGCGGTTTCGTGGCGTGGCGGCCTAGTGTGCCGGAGCATGAGGGTCGCCGGGTTGGTTCTTGCTGCGGGTGGTGGCTCCCGCCTCGGACGTCCCAAGGCCGAGGTGGTGGTCGGCGGGCGCCGGCTGCTGGACGTGGCGATCGAGGCCTGCGTCCGCGCGGGGCTGAGCCCGGTGGTCGTGGTCATGGGCGCCACCTGGCTGACGCCGATGCCGTTGGCCGACGACGTGGTCGGCTCTGGGGGAGAGGCTGCCGAGATCTGGCTGGTGGAGAACACCGACTGGGCCAGCGGCATGGCGTCGTCGTTGCAGGCAGGACTGGCGGCACTGGAGCAGGAGGCCGGTATCGGGGCCGTGGTCGTCACCCTGGTCGACACCCCCTCCGTCGGCGAAAAGCATCTGCGCCGTGTCAGCGCGGCGCTGGGGGGCCGCGCGACGGCGGCGGTCGCGACATACGGTGGCAACGCGCGCCTCCCGGTGGGACTGGCCCGCGAGGTCTGGGCGGAAGTGGCTGAGACCGCTTCGGGCGACGAGGGTGCGCGCGGATGGCTGCGTACCCATCCCGGGCTGTTCACTGAGGTCGAGTGCGCCGACCTCGGCCCCTGGACCGACATCGACACCCAGGCCGACCTGCCCGGCTGACCCGTTTGTCCAGCGACTTGTCTGCTTCTTGACCACTCGGGGAGTCATATGACTAAAATAGTAGTCATATGACTACGCAGGGAGTCACTGTCGTGATGCTGTCCAATCCATTCTCCACAGTCTGTCCCGGCGTGCGCGGAGGGGTTCTCACCGTTCTGGCACATACCGAGAAACCGCTGACGGGGCGGACGGTTGCTTCCCTGACGCAACCGAGCGCCAGCCTGCGAACGGTCCAGACCGCCCTCGACGATCTGGTCCTCAATGGCGTGGTGCTGCGTGAGCACGTCGGCAGGGCGCACTTGTTCACGCTCAACCGCAGCCATCTCGCCGCACCCGCCGTCGTGGCCCTCGCCAACCTGCGCGAAGCGCTTCTGGACCGGATCAGAACCGAAGTATCCGCCTGGGAGGTCCAGCCCGACGCCACGTGGATGTTCGGATCCGGCGTACGGGGTGACGCCGGCCCCCGCAGCGACATTGATCTCCTGATCGTGCGGCCCGATCACGTTGACGACGGCGATCAGACCTGGTTACAACAGGTTTCGCAGGTTGCAGAACACGTCCACGAGTGGACCGGGAATGGTTGCGAGATCCTTGAGCTCTCGTCCTCGGAGCTGGATGCCGCACGCAGTCGCGACGAGCGGCTCATTGCCGAGCTGCGTCGCGACGCTGTCCATCTGACCGGACGGACACCGAGGGCAAGCCTGCGGCAGAAGGCAGTCCGTTGAGCGCGCTGACAGATGCGAAAGCGCATCTCGCAAAAGCCAGGGAGTTCCTTGAAGCGGCCGAGCTGAACAACGATTTTGCCTTGCACAACGCTGCCACCTCGAACGCGGTGACCTCGGGCGTCAACTCCAAGGACGCCATCTGTCTCAGGCTGACGGGTCGGACCGGCAAGACCGACAACCATGCGGAGGCCGTCGCCGAGCTCAAGGCCACTGGTGCCGTCGGCCGGGCGCAGGCGACCACGTTCGATCGACTGCTGAGGCTCAAGGCGAGGTCGCAGTATCAGGCTGCCTCGATCTCGTCCAAAGATGCGACCAAAGCCATCGAGTGGGCAGCCCGGCTCTTGGAAGCTGCCGAAGGCGTGAACACGTAGGTCGCGCCTTCCGGCTGACGTACTCCGCTCAGGCTCGGTCGGGCACGGCTTTGGCCAGGGCTGCCAGTGCGGCCGGGAAGCACTGCTCGGGTGGGTTGACCAGGCCCGCGCCGACCTGTCCGGTGCCGGCGACAGCTCCGGCCATGCCGGTGTTGATTTGGGGCAGGATGCCGGTGCGCACGACTCGGGTGACGTCGATTCCCATTGGTGTGCCACGGAACTCGAGGATCGGGACCTGGTATGCCGGGTGCTCACCGAGGGTGATCTCGTACATGGTGCGGGTGGCCCGCAAGGCCATCGGCACATCACCGCCGACGAAGCGCACGATCGCCGGGGCGGCAGCCATGGCGAAGCCTCCGATGCCAGCGGTCTCCATGATCGCCGAGTCGCCGATGTCGGGGTTGGCGTCCGCTGGGCCGTAGTTGCCCAGGAAAAGGCCCACCGGTGTGTCTGCGGGTCCGGTGAACCACTGGTCGCCGGTTCCTGAGGTCTGGATGCCGAAGTCGGTGCCGTTTCGGGCCATCGCCACGACCATCGTCGAGCCCGGTATGTCGCGAGCAGCGTCGGTGGCCAGCTTGGACGCGGGCATCCCGAGGTTGAGGAAGAAGTGCTCGTTGGCGCCGGCGAACCGTACGACCTCGGCAATGTCCAAGGAGGGGGCGTCGACCGTGATCAGCGAGGGAAGCAGGTCGCGCAGGGCCATCAGCGATCCGGCCCGGTTGCGGTTGTGGCCCTCGTCGCCCATCTGCAACATCTGCGCGATGATCGCCTTCACGTCCAGAGGCCCGTGCGCCCGGACAGCCTTTTGTAGCAACGGTCCTAGCACGCGCGACATCCAGTGCAAGCGGTCGATGACCTCAGGGCCGTATGCGCCGTAGCGCAGCACCTTGCCCAGGCCCTCGTTCAGGGAGCAGTACGCCGTCCCGCCGTGGACGGGGTCTCTCAGCTCGAACATCCACATCGAGGGCGAGACCACTCCGGCCATCGGCCCGACGGTCTGGTGATGGTGGCACGGATCCAGGGTGATGCCATCCCCAGAGGCGAGAGCGGCCTCGGCCTCCTCGGGGGTCCCGGCCAAACCTTCATAGAGCATGGCCCCGACCAGGGCCCCGCGCATCGGACCTGATGCCTGCTCCCAGCCCATCGGTGGTCCGGCGTGGAAGAAGGTCCCCTTGTCGATCCCCAGGCACTCGTGGGCCGGTCGCACGTCGACCAGCTCGGCCCCGGCCGACATGAGGCGGGAGACGGCTGTGGCGTTGGCGGCCTCGCGACGCGGGTCGCTGATCACCCGGGCCAGGTCGGCTTCGGTGCCCGCCATGGGCGGACGCCAGTCCACCTCGGTGACCTGTGCCGCCTGCGCGCGCAACGCGTCGGCCAGGAGACCGACTCCGGCGGTGACGACGGACGGTTCGCGGTTCAGCAGACCGCGCAGCGGCATCGAGATCGGTGTGGAGGCGGGCGTGGAGATGTCAGTCATCTGGGGTCTCTTCCTATGCCGAGGCGCTGGTGAGCAGGGACAGGGCGTGGCGTGTGGCTCGGGCGTTCGATACGAACACCGATGCGCCGCTGGCCTGCAGGGTCTTGGCGCAGCTGGTCAACCCTTGAGGGTCGTTCTCAACGCCGATGAGGGAGACGACGACGGGCAGCTCGCGGCCATCGGATGCGGCAGCCTCGCGGGCGGCGGCGATAGCCGCGGCGAGCTCCTCGGCCGGATCCGGGTGGGAGCCGAACCCCAGGACCAGGTCCAGGAGCAGTACGGCACAGGTCGGGTCGTCGCCCTCGACGGCGATCCGTTCGAGTCGCAGCGACGGGTCGATCATCGGGTGTGGTCGTCCCCGGGTCAGCCGGTCGTCGCCGAAGTCGATGACCGCATGCGAGTCGCAGTTCAGGTCCGGGCCAAGGGCGAGCTCGGGGGAGAGCGGGATGTTGGACCGGATCGGGCCGAGCCGTTTGGAGGCGATGATCATCGCCTCGTCGGCCAGGGTGCCGCCGCAGAACAGCCCGCGCAGGAAACCGTTGCTGCGCTTGGCTTTCGTGTCGATGGATGCCTCAGTGGGTGCCTCAGCAGTGGGTGACTCCGCCAGCCACTGCGGCCACGCCGGTATGCCGTCCGCGGACGTCGCGAGCGCGGCCTCCACGGCCGCGGTGAGATCGGGACGACCAGCGCCCAGGATTGCCCAGTGAACCGGCTTGCCCAACGTGCCGGCATACGACTGGATCGCGGCGAGCACCTCGGCGGCAGGGGGCTTGGACACGACGATGATGGACTCGGTCGACGGATCGGCGGCAAGGGCGGCCAGTGCCTGGCGGGTGGATCGACCATTCACCGCGGAGGACAGGTCACGCCCGCCGACTCCCAGGCAGTGGCTCATGCCGACACCGGCGATGTCCAGCAGACACATGACCTGCTGGGCTCCGGTGCCCGACGCGGCGACCAGGCCGACCGAGCCGGCGCGAACGAGGTTGGCGAAGCCGAGGGCAACCCCCGCGACGACGGCGGTGCCACAGTCGGGGCCCATCACGAGGACGTCGGCCGTGGCAGCCGCATCCTTGAGCGCGATCTCCTGCTCGACGCTGACGTTGTCCGAGAACAGCACCACCGAGACGCCGGAGGTGACGGCATCCATCGCCTCGACGAAGGCGTTGGCGCCTGGCACCGAGATGAGCGCGAGGTTGGCTCCACTACGGCTGGCAGCGGTGCCGAGCGTTCGCGGCGGGGGGGCCTCGCCGAAACCACCGGCAGAGGCGCCGGCTGCCTTGAGCCCGGCAAGGGCGGCATCCAGGGCGGACCGGCCTGCCTCGATCGCAGACTGGTCGTCGCCGCGGAACGCCACGAGCATGTCGTTGGGCCCCACTGCCTCGGCGACCGTGAATCCCATACCGGTCAACAGGTCGGTGTTGAGGTCCGTGGCCATGGCGACGAGCGCGGCGCTGATGCCCGGCGCGTCGCGTACCGCCTTCGAGACCTGCATGAGGCTCACGGAGTCGTAGTAGGCGCCGCGGCGCACCTCGACAAGATCGGTCATGGGTTTCGCCTTCCAGCGGGTTGGAGCCTGCGTGATCCATCCGGACACCGCGCCGGCACCGTTTTGGGGCCATTGACGGCCTGAAACGGTGCCGGCGCGGTGTCCGGTCGGGCATTGGTGATCGCGAGGACGCGAAGTGAGCCGGCGAGGCCGGCGACCAGATCCTGGCCGGAGGAGTGGCCGATGGCCAGCGTGGACGTGAGTGCCTCCTGGGCGCCGACGACGTCACCGCGCAGGGCGCACTCGACCAGAGAGACAACCTCGGGCACCGCGTATCCGTGCCGGGCTGCCTCCAGCAGTGACGCGGAAAGGCTCGTGGTGGTTGTCCACCGATCCTGGACGGCTGCGCCCAGGAGTGCGATCGGCGCTGGATCACCAACCCCGCACAGCAACAGGAGCACCGCACAGAGGACGTCATCGCCGCTGGGGGTGAGGCCCAGCCCGGCGCCGAGCAGCTGACCGGTGCCACCGCGCACCTCGGCGTCATCACCCGAGCGAGCAGCGCGGCATACGGCGGTCGCCTGGTCCATCAGCTCAGGTGTGCGCACGTGGGTGGACAGCATGTCGGCGAACTCGGACAACAGCCCTGGCCCGGCGAGGTTCGGCACGGCACGGACCCGCGCC
>DATCNE010000304.1:0-3604 GCA_036565395.1 Dermatophilaceae bacterium
CCCCGCTCCTACAGGGATGACCTGCGCCGAGTCTCGTGCCGGAAATGCCGCTCGCATCACGAAGACAATTGCAGTAGAGCGTTGGCTGCGCCATGGAAACGGACGTACTAGTTCGAACAATAGGATTTCCGTGATAGGTTCTTGGCCTCGACAGGGCTCGTCGGTGGCCTCGTGGCGTCCAGCACGGGTCGCTCACTGAGTTTGAAGGACGGGCGCCTGCAGCGATGTGGCATCGGCCGAAAGGACACAAAGGCGTGCCCAGTCGAATCAGCCTTGGGTCTCGTGCACATTCTGCAGGGTCGGTCATCGGGCGACCGCCAAGGGAAGACCTGATGATCCTCGCGCTGGGCGTGGCGTGCGCATCCACCGCCCCGCCGTTGATTGCTGCCACGGCGGCGCCAGCCCTGGCGATCGCTTTTTGGCGCAACGGGCTAGGTGCACTCGCCGTCTGGCCGTACGCACTCTTCAAGGCCCGCAGAGAGATGCGTCGGATGTCCCTGCAGACTCTAGGCTTGGCGTTGCTCGCAGGAACCTTCCTTGCCGCACACTTCGGCTTCTTCGTGCCGAGCCTGCGTTACACCTCCGTCGCATCGGCCGCTGCCCTGGTCTGCTCGCAGACCGTGTGGGCGGCTCTGTTCGGCCAGCTGCTCGGGGAACGACTTCCATACCAGGCGTGGGCGGGGACTGCCCTGGCCCTCGCGGGAGTGCTGCTCGTCACCGGCGTGGACTTCTCCCTGTCAGCTCGAGCGCTCCACGGCGACCTGCTGGCCCTGCTCGGTGGTTTGTTTGGAGGCGCCTACATCGTCGCGGGCGGCCGGGTGCGACGATTGCTGAGCACCACTGCGTACACGGCCGTATGCTACAGTCAGGCCGCCGTGCTGCTGCTGGCCGTGTGCCTGATGACCGGCCAGTCGCTCGGTGGGTACCCGACATTGGATTGGGTTCGAATCGCGGCGCTAACCGTGCTGGCCCAGTTGTTGGGGCATTCGGTGTTCAACCTAGTGCTGCGCTCGACCAGCCCGACGCTGGTCTCACTGGCGACTCTATTCACCGTGCCGATCGCAGCAGCCCTGGCAGCGCTACTGCTGGGGCAGATCCCACCGTTGGGCCTTCTGCCGGCATTGGCAATGCTCCTCGCGGGCACCGCGCTCATCATCACCTCCACCCGGCCGGCGGTGCCGTGACCGTCAATCGCCGAGGGCAGATCAAGTCGGCCGTCCTTGGTCGACAACTTGGCTCGGAAGGCTTTGTGTGAGCCACCCGACGAGGCAGCGCGTGCTCATCGCTGAGAGGTAGCCCATGCCTCACAATGCACCGAACACTGTTCTCCTATATGAACACCTGTTGTTGCACGGTACACGGAGTCCAGAGCCTTGGCTCCGTCTAGAGAGACGGACGTACTAGTCCGAACAATAGGATACGTGATACGGTCTGCTCTCGTTAGGGCCCTGCGTGGTCTCCGCGGGCCGTCAGTCCGGCAAGTAGGAGGTCGACCCATCCATGGGCGCAAACGACCAAGGTCTCACCCCTGATCAGCAACGTGAGCTCGACGATGTATACAACCGTGCTCGCGTGGCCCTAAAAGTAATCGAAAGCTATGACCAAGCCAGGGTCGATCGGCTTTGCCAGGCGGTCGCCTGGGCAGT
The DNA here is from genome assembly GCA_036565395.1 of Dermatophilaceae bacterium. Classification (GTDB taxonomy): domain Bacteria; phylum Actinomycetota; class Actinomycetes; order Actinomycetales; family Dermatophilaceae; genus UBA4719. The sequence continues at coordinate 1,647 of DATCNE010000304.1, forward strand.
GTCCAACAAGACGACCTTCACCCGCCTCGTCGACATGGGCATCGCAGAGAGCCGACTGGGCGACCCAGTCAGTCGGATGGGCAAGCGGATGAAGATCCGCGGTGTCCTGCGGGACGCACTACGACAGAAGAGCGTCGGCATCCTCGAAGAGATTCCCGAGAAGGGTTTGGTCAAGTACGGAAAGCCGGCCGGCGTGATCGCCTGCCTCGTGCCCACGACGAATCCCGACCTGACACCAGCCGGCAACGCGATCTACGCCATCAAGGCGCGGGACGTGGTGATCTTCTCGCCGCACCCACGGGCAAAGAACACCTCTGCCGAAACGGTGCGACTCATGCGCGAGGCCTTGGAGCGCGAGGGCGCGCCCGCGGACATTCTGCAATGCCTCAACATGGTGGACATCCCCATGTCGCAGGCGCTCATGGCGCGTGCCGACCTCGTGCTAGCCACCGGCGGCCAACCCATGGTCCGGGCGGCCTACAGCTCAGGCCGACCAGCGTACGGAGTGGGCGCAGGGAACTCGACGATGGTCATCGACGAGACTGCCGATACCGCCCAAGCGGCGCACAACACCCAACTGAGCAAGACGTCCGACTTCGGCTCTGGTTGCTCGGCCGACGGTAACCTCATTATTGAGCGCAGCATCTTCGACGACATGCTGGCGCAGTTGGAGAAGGAAGGCGGCTACCTTGCCAACGAGGAGGAGAAGACTAGCCTGCGCGACGTCATGTGGGACGCGGAAGGCCATCGACTGCCCGACACTGTGGCCACTTCGCCGCAGGAACTGGCTAAGGCAGCTGGCTTTCTTATCCCGGGCGACCGCAAGTTCATCATCGTCCGCGGTGACGGCATCGGCAAGAAGCATCCCTTCTCGAGCGAGAAGCTGACGACGCTGCTCGCCGTCTACCCGTACGACGGTTTCGAGCAGGCCCTAGAGATGATGCGCGCCATCTTCGAGGTCGGTGGCAAGGGACACTCTTGCGGCATCTACTCCATCGACGAGGACCACATCCACCGCCTGGCTTTGGCTGCGCCGGTGAGCCGGATCATGGTGCGCCAGCCACAGTCGAAGGCCAACGCGGGCAGTTTCAACAACGGAATGCCCATGACATCCAGCCTCGGCTGCGGCACCTGGGGTGGCAACATCGTGTCGGAGAACGTCCACCTAAAGCACTACATGAATACCACTTGGGTGTCCGTACCGATCGAGGAGGATCGGCCGCCGGACGCCGAGCTCTTCGGCGACTTCTACGACCCCAAGTTGGAGGAGGACGGCGGCTCCAAGGTGTCAACGCAACAGAAGCAGTCCGAGTTCGATCGGCTTGTTGAAAGCTAGTCCGTTTGTGGGGCCGGTCGTTGAGTTCTGCGGCGACCCAGTTCAGGGCTTCACTGCTGTGCACGAATTAGGTCGGGTGCCCTTGGGGAGTACTGGCGAAGCAGCCCGTTGGTGTTCCTGTTGGTTCCTCTTCTCCAAGGGGCGTTTCCAAGGGGCGTGCGGGTCGCAGCGGAAGATCGCCAAGTCGGTGGCCATCCGCACTTGTTTTCCAGTCGCGCATCTCCACCCCCTGGTCCTAGGTCAGCGACCCGCGGCACCGAAGTCAGGGTCTGGATCTTCGCGGCCAGCGCCGGTGCGACCTGTGCCGGCTTGTAGCCACCGGGCAGGTGTACCAACAGCGGTTTCGCCAGGGCGCTGTCGGATGCCGCTCACTCTTTGATCTTCCGATCAGGATGTTAGGTATAACGTCTCGGTACGACTCATGGGGGAATCCCCGCTGGGTGACTGCGCAACTGAGGCATCCGAAGGCATAACCTCTGCGCCAGCTCAGGGATCACCGGCCGGACGGATGATGGATATGACGAAGTCAACCCTAGAAACCGCTCAGCAGCGCCCGGCTGAGCGGCAACGCGACCCCGAGCGGACCCGCGCCGAGATCCTCAAGGTGGCAACTGCGGAGTTC
>DATCNE010000305.1:0-2047 GCA_036565395.1 Dermatophilaceae bacterium
CTACTGCCTGCTCGCGGTAGTGACATCGATATGGGTGGCCAGCAACTGGCGCTATGAACAGGTGGACTGGCGCAGCGCGGTGGCAAGAATGCAGGCCGTTGATCCGTCGGCGGCCGTCGTGGCCAGCACACCTGTCGGCGCCCCCGTCGTGCAGACATATCTCCACCGTTCGCCGGTTACGAACCTCAGCGGACCGGTCAGCCGTGCGTGGATCGCGATCGAGCCAACACGGACGAGTGGCGAGCGCGCCCTTTCGCCGGGGCCGGGGTTCAACCCTCCGGGATTCTCCGCAGTGCGAACACTTCAGGTTCACGCCTTTCGACTGACACTGGTGCGCGCGATACGTCCGACGCGTCTTGCCTTGCCAACCGGTTTTGACGGTGCCGTCTTTCCTGGTGGCACCTAGTAGTGCTCTGGCAGGTGGCGGGAAGGGTTATGTAGCTTCGCGGTGAACTTGGTTGGCATGGTTGCTGCCGGCGTGATGGACATCGGGATCGGTGAGGAGATGGTCGGGGTCGCGCCGGCGGTGGTCGATCGGTTGGCGGTGTACTTCGCTGATGTCGCGTCGGGTCTTGTGCGCTCGGAGCAGCGCTGGGCTGCGGAGTATTACGCGCGTGCGTTGATGATGGACGGGGCCCGTAAGTCGTTGGAGCCGATGGTCGCGCGGATGGGCGGGACGAGTGTGGAGTACGAGGCGCTGCAGCATTTTCTGGCTGATAGCCCGTGGGATCCGGCGGTCATCGACCGGGCGGTCGCTGAGCGGGTGTGTGCGGTGATCGAGCCGATGGCGTGGGTGCTGGATGACACCGGGGTCCCGAAGTACGGCCGCCACTCGCCGGGTGTCAAGCGTCAGTATTCCGGGACGCTGGGGAAGATCGGCAGCTGCCAGATCGCGGTGTCTTTGCATGCTGTCAGCACCAAGGGCACGGTCGCGTTGGGGTTCCGGCTCTACGTGCCTGAGGATTGGTGCGCGGACCCGGTGCGCCGGCGGGAGACCAAGATCCCCGCGAGCGTCGAGTTTCAGACCAAGCCGACGCTCGGTGGTGAGCTGATCGCCAGGGCGGCGGGCTGGAAGATCCGTCGCGCGCCGGTGCTGGGCGACCAGGCATACGGCAACGACGCCAAGCTCCGTACCCGCTTGCACGGTGACGGCATCGACTACGTGCTCTCGATCGCCCCGGAGTGCGACGTGTTTGATCCCGGCACGGTCTTCACCGTCCCTGAGCGCAAGCCCGGCTCGCGCGGCCCCGCGCCCACAGCGCTTGCCACCGAGACCCAGCCGCGGTCGATCAACGAGCTCGTCGCCGGCCTTGACCCAGAGGCGTTCGGGCCGGTCGCGTTTCGCGACATCGACGGCGGTCAGCTCGTCTCGCGCTTCGCGTTCGTGCGCGTGATCGCCGCCCACCCCGTCACCCGCGATCGCCAAGCACCCCGCGAGGAATGGCTGATCATCGAATGGCCCGAAGGTCACGAGCATCCCAGCGACTATTGGATCAGCAACCTGCCGGCCGACACCGAACCCGAGCAGCTCGCGCGTCTCGCCCGACTGCGCTGGATGATCGAGCTCGACTACAAGCAGCTCAAGGGCGAGCTCGGCCTTGACCACTACGAAGGCCGCAGCTACCTCGGCTTTCACCACCACTGCACGCTGGTGACGGCCGCCCACGGCTTCCTGACACTGGAGCGGGCCGACCCAAATCGCCCGCGGCCGGCCTGACACTCCCCCAAGCGGTGCTGCTACTACAGCCCGTCTGGAAGTGCTGGACCGGCCGCTGCTTCACCTGCCAACAACCAATCAACCTCGACGATCTGCCGCTGCGCCGACCCCCCAAACGCGAGTAACACCACTTACCAGAGCACTACTAACTCTGTCACGCGCGGCCAACGGCGGAGAGCTCCATGAGTTCTTGGGTGATTTCGTGAGGGCGCTCCAGCGGACCCATATGCCCGGTCCCGTCGAGCACGACGAGCTTGTGGAGGTGCGGCAGCATCTCGGCGATCCGCCGGGCATGCGACGGTGGGGTCAGCCGGTCGTCTTCGCCCGCGA
>DATCNE010000306.1:0-2403 GCA_036565395.1 Dermatophilaceae bacterium
AGCTCGCGCAGGGTCTTTTCCATCACGGCCGAGCCGAGCAGCTCGCTGGGGTTGGGCGGAATCGAGCCGGCGCCGAGGACGTAGACGCTGGTGTCGGTGAACTGCTGCAGCACGTCGCTGAGGTCGGCCCGACCGATCAGCACGTTGGTCAGGCCGAGGGAACCATCCATGCCCATGTACTCCAGCAGGCGCGGGCGCCGCAGGTCTCCCTCGACGACGCAGACCCGGGCGCCGCCGGCGGCCATGGTGATCGCGAGGTTCGCCGTCGTCGTCGTCTTGCCCTCCCCGGGAAGGGAGGAGGTGAAGACGATGGATCGCGGGTGGTTTGCGGCGTCCACGAACTGCAGGTTCGTTCGCAGCGTCCGGAAGGCCTCGGCGCGGGGGCTGTGCGGGTCGGCCTGCACGATCAACGGATGCTTCGGAGCATCGGGGTCAAAGGCGATGCTGCCGATGACGGTCGCATCGGTGACTTCGGCGCAGTCCTTCTCGCCCTTGATGGTCGTGTCGAGCAGATCACGCAGCAGCGCCAGGCCGAAGCCGAGCAGCAGGCCGAGCACCAAGCCCAGGGCCAGGTTGCGCGTCGGCTTGGGGCTGATCGGCGTGGTGGGGACGGTCGGGGCGCTCACGACGGTCACCTTGACCGGGCTGGACTTGCCGTCCGCGACGCTCTCGAGGTCCGCGACGGTGTTGGTGAACTGCTTGCCGACAACGTCGGCGATCTGGGCGGCCACGCGCGGGTCGGGGTTCGTGACGGCGACCTCGATCAGAACGGTGTACAGCGGGACCGTGGCGGTGATCTGCGTTCCGAGCTTTGCCGCGGTCGTGTCGAGCTTGAGCGTCTCGATCACCGGGTCGAGGACCTTGGGGGTGGTGATGACGTCGGCGTAGGACTTGACGCGCTGCTGGGTGAAGCTGCTGCCCTGCAGGAGAGCGCTGCTGTCATTGCCCCCGGATGTCGAGACGAACAGCCGGGTCTGCGCCTCGTAGACCTTGGGGCTGAGGGCGGTCGCCAACGCGGCGCCCGCCAGGACGACGAGCATGGCAGCCACGATGATCCGCCACCGTTTCCGGATGATGCGGATGTAGTCCTTCAGTTCCACAGGTGTTTCTTTCCCTCGCCCAGTGATGCTTGGCTTGCGCGCTGCTGGCAAGGGTACTGCGCCCGGGCTCCACCGGTGGCATTGGCGCCCCCGGCGGGCAGGATGTCGCGACGTGGATCAGATGCCGAGATCCGCTCGCACCGCGGCGACAATGTTCGTCGCATGGATGAGGTCGCTGGTGATCTCCTGTTCCCCGACAACGAGGTCGCGGTACTCCGTGGCGTTGCGCTTGGACCTCATTCGCTGGAACTTCCCGACGCTCCCTGTGGGGTCCGGCACGACCTCGGCCAGGTAGATTCCAACGGCTTCGTGTGCACCCGGTTTGCTCGTTGACGCGCGAATCCCTTGGGCAAGCATGTGCGCGGATCCCCCTAACTGGCGACGGGCAAACGCGAATGACCCAGATCCAAGCTGACAAGCGGGCTCCGGCGAAGCTGTTCAATGAATCCTTCGCTGGACGCCTCCCACTCGTACCTGGTCAGGACGGTCGGGTTCACCTCACGGCTGAGCTGGGCTGCAGCCTTCTCTGCCACGTCGTAGACCGCGTCGACCTGCGGCGTCCCGACGACAAGAAGATCAATGTCCCCGGGGGGTGCACCCGCTTCCCCCTCATAGCGGCGCGCCCACGACCCGTAGATCAAGGCGGACTCGATCCCCGCGACGTCGCTGAGGCACGTTTCGAGGACGGGCTTGGGTCCCACGGTCTTGAGCAGGAGGCTCTGCAGCTCCGGGAAGATCGCGGAGTCGACTTCGGCCGACACCTGCCGGTTGTTGCGAGATCCACCCACTCGCAGGATCCCCGCCTCACCCAGGCGCCGCCACTTCCCTGGATGCCGAGGGCTGTGGCACGCCCGTCGCGCGGGCAAGCTCGGTGATGGTCGCCGCCGTCCTCGCCCTGGAGCGGCTGGTCGACACCCCGTTGTGCTGCTGGAGGGACCTCGCCCGGTGGGGTTGCTGTTCAAAGAGGCGTCACCGATGCCTCCCTGTAGGACGAGTGGATCCGTGACTACGCGGAGCTCGGCTCGGGCTCGTGAAACGCCCGTATCGCGCCAAAACGTCCCACTGCCTCTCCAAATCCACAAATCCGCTAGCCTGTTGGAGAGAATTCGGGACCGATTGCATGGTTGACAGTGGGGAGACTCGTGACGCCACGGGCGGTTCAGCGTCGTGACCGGCTGCACCGATGGGTGTGGGCACTGTTCGATGCGGCGATCTGGTTCGTCGCGATCTATGCCGCCACCTGGCTTCGATTCGACTTCAAACGCGCTTCAGTATTTGTGGCGACCACCTTGGTGTTTGCGAT
>DATCNE010000307.1:0-5418 GCA_036565395.1 Dermatophilaceae bacterium
GCTGGGCAACGCGTCAGCAGCGGACTAACCCACGGGAACGCTGTCAGGGTCATCGGGGCCGGGCATCGGCTCGACCGGAGCGGGAGGAAGCGTCTCCGGTGTATCTGGCAAGAGCGGTCCTGGATCGTCGGGCACCGGCTCAGCCGGATCGATCGGCGGGTAGTTGTCGGGGTCTGGACCTGGTTGCGTCATGTTGACAGCGTCCTACATGAACCTGATGGACGCCCGCCAGAACGACGGATGTGGAAGCGCCCAAATCACCCGGGCCCACCAGGCTGGGCAACTGCCCCAAGAGCCCGGTCGGTCAGCGGGTCGGGAGATACGGTGGCGGACCTTGACCAGAACCGGCGCACTGAGCGGTTGGATACCCTGCTGCAGCACGTCGCCGCGACCGCAGGAACCGTCTACGTCTTCGTGTTCGGCCAGCTGCTCGCCGACACCCCTGGGATGCGCGAGGTCCAAGCGGGGGACGGCGCCCACCCGGGCGAGGCCGGGTACTCCGTCCTCGCCGACCTGCTGGCCACACTGGAACACCTGGATCACGGCCGCCTGACCAACGACGAGGACTTACCGCCATTTGTGACCATCTCGCTCCAGCCAGGTCCGTAGCCCGATCGTCAGCGGAGCAGGTGACGGCGCTGTTCAACGCCACCCTGATCGTCCCGCAGGACGATCCTCTTACACGACGATCCAGACCAGCCGGGGCGTCCGCCGGGATTGTCACCGGAAGCGCCCGTAGCCGGTTGGTGAAACGGAACTCGCGAACGCTGGGCTATGGCCCGAGGCCGCGCACCGCGGCCTTGAGCTGGCGGGATCCATTCTCCAGCTGAATCTCGAATGGGCAAAAGTTGGCAAAGTCACGGACGGCCGTCAGCGCCTCCTCCGCCCGACCCTTACCCGCCCTTCTCCGGTTCGACCGCGACGACCGGTGTCAGGCCGAGCCCGATGTAAGAGTGGGCATACCTGGTCGTGGGCGAGGATCCCTCAACCGAGAGCCGCAGCAACTGGATTCGGGTGGCTGAACCCGTGACGATGGCGTCGGCCAACGGCTGTTCCCGGGTGGCGCGCCGGTGGTCGTTCGCGTTCCCGGCGGGCAGAATGGCGCAGGGCACCGCGTCATTAGTGGACCGCATCGCACGCGAGGACCGGTTGCAGCAGGCCGGTTCGTCATCGTGGCGCGAGGCCTTAGAGTCCAAGGGGTGCAGGACCGGTTTGCCGCGGGGGCGGCTATGACGAACTCGCGAGCCGCGCTGGCCGCCGCGAGGTCCGCCTGCCACGCCCTCAGCCAGGCCGGCCCCGAGCGCGATACCTTCCTGCAGTTGTGCAAGGCGGCCTTGGCCACCGTGCTGGCGTGGCAGTTCGCGGTCTGGGTGCTCCACAGTCCAACACCCTTCTACGCCCCGATGGCCGCACTCCTGGTCGTGGACCGCACGATGGTGCGCTCCGTGTGGGCAGGCGTGCAGCGCATCGCAGCAGTGGTCCTTGGCATGAGCGTGGCCTGGGCGGTCGGGTCCGTGGCGGGGGCGAACTGGTGGAGCATCGGACCGGTCATCTTCTTAGCACTGCTACTGGGGAGGTGGCCGCGGCTCGGTGACCAAGGCATCCAGGTCCCCGCCATGGTGCTGCTCTCTCTGCTCACCGTGGGAGGGACCAACGTGAGCTTCACCTATGTGACGATCCTGGAGACGCTCATCGGGGGGGCGATCGGTGTGATCACCAACGGTCTCGTCCTGGCTCCGCTGCACCTGCGTCGTCCTCGCGAGCGGGTCGTCGCCCTGGCCAGCCAGGTCCACGAGCTCCTGGATCAGATGGCGGAGGGGTTGCGGGGCGATTGGGACGCGGACCTCGCGCGCCACTGGTATCGCGTCGGCGGGGAGATCGCATCCGATGCACCGGACGTGGTTGAGGAGATCTCGAAGGGCAGGGAGAGCACCCGGCTAAACCCCCGCCACAACGTCCGGCCCGTGCGGGTCGACTGGGAGGGGTATGAGAGCGTCGTCGACGCGCTGCGCCACGCCCAGTGGCAGATAACCGGTATCGCGAGGACCCTTGTTGACGCGGCTGACGACCGGGCCCCGCAGCCCGCACCGTCACCGCACTTCCTTGCCCGCTATGCCGATGCCCTCGACGCGCTGGCCGATGCCGTGACCGAATTCGGCCTCCTCGAGGACGACGCGCGAGCGACGTTCGACCGGCAAGTCGGTAGGGCTGAACGGATCCTTGCTGAGCTGCGCGAGCTCATGCGGGTCACACCCCTGGATGACCCCGAGGCCTGGCCGGTCTACGGGTCGCTCATCAGCGACGCGCAGCGCGCGGTCCGCGAGCTCGATTCGGCCAGGGCACGCGCTGTGCTGCCCACTGACGGCGGCAGCCCGATCCGGGCGCCCCGACCGAGCTTGATCCGAGGAAGGATCCGGTGGCGCGCTCGACCCTGGGAGCCCGGTCACCTGCCGACCCTCGAGCGGAAGAGCGGACTCGCGCGACACGAGGAAAGGGACACACCCCTAAACTGCGCAGACGCCTCCCTGAACATCACAGGTCCTTGGCGGCTCTCTACTGTGCAAGAACAGGTTTCTCTAGATTCCAGGTAGCGACCCGGACCACCACACGAGCTCCCTTTCCACTCAAGGCTTAAACATGGTCATGCTTCAAGCCGGCGTAAGCAAAACCATCAACCTCAGCATCGAACAACCGTGATCCACAGAAGCGACACAACCGGGAAACGAACACACGGCGAACAGTCACGGTCCCAACATCGGACGGCCCAGTATCGTGTTGACACATAGGGATCCGGCCGCGAACACGCAGGTCCGAGTCAGCCACGGTGCTGTGAACCTTCTCATAGGCTGGGCGGAGATATGAGCACCCGCGTTTTGCTTCGGTATTGCTACGTTCGTAACGCGGCTGGCAAACAGCTGGCAACAACAGTCAATTGCAAGGAGAGCTCATGCGACTTCCACACATCAGCCCCAAGAACGCCACCGGCTTGTTCGACAAGGTAGTCGGCCTGGCGAGGGAAATGCTCGGTGAGTTCTTCGATCGCGCGACGCTCAAGGAGTCTGGCCGGCTGCAGCAGGAGAAGGGCAGTGCCAAGCTGGACGCCCTGCAGGCTGAAGTGAAGGCCGAAGTAGGGAACGCGAAGGTTGAGGCGTTGGACAAGGCCCAGCAGAAGGCCGCCGCCTCCTCCTAGTACCGACTGCGCGAAGACCCGCCTGCTCCAATGGTTCGGGCGGGCTCTTCGCGATCGGGCCGTGCTCGGGCATGGCCTGCTTCGTTGCCGTCGACCGGCGGCCACGCCACAGTCCACCAAGGAGACGAACGCCATGAGCGCCACCGACAAAATAAAGAATGCTGTGCAGGACCTGACCGGCAAATCCAAGGAAGCGACCGGCAAAGTGACCGACAACGACGACCTTCAGGCCGAAGGCAAGGCCGACCAGACCAAGGCTGACGCCAAGAAGGCCGGCGAGAACATTAAGGACGTCTTCAAGGACTGACCGGACCGACACCAGCTGACCTCAACCCCGGAGGACATCCATGCTTCCAGCCATCGTCAGCGCCATCATCGTCGGCTCCATCATCGGCGCCCTAGGGCGACTTGTCGTGCGCGGCAAACAGGACATCTCTGTGATCGCCACGATCCTCATCGGCATCGTCGCCGCCCTGATCGGTACGTTCATCGCGAAGGCGCTGGGAGTCGGTGACACCAACGGCGTCGACTGGATCAAGCTCGTCATCCAGATCGTCCTGGCAGCCGTCGGTGTAACGGTATTCGCCGGCAGCAGAACCCGGGCCCGTACCTAAGGGCGCGCGAAGAAATAACATCCAGACGCTATGGCGTGTCGCGGGGCAGCAGGGTGTAGTTCCAGTCGCCGTGGAAGTCATGTCTGACCATGGGCAGGGCCGCGATGTCTTTGTGGGTGTAGCTGATGCCGGTCGGGTATTGGCCGGTGTCCAGGACAGCGCGCACGCTCAGACCGGTTGCTGTTTTGGTGTTGGTGATCAGGTCGACGATGACTTGGTGGCTGGTCAGTGGTCGTCCTCGCCAGTTCAGGGTGATCTGGGAGAACAGCCGGTGCTCGATCTTGTTCCACTTGCTCGTGCCGGGCGGTAGGTGGGCGACAGTCACGGTCAGGCCGGTGTCGGCGGCGAAGGCTGCGAGCTCGATCTTCCAGGCGCGGACCCGGGATCCGTTGGACCCGCCGCCGTCGGCGCAAATCAGGAGCCGCTCAGCGGCCGGGTAGCGGGCGCGGCCGACGGTGTCCCACCAAGTGCGCAGCGTCGCGACCGCGAACGCGGACGTGTCGTGGTCGGTCCCGACGCTGACCCAGCCGGTATTGGCCGACACGTCATAGATGCCGTACGGGATGGCCTTGCCGAGCTCCTTGTCGGGGAAGTCGTGGACGTTGACCTGCTCGGGCGTCCCGGCCGGGGCGTACTCCCTGCCGCCGTTTTTGAACGCCCCCACGAGTTCCTTCTTCTTGGCGTCGACCGAGACCACCGGTTGGCCGAGGTCGGCGTGCTCAGCGACCTGCCCTGCCAGGTAACGGAACTGGGCGTCCCGGTCGGCGTGCTGATTGCCTTCGGTGACCTTGGCGTTGCCCTGCAGGCTGAACCCTAACGACGCCAGCATCCGGGCGACCGTCCGATCTGAGACCGGATGCCCCACCGCGGTCAACGCCCCGGCCAGATTGCGGGTCGACTTGGTCGTCCACACCAACAGCGACATCGGGTCCCCCCGCGTCTCTGGGTCTACCAACGCCTTCAAGCGGGCGAGCAGTCCCGGGTCGGACTCCGACAGCTTCTTACGGCCGCCGCCGGTCGCCCGCACCCGAACCTGCGGCTCCGGGTCACCCGCAAGCTCCCGGACCCCCCTGGCCACGGTGTCCGGATGCGCCCCGGTCGCCTCCGCAACCATCTTGATCCCACCCCGACCCAGCTCGGCAGCCTCAGAACCCAACAGCAACCGACGCTGCCGCTCATCCAGATGGGGACGCAGCACCGAGTACCTGCGCCCCACGGACTCCGCTACCTGAACGCTGTCGGCCATAGCACAACGATATGACCCTCAGACCTGAAAACCTAAGTTATTCCGACGCGAGTCCTTAGAACCGGACGACTTTACTTAGAGCGCGCGCGGATAGGTGTTCTTAGTCGTTCCACCGTTTGGCCCATTTGACGAGTTTCACGGTCAGGATGAGGGCGATGGCGAGGGCGATCTGGCCGAGGCGTTGGGGGGTGAACCTGTCGGTGTTGCGGCGTAGTTGGCCGAAGTTGGAGAACCAGGAGTTGGTTCGTTCGACGGGCCATCTCAGGCCGAGGGTGTGGGTCTTCTTGGTCTTGGCTTCGCCGTTGGGGGGCTTCTTGGTTTTCTTGGTTTTGGGTGCGCCCTTACGTTTCTTCTTGGCGCAGACGACG
>DATCNE010000308.1:0-5595 GCA_036565395.1 Dermatophilaceae bacterium
CGTCGAGCATTCTCGCGCGGCCCTCGCGCCCACTGGAGGCGAATTCGAAGGCCGCCCGCTGCGCATGCCTGGCGATGCGGTCGACCTCGGCGGCCGACGTTGCCTCAAGATCAGTGGCTTCGGCAACACCCGTACGCGGATTTGTCGTGGTAATCATGTGACTCCCTTTCGTATTGCGGCTGTTCCGCTAGGCACTCTCGTGAGCAACTCAAGAAACCCCAGCTCGATGTTTTCAGACTGGGCACTGGCATTGCACATGCTCTCGCGCACTCCGAATCTCGTTGGTTTCTTTGAGGTTCTGGGTGACCGACCTACTTATGGGCGGACACCGCCGAGGTTGACTTTGCTGTAGGTCTCGACTTTACGGTCGGGGCCAAGAGTTCGATCGGTACCCGTCATGGCCATTGCCTAATCCACACGCCTCCGCCTCCTGTGGAATTCTGTTATCCAGTCGGGCTGGCTGCCACGACGTCGATCTCGATCAGGAAGCCGGCCAGGGTTGACCCGACTGTGGTGCGAACTGGGTACGGCGACGAGAACCTAGTGCGGTACGCGGCGTCGTAGCCGGTGAAGTCCCCGCTGAGATCGGCCAGGTGAACGGTCGCCCGCAGAACGTCATCCAGACCCAGCCCGATCTCGGCCAGGGCGGCGGCCACGTTGTCGAGCGCAGCATTTGTCTGTGCGGCGATGCCGTCGGGCACGCTACCCGTTGCCGGGTTGTGGGGTCCGAAGCCCGCGGTGAACACCAGGCCGCCGTACTCGACGAGGTGGCTGTAGGCGCCGGCGGGCGGGGGTGCGTTCGCGCTGACGACAGCGTCACGGCGTGCGTTACCTGCCATCCAGCACCTCTCCCCATTTAAGACCGCCGCCGGTGACCACGCACACGACCTGGTCGTCGATGGTGGCCACGTCGCGCACCAGCGCAGCTACAGACGCGGCCGATGCGGGTTCGGCCGAGATCCCGACCCGGTTCAAAGCGGCAACAGCGGCGAGAATCTGGTCAGCCGTGACGTTGACGAAAGACCCGCCTGACCGCTGAACGCAGGCGACAGCGTGCCACCCCACCTGATCGAAGGCGATGGAGGGCGCCAGCGACGCATTGGTGCGGACACCCACCATGCGCGGAATCGATGGAATGTCCCCGGCGCGTTTCATTTCGGCAAAGCCGCGCTGGATGCCGTAGATCCCGTCGCCGCCACCGACCGGAACAATCACGACGTCCGGCGGTCTCCCGAGTGCCGCGACAATCTCGTATGCGATGGTCTTGTAGCCCTCGGCTCCGAACGGGGTGACGCCGCTGGCCGGCACGCTCCGCGAACCCGGGAAGAACCCGTCGGCCAGGGCGGCGTCCAGCATCGCCCGCGCCCCTCCTCTCGGGCTGACGACGAGTTCGGCGCCGAAAGCCGCAATTCCACGCGCAATCAACTCGGGAGTGCCAGGCGGGCAGATCACCCGGACCTCGAGGCCCGCCGCAGCTCCGTAAGCCGCAGCTGCAAGCCCAGCGTTGCCGGTGGAGATCAGAGCCACGCCGCGGAAACCCATGGCACGGGCGACGCTCACGTTCACCGCGTTGAACCTATCCTTGTAGGACTGGGTCGGTCCGACGCCTTCGTTCTTCACCCAGACTTCACGGTGGAGGTGTGGATCCGACAGTGAGATCAAGGGAGTGCCGCCCTCGCCAAGGGTGGTGCGATAGGCGGCAGGAACGGCGGGGAGCACCGCCGCGAAGTCCCACACACTGGCCGGCCGAGCCAAGGGGCGGGCATGGCCGAGCCCGCGATCAGCGACCAGCACCAGGCCCTCGTGGCAAGCCGGGCAGGCGAAGGCGTCGACGCCCGCCGGGAATCGGTGCCCGCACCGAGTGCACTCCAGGGTTGAAAGTGTGTTGGCGGCGACGGGTCGGACCACCTCGGGTGAGGGTCCGAGCAAAGGCTCTCGGCGGGTCGTCACGGGCATAGCCCCATGCACTCCCAGGCAGTCTCCCGGGCCCGGGAGACCGCTTCTTTGACCTGAGCCAGATCGGTGTCGGGAACGGTCAGGATCAGGTCGCCGAAATCACGCGGAGACCTGCGCCCGACCAACCCAACTGCTGGGGTGCTCATCGGCCCACGACCGTAACCGGATTACTCAACGCGCCAAGGCCGCCGACGGTGATCGTGATGACGTCGCCCTGTCGCAGGGTGAAGCCGCGTTCGGGCACCAGCCCTGTACCGGTGAGGAGCACGACGCCGGATGGGAACTCCAGGCTCCGAAAGAGCCAGTCCACCAGTTCGGGGAAGCTACGCCGCATTGTCGCCGTCGAGGTGCCAGCCTCGTAGACCTTCTCACCGTCACGCTCGATGAGCGTCGCGACTGGGAACGTGGGCTCGGCAACCTCCCACGCCGGTACGATGCCCGAGCTGAGAGAGCAGGAGCGTGTGTAGAACTTGGCCTGCGGCAGGTAGAGCGGGTTATCACCTTCGATGGAGCGGCTGCTCATGTCGTTGCCGATGAGGTAACCGAACACCTCTGCCGAGCTGTTCACGACCAGGGCGACCTCAGCCTCCGGCACGTCCCAGCTGGAATCCTTCCGGATTCCTACCGCGTCGCTGTTAGCCACAACGCGACCGGGAGTCGTCTTGAAGAACAGTTCGGGGCGCTCCGCGTCGTAGACAAGCGTGTACAGAACGGCGTGGTCGGATTCCTCCGTGCGCCCTTCCCTGCTGCGCTGGTAAGTGACCCCAGAGGCCCAGATCTCCTGTTCGTCGACTGGGGCGAGAAGCCTCGACTCGGATACCGAGATCTCTTGGTCGACGCCCTCGTACAAAGCCCTTGCATCGGAAAGGGGCATACCGAGCAACTCGTGCAGTTGGACCGGGAGCGCATAAAACCCACCTTGACGACGAACCGCCCAACGAGTCTCTCCGTCTTGCTCGAACTTGACCAACGAGGTCATGGTGTTCCCTTCATGTTGTAATGCAGTCGCGTCGACCTGAGAAGAAGGCTGTCTGTGCGTTTGTCCCTCGCACCGCGGCTGCAGCATCGTCGGTCAGATCATCGAGCAGGTCGTCAAACGTTTCGAGTTCTGCCGCATACCCCGGTCGCGTGCGCACCCAGGGGTAGTCGCTGCCTCGCATCAGCCGCTGCGGACCAAACCTGACAACGAGCTGGGCCGCCCACTCCTGAACGTCGCGGTACGGAGGCTCCTGGGAGGAGTACGCGTAGGCACCCGACAGACAGACCCACACGTTTTCCATATCCGCACAGACATCCGCCGACGACCCGTTTTGCCAGGCGGCCAGCGAGCGCGGTCGTCGCCACTCGTCCACCCTGCTGTCGCCACGGGGCAATCCGCAGTGGTTGAGCACGAAGCGGGTCGAAGGAAGCTGACTTGCCAGTCGAGCCAAGAACGACCACTCATGGGCCGGAAGGAAACACGACACCGTCAGACCGCGGCCGCCGAGGTCGCCCAGCCCCCGCGCCAGAGCGGCGGCGCTGCCTGCTAGGCGCTCGGCATCCGCCAACGAGGTGAAGCGCAACCCGGCCACCCCCGACGACGCCCACCTTTCGAGATCGTCCGCCGATGGCCACTGCCGGCGGCCTTCCATCGTGAGAACACCCGCCAGTTGCTCGCGATGTTCGGCCAGCGCACGCAGCACGTAAGCTTCCTGTCCGGGTAGTGCCACCAGGACGGCGGCGTCGATCTGCGCAGCCGAGAAGTCGGCCAGTAGTTGCTCCACCGGCTCGCGACGTCCATCGGGGAAGACCTGCGTGCTGTTTCGAAGGTCGTGGCGGCCGGCAGTCTCGAACGCATGGACGTGCGCGTCAACCCTCACGTCGGTTTCCCCTCCGAGGCGGAGGCGAGGATCCGCGTCACCGTGCGAACGGCGTCGATCGCGTCGTTGGGGTCGAGTCGGTCCGGCACGCTGCCTTCGTGGATGCACCGTACGACGTACGCGAGTTCCTCGCGCAGCGCTCCGCGAACCTGTTGGTGTGACTCCGGCCAGTACCTGGTATCGGGTGCATCGAGACCGGGCGCGGTAGCAATCCGCAGGTCGCTCCCGGGCGCGACCAGGCTCGCCGTTCCGGCGGTGCCGACGACCTGGAGCGCCAGACTGTCGGGGCTAGCTGAGCTTTCTGGCAGCATCCAGCAAGTCTCGACAACTGCCAGCGCATCGCCGTAGTCGAGCACTCCGACAATCAGGGCGTCGCCCGCCGCGGCTGTGCGGTGTCCATGCACCCGATCAGGGGCGCGCCCCAGGAGCCATCGCAGTAGATCGACGTCGTGCGGCAGTGTTGTCCAGGCGGGATGAGTGTGGTTGTAGCGCTGGAGCATGGATGCCGGCAGGTTGCGCCTGGCGTAGATGTATCTGACCTCGCCCAGTTCGCCTTCTCGCACACGCTGCACCAGCTGGACGTGGGACTCGTCGAAGCGGAGCACGTGACCAACGACGAGGTGACGATTGGAGGTCTTCGCCGCAGCGACCATCTCGATGGCGTCGTCGACGTCGGTGGCCAACGGCTTCTCGACGAACACGTGGCAGCCAGCGGCAAGTGCGGTGAGCACAGGCTGTCGATGGTGGGGCTCGGGCGTGGCAATCGTCACTAGATCGGGGCGGCCGGTGCGCAGCAGCTCTTCGAGGCTATCGAAGGCCTCCGTTCCGGCCTCGCGCGCAACGGCCGCTGCGCGCGAGGCGTCGATGTCCACCACCCCCACGAGCTCGACATTCTCAAGACCGCGCAGCGCCATGGCGTGCTTGCGCCCGAACAACCCCGCACCCACGACACCGACCTTCACGTTGCGCCCTTTCAGAATGATGTGAGCGCGAGGTCGACGAGCATCCGAGTGGCGACGAAGATCTCGTCAACGTCGACGTACTCGTCAGGCGCGTGGGCAACGCCAAGGTCGCCCGGACCGAAGATGACGGATGGGACACCGAGCATGTTGCGGTAGTGCCGCATGTCGCAGGTCCCGGTCAGTCGCGACACCTGCGCCTGGGGCCGGTGACTTCGCAACGCGGCGAGGGCCGCGACGACCCCGGGATCGTCCTCTGGTGTCTCGGATGCGTCGAAGTCCATGCAAAAGAGCTGCTCGACCTTGCCGGGCATCGTGCCGGCAAGAAACGCGGCTTGTAGTGCGGCGTCGACGGCCTCCCGCTGTCCCGGCGCGTAGCGGGCGCTCACGTCGACGCGGCACGACCCTGGCGTCGTGTAGACCTCATGGCCACCGCGGATCACACCCGTGTTGAGTCGTGGCTGCGGGTACTTTCCGGGTTCCCAATGATCCAACTCCTCGTTCAGCGAACGGAGTGCGAGAACTACCTCGGCTGCCTTTTCGATTGCGTTGACTCCGTTGTTGGTTGATCCGTGCGCCTGGACCCCCAGGCAGCCCAGCCCATACCAAAGCATGCCTCGGTGGCCGGTGAGCAGGTCGAGCCGGCTGGGCTCCATCACCACCGCCAAACGAGGCAGCGGAGCGTCGGCGCCGCGTGCCCTTAACAGGGCAAGGGTGCCGTTGCCTCCCGGCTCTTCGTCGATGACGCTGTGCAGCTCGATCGGCGAAGCGGGGTCGTCGCCGAGGTGTTGCAGGCAGGCCGCTGCGAGCAGCGCGGCCAC
>DATCNE010000309.1:0-3835 GCA_036565395.1 Dermatophilaceae bacterium
CGCCGCGTTCCAGTAGTTCGGCGGTCCGGCGAGCGCGGCCAGGACCACGGGCTCGTTCCACTGGATGCCGCCGGCTGGGCTGGAGTGCTCGTGGGCCAGGCCGATCGCATGCCCGAACTCGTGCCCGGCGGTGCCTCCGTCCAGGAATCCGAGGTTCATCGTTGCCTGGTTGGGCAGCACCGTATGGGAGTCCGTGCCAATCGTCGACCACGCGCCGTCGTTGGTGTCGAACGTGACCCGGATCTCGGCGTCAGGGGCGTTGCCGAAGTCGAAGGTGATGTTCGCGTAGTCCGCCCACCAGAGCGCCTGTTTGCGGGCGGTTGCCTGCTCTGCGGCTGATCCCCCCATGAACCGCACCCGCAGAGTTGAGCCGTTGAGCCACGACTTGCCCCGGGGCGCTATCGCACGGGTCATCCCGGTCGGACCTGTCGTGGTCAGATGCGGGCGCATCACGTCTCGCGAAACGATGCGGTCGAAACACATCCTGGGTGCGGCGGTCGGTTTGGCAGTCATGGCTTTCTCCCTCGAGATACCTGAAACCAGCCTAGGCGACAGGCGCATATCCATGTTGCTCAACGTGTGACGCGGCCAACTGTAGGTGTGTTGCCCGGACCCGGACAAGGTCCTGTTTGGCCCTCGGCCTGACGATCGTCAACACCGTGACGGCTGTCTGGCTACTCGGCTGTCACTCTGGTGGGATATAGTGAACATCACCTTAAGGGTGACGGAGGGGGAGGAGGTTGCGGCTTGTCTTCCTGAATGATCAGGGCCGATTGATCTTGGACTTCCGCACCGGCGATGACGGCAAGTCGGTCGTCGTCATCGAGATCGTTGACTATCACTGACCAACTGACCACATCGCGAGAGGAGGAAAGATGAGCGTTGCGATAGATAATCCTCGGCCGGCCGAGGCGTTCCCAGTGGGCGAGTACCTCAGCGACGAGTTGCGCGAGCGTGGTTGGGCCATCGTCGAGTTCGCCGAGATTCTGGGCCGTCCGGTCCAGGCGGTTTCCGAAATCCTCAATGGACGCAAGGAGATCACTCCTACGACGGCCTCTGAGATCGCAGCCGCCACCGGCACCTCTGCGGAGACTTGGCTGCGACTGCAGGACAGCTACCGACTGTGGAAGCTCTCGCAATCGCTGCCCGACGAAAAGCTGACCGACGTCGCTCGACGCGCTCGGCTCGCCTCGATGGTCCCGCTCCGGGAACTGTGCAAGCGCGGGGACATCCCAGGGGGTGACCTCGATGCGCAGGAGCGGGCGGTGTGCGAGCTTCTCGACATCCCCTCCCTCGATGCGACCCCAGGCTGGGCCCTGGCTGCTCGGCGCTCCGAGTCCGACGCTCCACTGTCATCGCCGCAGCTGGCCTGGCTCGCGTGCGTCCGTCGGCGCGCCGCGACTCACTCATCCACCACGTATGACGTTGGGGGTTTGGAGTTGCTGGCCGAACAGTTGACGGCGACGGTCCGCGAGCCTGAGGATCTGCTCTACCTGCCAGCTCGGCTCGCTGCCGTCGGGGTTCGACTAGTTCACACCGTCAGATTTGACGACAGCAAGATCGACGGCGCGGCATTCTTCGATGACCGTGGCCCCGTCATTGGGCTGTCCGGCCGGATCGCCAAGCTCGACAGCGTCCTCTTCACTTTGCTGCACGAGATCGCCCACATCCACATGGGGCACGTGAATGAGCGCGGTGCCCTGGATATTGACCTCCCCAGCACCGCCACCAGCGTCCGGGAGCGACAAGCAGACAAGACCGCAGCGCGGTGGGCCTTACCCAAAGCGCTCGGCATCAAAGCGCCAATCTCCCGCGGCAGTGTGCTCTCGAGCGCCGAGATGCTTGGCGTCCATCCTGCTTTGATTGTGGGTAGGCTCCACCACGACGGGGTGCTGCCGTGGTCGCATCTCAACGGCCTGGTGCCGGGTGTTCGTTCACAGCTGGAGACATGGCTCGAGGCTGAGATGCAATGACGCCCGGACGAGTACGGATGGCGCCTGGAAGCGGATCGCCCGAACGAGCCCACCAGCCGTGAGCGGCTGGATCTGGCTCGCGCCCATCGCGTCGTTTGTCGGCGCCGGCCTGGCCTACGTTGGCGCATGGGCCGGGACCCGGCAGCGCGAGAACCAGGGCCGTCGCGAGGAGTGGGGCCGTCGTTTTTCCTCCGCTCTGGATGCCATCAAGACCGACGACCTGCGATCACGCATGCTCGGGCGAACGTTGCTCGCCGAGCTGGCCACAAGCGAGCTGGCCAGTCCTGAAGAACGCGCCCTGGCCGACACCCTGCTCGAGGAGGAAGCTCGCTTCGATCCCGACGGAACCGATCTTCGACTGATCCTTCCAGGGCCGGAGTTGGACGCCATGCAGTTCATCGAGGAAGATGAAGACAACGGCACCGAGGACGATATGGGAGGTCAGCCATGACCGATGCGGTGAAGCCCAAGACCATCAGGGTCAGTCGTGACCAGGTCTCCGCTGCCCGTGCCCTCGTGCGGCTGCGCGGGGGAGTGGACAAGGTCGACCCCGTCATTGCCAAGGTTGCTTTAGCTACGCCCCGTAGCGCCACCGCCCGCGGCTCCAAGGCGTCCTGACCGGCGCCACGTGAGGCGACTCTGAGGCTTGGCTCCGTCGGTCGCGGACGAAAGTTGGACACAGCTTCGGAAGGCGAGCCGGAGGCCAAGGATGCGGTGGGGGCGACCGGCACACTGTCGTCGCTGTTCGTGCTCCGGGTGTGGGCGAGGTTCGGGCGATGCGCAGGAGCAAGCTTCCCCCACGAAGCGGACCTGTTCCTCGAAGACGCCTGGGACCTTGCCCATGACGGGTCGTTCGGCAGGAGCCTCGGATACTCTGTGTAGATACCAGCCGGACGGATCGCTCGGATGGAGATCGTTCGCCAGCCCATCGGCGGAAACGAGGCCACCAATGCCTAGGAACACCGCCCGAAACGGGCGCGGCACCGATAAGCGGGGCGGCTACACCGGCGGCCAGCCCGGTTCCACGGTCGGTCCTCCCGCGCCGATCCCGTCCGTGACGATCAAGCCCGCCCCAGCCCCAAACCCAGCACAGTCGTCCAAGCCGACCTCGTAGTCCTCGCTTCGCCCCTCAGAGGTGACGATCGACTTGACGTCGCGGCCAGCGAAAGTCCTCCGCCCGGTGTTCGTGACCACTCTGAATCTGGCCGCCTTGTCGGGCGCGGCGGAACCGTTGTGAGGGGCGGCCGACGGTGCCGGTGGACAAGGTGCCGGTTCCCTGAAGGTGGGGTTCCATAGCTCGCCGGAAGGTGTCTTTCTGAAGGGTGGTTCCGGCGATGGCTTCGTGGATGTCGCGCAGCTCGCGGATGGTGAACCGCGGACCCGGTCCGGGTCAGTGAGCCCCCCGCCGGCCGGGACGGCATACGGGATGACGGCGACGTGCGCGACGGACAGCACCCATCGGCGTTCGTCGCGGTCAGGGTCGTCGAAGTCGGCGAGCTGGGCTGGGTGTCTATCGGGCGAGGCGGAACCGCTGTGGGGGCGGACGACGCTGTCCCTCCGCACTCTGGGTGCTGACAGTATCGATGATGTATACTAGGTGTCAGAAGTGTCAGAACGGGAGGTGTCCGAGCATGAGCGACGTGTTCCCACTCAGCGCGGCCGAGATCAAGGCCGTCGTCAGGGACCATCCGATCAAGCGCGGTGAAGGGGTCTTGGCCGTTACCGTCAAGGACAGTGACCTTGACCGGTATGCCACCCTGGTCGGCCGGTTCGTGGAAACGATCGGGGCCACCACATCACTGACCGACCACCTGTCCGGCCTCAACACGCTTCCCAGCCCCTCGATGATGCTCGCCCTGCGC
>DATCNE010000310.1:0-2081 GCA_036565395.1 Dermatophilaceae bacterium
GCTGAAGCTCTCAGTCACGTCGGTCCTTTCTCCTCTCTTACAGCTCCTTCTGATGGGCGGTTGCTCCCAACGTTCGCAGGGCTGGCAGCCGCCAGCGCCCTCCTGAAGGAGACGCCACCGCGTCTGCCAGGATAGCTCGCCGAATCTCCCCATGGAAGCAAACACCCATGGGACCACCGGCAGGGCGGGACAAAGGCTCCGCCGAGCACTAGTGGTCCGTACGATAAATAGCTAGACAATGAGCGTGGAATCTTTTAAGGTGCCGATATGTGGACTGCCGCGGCACCTTTATCGGTCTCTCCTGAGCAGCGCCAGACGCTGGAGGCCTGGCTCCGGGCGCACAACACTCCCCAGAGCGTGGCGCTCCGGGCCAGCATCGTCCTGCAGGCCGCCGAGGGCCGCGCCAATTACGCCATCGCCGAGGAACTGAAAACGACCCGCAGTACGGTGCTGCTCTGGCGTGAGCGGTTCGCCGAGGCCGGCTTGAACGGCCTTCGGAGGGTGGCGTCTGGTCGTGGTCGTAAGCCATCGATCCCATCCGACACGATCCGACAGATCGTCAACCTCACGCTCACGACCAAGCCGGCTGGCGGTACGCATTGGAGCTGTCGGAGCATGGCCGAGGCGGTCGGAGTCAGCGCCGACACCGTTAACCGGGTCTGGCGTGAGAACGGCCTCAAGCCCCACCTGGTCCGGACCTTCAAGCTGTCCAACGATCCCCGCTTCGTCGAGAAGCTGACCGACGTGGTCGGTCTGTACATGAACCCGCCCGAACGCGCCCTGGTGCTCTGCGTTGATGAAAAAAGCCAAATCCAAGCACTTGACCGCACCCAGCCCGGGCTCCCGCTCAAGAGGGGCCGCGCGACGACCATGACCCATGACTACAAGCGCAACGGAACCGCGGCCTTGTTCGCCGCGCTCAACCTGCTCGACGGTACCGTGCTCGGCCAAGTCCATCTCCGACATCGACATCAGGAGTTCCTGAGCTTCCTGCGCCGGCTCGACCGCGAGTACCCCGCCGACCTCGACCTGCACCTGGTGCTCGATAACTACGGCACCCACGGCCATCCCAAGGTCAAGGCCTGGCTCGCCCTGCGGCCTCGCTTTCACCTCCACTTCGTGCCGACCGGATCCTCCTGGTTGAACTTGATCGAGATCTGGTTCAGCCAGCTCACCAACCGCGCCATTCGACGCGGCTCCTTTGCTGGTGTCGGCGAGCTGGTCATCGCCATCCACGCTTACATCGACGCTCATAACACCGACCCGAAACCGTTCGTCTGGACCGCCTCGGTCGAGTCCATCCTCGAGAAGGTCAACCGTTGTCGAGCCATTTCTCGGACAGACCACTAGGTGTGGCGCTTCATATGGCGCCGGGCCTCGCAATTCAGAACCGAGTTCGACCTGCGTCAGGACTGTCCCCTGAATCGACTCATCCGCGACTCCTCCTACGACTCGATCCGGAAGCGGACGTACTCCCCGCTCCCGCCGACATCGTCGAGCTGATGGCGACGCTTACCGCTCGGGATGCGACGATCCTCGCCTCGCTGCGTCAATACCGCTACGTGAACGTCGACCAGCTGCACCAGCTCTTCTTCGACAGCCAGCGTCGCGCCCAGGCACGGACCCAGTGGCTCCGCGAGCACCACCTCATCCACCGCTGGGCTGCGTCCGACATCCGCACGCTGCATCGGCTCCTGTCCGTGTTGTCCGTATCGCCGCGGGGGGCCGGCGTCCTTGCCGCCTGCCTGGACCAGCCGTCCCGGCCTCACGTCGAGCGTGCCCGGCACGCCCGCGACCACTGCTTCCACATGGTCCACGACCTGGAGGCCAACCGCCTCTTCGTGGACCTCGCCGCCGCTTGCGCTCCCCTTCGCGAGGCCGGTCTCTACCACAGGGTCGGCGAGGAAGACTGCCGGCGCCGATATCGCGCTGAGCTCGCGCCCGACGGGTGGGGCCGCCTTCTCACGCCGGTCGGCGACGTCCTCTTCTTTCTCCAGTGGGACCGGGGGACCGAGCCGCCGGGCGGCGGCACCACACTGGTCGCCGCCCGAGGCCTCGGGTTCCACGGGATCGATATTGAG
>DATCNE010000311.1:0-3771 GCA_036565395.1 Dermatophilaceae bacterium
CTTCAACCGACTTGGCCGGTCATAGCCGAGCAGGTCGACGGAGGTGAGCACCACCTGTCGAGTCGCAGCGGCCACGCCCGGCTTGCCGTTGAGGACACGACTGACCGTCGCCTCACTGACCTCGGCATGCTGGGCGATGTCCGCTAGTCGCGCTCTCATGAGCAGCACCCTAGTGCCTCACGCCACGTTTCTTGCAAGAACTTTCCGCAAGGATCTCCTCGGAATCCTGCAAGTTCTTGCTAATGTCTGGCAACAAGTCCACGTCCGGGTGGCCTGCAAACACGTTCACCCACTTCAAGGAGTCTTCATCATGCGCCGTATGACCGGCAGCATCGCCCTCGTTCCCGTCGTCGCCCTGGCTCTGGCCGCGTGCGGCGGCGGCAGCTCGACCTCCGCCAAACCCACGGCCAGTGGAAGCTCCTCCTCCGCCAAACCCGCCGACGTCAAGGGTGAGCTGACGTGGTGGGACACCTCGGACGCCACTAACGAGGCGCCGACCTACAAGAAGCTCATCACCAAGTTCAACGAGACGTACCCGAACGTCAAGGTCAACTACCAGTCGGTTCCGTTCGGTGACGCCCAGAACAAGTTCAAGACTGCCGCTGCGGCCAAGTCCGGCGCCCCGGACATCTTGCGTGCCGAGGTCGCCTGGGTGCCCGAGTTCGCCTCTCTCGGCTACCTGTACGCGCTGGACGACACCGTGCTCGTCAAGGACCAGGCTGACTTCCTCGAGACGCCGGTCAGCTCGACCAAGTTCGATGGCAAGACGTATGGCGTGCCGCAGGTCACCGACTCCCTGGCCCTGCTGTACAACAAGAAGCTGTTCGCGGCCGCCGGAGTCCAGGTCCCCAAGACCTGGGCCGAGATGAAGACCGCCGCCGCCGCAATCAAGACCAAGACCGGCAAGAACGGCGCCTTCATCAACCCTGCCGGCTATTTCCTGCTGCCCTTCATCTACGGCGAGGGCGGCGACCTGCTCAACGCCGCTGACAAGAAGATCACGGTCAACAGCCCCGCCGCCGTCGCCGGCGCGACCCTGGCCGCCGACCTGATCAAGGCACCCGGCTTCGTCAAGCCCCCGGCCACCGACGCGTACACGGCGATGATGAACGGCTTCACGGCCGGCAATGTCGCGATGATCGTCAACGGGCCGTGGGAGGTCAGCAACATCAAGAAGGCCAGCACCTTCGGTGGCCTGGACAACCTGGGCGTGGCCACAGTCCCTGCCGGCAGCAAGCGCGCAGGAGCCCCGGTCGGCGGCCATGACTACGTCATCTGGTCCGGTATGCCGGCCGAGAAGGCAGCCGCTGCAACGGCGTTCATCGCCTTCATGACCAGCGCCGACTCCGAGGCGATGGCCGCTGACGAGCTCGGGGTGCTCCCGACCCGGTCGTCCGCATATGCCAAGGTCACCAACCCGATCATCGGTCAGTTCAAGCCCGTGATGGATGCCGCCGTAGCCCGATCCTGGATCCCCGAGGGTGGACAGCTCTTCGGCCCCCTTGATGAGGCAGCGACCAAGATCATGGTCCAGGGCCAGGACCCCAAGGCGGCGCTGGACGCGGTCGCTAACAAGTACAAGACCGAGGTCGTCAAGAGCTACACCGCCAACTGAGGGCCTCACCCCTTCCAACGGAGCTATCACGGTGACACTGCCGGGGCTGGGATCCCTTCCCACCCCGGCGGTGCTGCCTTATTCTCCGGCGTGACCCCGAGGAGCATCCGATGACGGCAGCCACCGCCGCGCCCGAGCGCCGGCGCGGGATCCGAAAGTCGTTCGACCAGCACTGGTACGCCTGGGCCATGGTGGCCCCGGTCGTCATCGTCCTGGCCGTCCTGGTCTTCTACCCATTGGTCAACGGCATCTGGCTGTCGCTGACCAACACCACCGAGGCCAACCAGGTCGCCGAGATCTGCCGCAAGAGCCTTGGCGGCGGGCAGGTCTGCACGCCCAACAGCGACCCGGCCCGGTTTGTGGGGCTGGGCAACTACGCCGACCTGCTGAGTGGACGCGTCGGCAGGTTCTGGCCCCAGCTCCAGATCACCCTCATCTGGACCGTGGGCTGCGTCTTCTTCCACTACACGATCGGCCTGGCCCTTGCCGTGCTGATGAACCGCCAGTTCAAGGGCCGCACGGCATACCGGATCCTGCTGATCCTGCCCTGGGCCGTTCCGGCCTTCGTGTCGGCCTTCGCGTGGAAGTTCATCTTCGAGAGGGACAGCGGCATCCTCAACGCCGCCCTTGGTGTGGTGGGTATCGACAAGGTCGACTGGTTCGCCACCACGCCCACGGCGTTGCTGGCCGTCATCGTGGTCAACGTCTGGCTTGGTGTGCCGTTCATGATGGTGGCCATGCTCGGTGGCCTTCAGTCGATCCCCGGCGAGCTGTACGAGGCATCGGCCATGGATGGGGCGACCCCGTGGCAGCAGTTCGTGAACGTCACGCTGCCGGGCCTGCGTCCGGTGAGCGCGACCGTGATCCTGCTGGGCACGATCTGGACCTTCAACATGTTCCCGATCATCTTTCTGGTCTCACAGGGAGGTCCGGCCGGCGGCACCGAGATCCTGGTGACCGGTGCGTTCAAGGCCGCCTTCGAGGGGATCCGTAACTACAGCCTCGCGGCGACCTACGGCGTCACGATCCTGTCGATCCTGATCGTGTACTCGGTCGGGTACCGATTCTTCCTGCGCAAGCAAGGGGAGGTGTGGTGAACTCCACCCAGAGCATCATCCAGGACTCCGAAGCCCAGGCCACGACCTCCCCCACCACACTTCGCCGAGCCAAGGGTCGGTCTCGGCGCAGCTCGATCCTGTTGCATGCCACCGTGATCGGCGCATCCGTGTTCGCCGTGTTCCCGCTCGTCTGGATCCTGCTGTCGTCCTTCAAACCCAAGCAGTGGATCCAGAGCAGCCAGATCACCTTGGTCAAGGAGCCGACCTTCGCGAACTATCAGTCCCTGCTCAACAACACCGACTTCCTCGTGTGGTTCCGCAACTCCACCGTGGTCGCGATCTTCACCATGCTGTTCGGTATCGCGATGTCAGCAACAGCCGGCTATGCGATCTCACGCTTTCGCTTCCCCGGCAAGCGGCCGCTGATGTGGACGTTCCTGATCACCCAGATGTTTCCTGTGGCGATCCTGATCGTGCCGATCTACACGATCATGGCCGCCCTGGGCCTGATCAACACCCCGGTGTCCCTGGTCATCGCCTACTGCACCGTGGCCGTGCCGTTCTGCACCTGGATGCTCAAGGGCTACTTCGACACGATCCCGGTGGAGATCGACGAGGCAGGACGAGTCGATGGTCTCGGACCGTTCGGGACGTTCTGGCTGCTCATCCTGCCGCTGGCCCGCCCCGGGCTCGCGGTCACCGCCTTCTACACCTTCCTGACCGCCTGGGGCGAGGTCGCCTACGCCAGCGCGTTCCTGAACACCAACGACAGGTTCACCCTCGCCTACGGCTTGCAGACCTTCGTGCCGAAGCAACCGGCCCTGCCGTTGTGGGACCTGCTCACCCCCGCCGCCGTCCTGATCACAATCCCCTCTGCATTCGTCTTCTTCTTCGCTCAGAAGCACCTCGTCGCCGGGCTCACCGCCGGCGGGACCAAGGGCTGACCGAACTCTGCCTCATGGGCGACCTGACAGCCGCACCACTAGTCGTGGACGCTGCACATAAGGCAAGATGCCCTGTGTAGCCCGTGCGTACCTGCGCCTGGGTGAAGCACTCCCCTTTACAACGGATCGTCCGGCACGTTCCTGCCGGTGAAGG
>DATCNE010000312.1:0-3520 GCA_036565395.1 Dermatophilaceae bacterium
CATCAACGGATCCAGCCCGGCCGTGGGTTCGTCGAGGATCAACAGCTCGACGTCGGAGGCCAGTGCTGCGACCAGCGCGACCTTCTGACGGTTGCCCTTGGAGTACGCCCGGCCCTTCTTGCGGGGGTCGAGGTCAAAGCGGTCGAGCAGCGATTTGCGGCGCCGTTCGTCCAGGCCTCCACGCAGTCGGCCCAGCAGGTCGATGACCTCACCGCCGGACAGGCTCGGCCATAGATTGACGTCGCCGGGGACATACGCCAGCCGCCGGTGCAGCCCCGCGGCGTCGCGCCAGGGATCCCCGCCGAGCAAGGTGGCCGCTCCGGCATCGGGGTGCAGCAGACCCAGCAGAATCCTGATCGTGGTGGACTTGCCGGAGCCGTTGGGCCCCAGGAACCCATGCACCTCGCCAGTCGCGACTTCGAGGTCGAGCGCGTCCAGAGCCCTTGTGGAACCGAAGGACTTGGTCAGCTGGGAAGCCGTGATTGCAGCGGTCATGCCAGCGAACGTATTACCGAGCCGCCACGTTTGTGAACCGGCATACCGTCGGTCGTCCTCGCGCGGCGGGTCAGGCGCCTGGCGAGGAGCCGCCCAGGACGTCTTCTGTCTTGCCGACCGCAGCCTCGGTTCCGCCGTCCACGTCGTCCGGGTTCGCCGCGACGAAGTTGAGCGCCACGACGACGTCCTTGACGCCGGCTGTCACCTGCATGATCTCCAGGCCGTTCAACGGGCCCGTGGTGGCCGTCATCCGGGCCGCGAAGGCGTGGTCGCCGAACTTCGGCGCTGAGACCTCGGCGACCTTCATCGTGGAGCTGCCCTGTCCGCGAATCGTGATGGTCAGCTGACGGCAAGCGGCGACAGCGGCCTTGATGGAGGCCTGCAACGCGTCCACAGCCTCCACGGAGCCCAATGCGTCGATCGACTCGTCAATGAACGGACCGTCCTGCCCACCGGAGAAGCTGACGCTGGCGGAAGCCTTCGAACCCGGGGCCGTCTTGGCATTGCTGAGCTTGACCAAGGGCGCGCACTTGGGGTCCTTGGACGAGGCCTTGACGTCCGCAGTTTCACTCCCGCCTGATGGCTCGACCGCGAAGCCGGAGGGCAGGTCATCCAGTGCGAGCAGGGCATCCTTGAGCTCGGCGACGGTTCTCGGCCCGGCGTTGGCGGTCGTCGGGCTGGTGGTTGTGGCCTGCGCCGGTGTGCTCGCGCTCGTGGCGGGCGGGGGCGTCGTCTTCGCCTTGTCGGATCCGCCCCCGCAGGCGGACAGTCCCACGGCGAGCGCGGCAACCACGGTGATCCAGAGCGGCGGGCGTTTCAGCATCGGCTGGTCCTCGAGTGAGCGGTTCGACGAACGAGAAGTACCCGTCCCCTTGGGGTTGGCAGCCAAGGGACTCGAATCCATCCCCCCGCATACACGCAACCTCGGTGAGTATCGCAGAGCATCAAGAAGCCCGCGAGTCAGATCCCTGCGGACGAGTGTCAGCGACGAACGGAATGGGCGGAGTGGGTATGGTGCGCGGCTGGCGTTGGGTCGTTAGCGTACTTTTCTGGAGTACGAACGCGGGCACAGCCGCGCGCTTGGAGTCCTGACGATCGCCGCACCCTTCTCGCAATTGCCGTACAAATCCCGTACAGTGATGGGCGGAGGTATCACCATGACGACGACAAAGACGCGCCGCCTCGAGCTGCGCATCGACGAGGCCACCGACCAGCTCATCTCGCAGGCGGCGGACCTGCTCCACGTCACCAAGTCGGCGTTCGTCGCGGACGCGGCCCGCCAGGCCGCCGAGAAGATCATCGCCCGCTCCGACGTGACCCTCATGTCGGCGGTGGTGTTCGACACCATGATGGCGTCCCTCGACATCCCCGATGAGTCCCCCGAGCTGGCCAGACTGGCCAAGCTGCCGCGACTGATCGCTCAGTGACCTCGCCGGCCTACCGCGTCACCAAGCTGGCCCCCAGTTTCGACCTGGGGGCCTTCGACTGCGGTGAACCTGCCTACAACGAATGGCTCGTCCAGCACGCCGCAAACGCCGTCGAGGCTGGCTCCAGCATGGTCTACCTGCTGCTGGAACAGGTGCACCCTGGCGCCGGGGAGCGGGTGGTCGGCTACTACGCGATCTGCCCGACTGTGGTCGTTCGAGACGACATGCCCAAGTCCCTGCAACGCGGCGTGCTGCGAACCGCGCCCGCGTGGCTGCTGGCCAAGCTCGCCCTGGACAGATCCCTGCGCGGCGACAAGGACCACCAGTGGGGCGCCCAGCTCCTTCGCGAGGCACTCGAGAAGATCGTGGCCAGCGTCGACCTGGGCGGTGGCCAGATCATCGTGGTCTACGCAGACAACCCCGGCCTGATCGCCCGGTACTCCCGTCAGGGGTTCAAGTCCACCGGCGGCCAGGACCTGCGGCTCTACATGAAGGTCGCAACGGCAAGAAAGTACCTCGGTAACCAGTTCGGAAAGGGGGTCATCTGAAACCCGTTGCCAACTGCGGGCATGAACGAGACCCCTCCCGACGAGCGGAAAGGGCCTCTGACCTGGGTGGAGACACGGGGAATCGAACCCCGGACCTCCTGCTTGCAAAGCAGGCGCTCTACCAATTGAGCTATGTCCCCGAGTGTTCTCAGTGGTGCTTCTTCAAGCCTAAACCTCGTCTGTCGCCTCGGCCCAGAGGTCCTGCTCAGCCTGCTGGTCCTTGAGCTTCTTCTGGATGGCCAGGACGCCGGCTGCCGTCGCGATCAACAACAGAATCTTCTTCATGACTGGTACTCCTTCATGCAGCTCGTCGCGGGTCACAGACACGCTGGGTGATGTTGGCCCACATCGACGCGAATCTCTGACTTCTTCCGTATCAGGGGAGCGAGCGAGAACGTGCCAGCGTGAATGGCAGTCTATTCGGGAACCGGATTGGGCACGAATCGGGATCAGGGACTCACCTACGCATTTGCCCTGCCGCGACACGAACGTCCCCGGTGAGGCGCTCAATCGACGCAAACGTAGAACCACGCGTAACATTGGAACGTATTCTGAAGGCTCCCCTTCGGTGGAACCGCACCCAACCGCCCGCTGGGGTTGACGTGTCCTTCGTCAGCGCATCTTTGTCCCCCAACCGCCTTGAGATCCCAGGATGTCCCGTCAATGACGACATGCAAAGCCGGACCAT
Organism: Dermatophilaceae bacterium; assembly: GCA_036565395.1. GTDB lineage: Bacteria > Actinomycetota > Actinomycetes > Actinomycetales > Dermatophilaceae > UBA4719. Next base: position 3,159 of record DATCNE010000312.1, read on the forward strand.
GACGATCACCGTCTTTCGAGAGCGGGCAGTATGAAGGACACCGCCAAGCTGCACCGCATTCTGGCCGGACAGCTGAGGAGGCTGGAGCTCGATCGCGAGCTCAGCCCGTCACCGACCGCCTGGCGCGAGCTCCTGGACATCCTCAGCACTGCATACGACGCGGCGGACGACGAGCGCGACGCGCTCAAGCGGTCGATCGACGTGTCCTCAGGCGAGATGCGCGACCTCCGCGAGGTGCTGAGCGAGCAGGTGATGCTGGATACGCTGACAGGCCTGCCCAACAGGGCCGCCTTGATACGACACCTCGACCAGTCGCTCTCGACCTCGGCTCGCGTCGGACGAGGGTTGGCCATCATGTATGT
>DATCNE010000313.1:0-1669 GCA_036565395.1 Dermatophilaceae bacterium
GCTCTGGCCCTAGCCTCCGCCGACCTCGGATCTCCCGGGTGGTTCGCTGTGATCGCGGCCTATGCGACCCTAGGAGTGGTTGGAGCTCTTTCGTTGGGCCGAAGACTGCTCCCCCCGAGGTGGGCTTTCTCGATGTTTCTCGTGGCCCACACCGCGATGACGGTCATGCTCATACGCTCGTCGCAGCCGCACATCGACGTGCAGGTGTTTCTGCATGACGGCGCGACAGCCGTCCTCCACGGACACAACCCCTACGCAATGACCTTCCCCGACATCTACACCTCACAGCTCTCGGACCTGTTCTACGGCCCTGGTGTGGTCATGGACGGGCGGATCACTTACGGCTTTCCCTACCTTCCCGTTTCCCTCCTCGTCGCGATTCCCGGGCAACTCCTGGGAGACGTCAGGTACAGCCAGCTGATCGCCATGCTCGTGACGGCCCTGGTCCTGCGTCGGCTGGCATCGGACCATGTCGGCCGAGCGGCTGCTGTCCTCGGCGTTGCATCGGTGTCGGCCATCCCGGTGTTGAATGCGGCATGGACCGAACCGACAATAGTCGCGCTCTTGGCCTGCCTGGTCCTGGCCCTCGAACGGCGTCGATACTCTTTCGTGGCCGTGTTCCTTGGGCTCTTACTGGTGTCGAAGCAGTATCTCGTGGTCACGGTCCCGACCCTCTGGCTGATCCGGCAGTTCTTGACCCGGCGAGTGATCCTCATCGGCCTCGGCGCCGGTGCGGCCGTGACCCTGCCGTTCCTCCTGGTCAATCCCGCCGCGTTCTGGAAGGCCATCGTGGAGTTCCAGCTGGTGCAGCCCTTCCGCGCAGACTCGATCTCACTTCTCGTGTCCAGCGTGACGGCGTTCGGCTGGCCCCCGCCGTGGACCTACAGCGTCCTGCCTCTCGTCGGCGGAGGCTTGACGGCCATCGCTCTCGCGCTTCGTGCACCGCGGACGCCTGCCGCCTTCGCGGCAGCGATCGGCCTGACTCTGCTCGTCACGATCCTGCTCTCCAAACAGGCGTTCATGAACTACTACTTCCTCGTGAGCGGCGCGTTCCTCGTCGCCGCGGTTGCATGGCCGACGCACCCTGAACCGACGAACCCGCCACCGGGGAAGATCGAAGGTTGAGTGACTACCCGTGGGCCGGACTCATGGTCACGACGACGATGAGCCCGCAGACAACCATGACCGATCCGAGCACTGTCCATGCGTTAGCTTTCTCGTGTAGCACCAGGACACTGGCAGCGAGGATTGCCAGGTAGCCGAGGGCGTTGAATGGGTAGGCGACGTTGAGCGGCACTCGCGAAAGGGTGAGCATCCAGGCCAAAGCTGAGATGCCGAAAATCGCAAGTCCCAGCCATACCCAGCCGTTTCCAATGGCGCTTTCGGCCAGCGACGTACCGTGTTCCTTCGCGTTGGCTGCGCTTCGCGTCATGCCGTGTTTGAGAATGACCTGGCCCGACGCGGCCAAAGCTACGGCGAAAAGCAGGACCGCGAAGTTGCTCAGGCTCATTCGGGCACTCCTTATTGACACGAACCAGCGGGCTTTGTCGTCGCGGTCCACCAAGGCTTCTCCTTGCCCCATCTGAGAACTCATTCAGGCACATGTCGTCGTGATAGGTCGCGGTGAGTTAACCACACAGCGCGCCGAAATCACGTCCCAGACCCAGGA
>DATCNE010000314.1:0-19410 GCA_036565395.1 Dermatophilaceae bacterium
GATCGTTCAGGAGTGCTCGCTGCCCCTGACCGGCAAGCGGGTCGTCCAGCGCATCATCACCGACCTGTGCGTCATGGATGTCACCGACCATGGACTGGTATTGCGCGAGCTCGCCGACGGAGTCACCGAGGACGACATCCGGGCTGCGACCGGACCCGACTTCACCGTCGAGCTCGGCTAAGGCGACGTCGGCGTGGGCGCGACAACCCACGCCGCCTGATCGCCACGACCCTCTTTGTTCAGAACGGCCGCCTGTTTCTCCCAAGCCTGGAGCTGAGCCCTCGAGAACGGAGCAGCGCGCGGCTTCACCATCACCGAGCGCCGGTCCATGAGCGGTATGCCGCGCAGGTACTGCTCGCTGCCCCAGAACTGGAAGCCGGTCGAGTCGTCATCGACCGATACGACGGTCGCTCCAACGCGCTCGCTCAGAATGTTCACCCCTGCCCGGGAGAACACCACGAGGTGACGAGGCGCGTCGAGCTGCACCCACGCGGCGCCATACGTCTCGAACGCCTGGCCAGAAGGCGTGGGCATCCGGATCAGCACCCGACCTCCAGGGGTGAGACGTCCCAGCGCCGCCCGAAGACCGGCTTCGGGATCGGGGAGGTGCTCGAAGCTGTGGTGGAACATGATCAGGTCGTAGCGCCCGTCGACCTCGCTCAGGTCCTGCCGCCGCAAACGTCCGCCGGTGCTCAGGTCCCGCTCGCCGGACAGGAACGGGTCGATGCCCGTCACATCCTTCACCCCGGCCAATCCGAGCGCGAAGACCAGCATTCCCGATCCGCATCCGACGTCGAGGACCCGCGTCTGTCTTCCGTTGACCAGCCCGGCCCTGCGGATCGAGCGAAGGACCGAGACCAGCGTCCGCAGCTGTCGGCGCGGAACAACCGCTGTGGCGACGCCGGCTACCCGTCCGCGGCCCCACATGACCGAGCAGATCACCAGCTGCGCGAACTGACGAACGCCCGGTGCGCCCAACGCCCTCTCAGGGTCCAGATCCACCGAGTAGTAGTTCGTCGGGTAGTAGGCCGCCATGTCTTCGGGGATCGAGATCAAGGCGAGGCTGCCGCAGTCGGCGCACACCGAGTAGTCGAAGTCCGCCTGGAGGCCAAACATGTTCTCGCGTACTGCGAGCACATCGGTTTTCGAGGCGCTCAGACAGGCCCGACAGCGATGGGTGGCCCCGGTGGCGTGGACTGCGTGTGCTTCAGGCACGACGAGCACTCTCCGCCCAGCCCGCCTGAAGCTTGCGTTGCAGATCGGCAGCCGTGGCGGCGATCCCGACAGGCAGGGGGGTGAGCGCGCGACGGTCGAGGTCGGGCCAGACCCGGGACCGCAGACTCAGATCCCTGGCCTGAAGGGCCGAGGTCGGCGATGCCCCGAGCACGATGCGCGGTGATCTCTTGAAGATCCGGCGCATCTCGCCGATCACGGCGCCGATGGTGATGGCGCGCTGGGAGGCCAGGATCTTGGTGGTGACCACGCCGGTGACCAACCCGTTGACCGCGCCGGTGACCGTGCCCGGCTGCGTCGCCAACTGTTCCTGCCGCAAGCGGGCCAGCCCCGCCACGATCAGGTCGGCGCAGTCAGGCGCGAAGAAGTAGTCGCGCAACGTGTCGAGCGAGACGTAGATCGACACGGGCTGACCGGTGAGGTGGCTCCGGCAGATCTGGGAGATAAGACCCTGCGCCTTGGCCAGGTTCTGGCCCGGGCCGTAGAGGTTGGCGATGCGGCCGATCAGCGACGGCGTGCCGGTCCTGTGGCTCCAGGCTGTGACCAAAGCCTCGGCATCCAGCTTGGCCTGACCGTAAGCGCCAAGTGGGCGCACCGGGGACGACTCGTCGTAGGGCGGCGCACCCACACCGGCGTAGACACCACCCGCGGAGGACGCGAAGAAGAACGCGCCGTCGCTCCCACGCGGAGCGGCGGCAAGCGCGTCGAGTGTCTCCCCCAGGGCAGCCAGCTCCAGCTGCAAGGCTTGTCCGGAGCTGCCGGTGACCCCCGCGCCGGCGCACCAGGCCACCGACCACGGCCGGTCACCGGCTGCGCGCAGGAACTCGCCCACCTGGTGGCGCAGGTCCTGCGCACCGGCACTTGGCGCCAACCACGCGGTAGGTTCGGACGGGCGCCAGAGGAGCTCCGTCGATCCTGTGGGGTCGATGGCCGTCTCAAGGCTCTGGCCGAGCAGACCCCCACGTCCGATGACCCACGTCAGCGGGTGGGCCGAAGGCACCGCGGTCACGACGTGCCAGGCCCTTTGCGTCCCCGCCGCCCCAACGGCCCGTCCTTCGGGTCGCCGACGATGAGATAGAGCGGTTTGCCCATGGCCATGCTGACAGCGACCCCGACGTACTCCGCAATGACACCGAGCGAGAACAGGATCGCGCCGGTGCTCACCAGCACCACGACCATCGTGGAGGTCCAGCCCTGGGGTATCGAATCAGTGGTGACACGGACGACGAGCAGATAGATCGCGTAGGAGATGCCCCCGAGGGCGAACAGGGCGCCCAGGGCGCTGACCATGCGCAGGGCGCGGGTGCCGCTGGACAGCACCAGATGCCAGAAGTGGGAGAGCAACGCCCTTATGGAGTATCCCGACCGTCGGGCTCCCTCGTCGCGCAGCCGAACAGGGCACGACGCCGTGGGACCGGCCACCCAACCCATCGCGACGTCGAGGTAAACCCCCGAACCGGCATACGCCGCAACGCTTCGACCGATCTCGCCCAGGACCAGACGGTAGCTCTGGAAGACTCCGTCGCTGTTGCCGGTCAGGAACGTGGAGAAGACCCACTTGGCCAGTCGCGAGGTGCCGTTGCGCAGCATGTTGTGTGGCGGGGTGTTGACCGGATCGGCGTAGACCAGCTGCGAGCCCTGGCTCAGGCCGACATCCAGGAAGCCGCCGATGTCGGACGGGTCGTGTTGGCCGTCCTCATCCATGGTCACGATCCAGTCGCCGCTGGAGGACGCCATGCCGGCAAGCGTCGCGGGGTGCTGGCCGAAGTTGCGGCTCAGCCAGACCGGGCGGACGAAGCCGTGCGCCGCCGCGAGCTGACGAATCACCTCGTCGGAGCGGTCGGGACCCTTGTCGTGCACCAGGAGCACCTCGGTGACCTGGAACTCGTGACCGTCCCTGGTCAGGGTCGGCACGGCGAGCAGCGCGATCTCCTCGACCAGGGGCCCGAGCGTGTGTTCACCCTGATAGACGGGGATCACGATCGAGACGCGGTGCAGCGTTCGCCCTGCTGAGGTCATCGAGCTGCTGTGGTCATCGAACTGGCGTGATCATCGAGTCGGACACGGTCGTGAGCCTAGTCCAGCCGTCGCCATCGCCGACCCGGATCTCATGGTCTGGTGGCAGGTGTCGACGCGTGCATGCGACGCCCCACCCAGACGTAAGCCAGACGCCGCACGTAGGCCATCGCCCGTGCCATGGCGTCACCTCGCCACAGGTCCGCCCGGCTCAGCAACCCGGGCACCTCATCGGCCAGCTGGTGGTGGAACCCGATCACCTGGTCGGACTGCGCGCGCGCCAGGCTCACACTCCATTGCGCGCTGCTGAGCCGAAACGCCGCGAGCGCTTTGTCGATGCCGAAGAAGTCGCCGGCCAGCAAGACCTTGACGTAGGTGGCCTCGTCGATCACGAACGGATGACGGACGTCCCATCCGCCTGCGCGGATGAGAGCCTCGCGCCGGATCAGCACGCAGGCCGGCTCGCCGAAGATGTTGGAGCCCGCCACGACGGTATGCCGTGCCGCCACCCTGCCCGGCACGCGCCCAGCAAGTCCGGCGAGGCCCCGGCGAGTGGTCACGATGCCGCCGCGAGCATCGATGAGGTCGCGTTGGGCAGCCACCAGAACGACCGACGGGTGGGCGTCCATGGCCGCGACCTGGTCCCGAAGGCAGTCCGGATAGATGACGTCGTCCCCACACACCAGCTTGACCAGCTCGCCCCGAGCCTCGGCGGTGACCCGCTCCCAGTTGCGTGGGGCGCCTCCGCCTGCCTCAGTCTGGAGCAGTCTGACCCGAGGATCGCCGGCGTACGGCTGGAGCAGCTGCCACGTCTCGTCCGAGCTGGAATGGTCGGCCACCACCAGCTCGAAGTCCGCGAAGGTCTGGGCCAGGATCGAGTCCATCGTGGCCTCGATGAAGCTGGCGTTGTTGAACGACGGCACGACGATCGACACGCGAGGAGTCACGTCGCCCGTCACCTCTGCGACGTGTCGGATGCAGGGTCATCAGACGACGACCGACGGCGGAACGAGTAGTGCTTGTGGCCCACCCAGCTCATCAACGAGGTGACGAACACGATCAGGGCCTGCGCCAAAAGCACTGGCAGACCAGCGATCTCGACCAACAACGGCAGCAGCACGAAGTTGACAGCCAACGCCGAGAGATAAACCGTCTCGAACCGCCACAGGTCTGACAGCACGTGACCGCGGACCCGGAAGACGACGAACCGGTAGAGGACGAAGGCGACGAGGACGCTGACGACGTGAGCGCAGGCCAAGGCCGCGAGGTAGCTCCACGGCCTGCCCCACCGATCGCCAACGGTCCACAGGAACGCGGCGAAGAAGGCATAGCCGACGAACGTGTTGACCGCCCCGACGGCAATGAACGCGACCCGCTCGTCCCGGATCAGACGCAGCATCAGGGCAGGACAGCGGAGAAGATGTTCCATCCCGAGCCCACCAGCCTGGGTTCAAGGACGCCACCGACACCGTTGCCGGCGTACATCCACAAGTAGCCATCCGTACTGCGGACGAGCAGGTCGGACCTGCCGTCACCACTGAAGTCCCCGGGGCTGATGATGCTCGAGTACTTGTTCCACCCAGCGCTGACGAGCTGGCGTGGCAACCATCCGCCCGATCCGTTGCCTGGGTAGAGGTACAGCAACCCATCGGCGGTGCGGGCAAGGACGTCCGCCCTGCCGTCCCCGTTGAAGTCCCCGGGGCTGAACACCGAGGTGAAGCTGCCCCAGCCAGAACCGACCTTTCGGGCGCTGAGGAAACCGCCGGAGCCGTTGCCGGAGAACAGCATGAGCACGCCGTCCGAACGCCGGGCCAGCAGGTCCGTCAGGCCATCGCCGCCGAAGTCACCGACAGGGAAGACCAGGTTGTAGAGGTTCCAGCTGGACCCGATCCGGCGCGGCGCACCGAGCGGACCTGCCGCGGTGCCCGGGTACAGCCACAGGGTCCCGTCGGACTTCTGCGCCATGACGTCGGAGAGCGCGTCGACGTCCCAGGTGCCAGCAGTGAATACCTTCGAGTAGACCCCGAACCCGGTGCCAGCGAGAATGGTCGGCTTCCAGCTGGAAGCGCCGTTGCCGGGATACATCCGCAGGTATCCGGTCTTGGCCACGACGGCCAGAACATCCGCCCTGCGGTCGCCGGTGAAGTCACGCGGGTACGACGGTGCGGAGCGCAGGTTGGTGGGGATGAACCACTCGGACCGCAGGCCGAGGGCGGAGCGGATCGTGCCTCCCGTAACCGTCACCGAGCCGGCCGACCCGTCGATCGCGGCCTGGAGCACGCGTCCGCCCCACTGGCCATTGCCGTCCCGGCTGATGATCCGCAGCTGCCGGTAGCTGCCGATCGATGGCCATTCGGCCTCGATCTTGGCCACAGGGATGCTGTTGGTCCATGAGTTGGCACTGTTGGGGATGGCACCGTCATACGGGTCGGCCTTGGCTGGGAGGTAGGGCTGGCTTCCGGCTGCGCTCCAGCCGCCGTTCGCCGCACCGAACTGCGTGAACGCCGACTTGCCACCGTAGGTCAACGTCTGGCCGACGGTATCCAGAATGGCCGAGTCGGTGGACGCGGCCTCAGCCGGGAGCCCTGAGTACATCTGACAGGAGGTGGTGTCGCAGGTGTCCCAGGTCCGGCCGACTGTGGCATGTGCGCGGTCATAGTTGGCATAGCTGCGCGCAGCCACCGCCTGGGCGGCCAGGGCGTTCGGATGCCAGGACGACGGCATCTCGGCCGGCACCACGGCCCGCAGGTAGCTCTCCATCGGCAGGACCGAGACCGGCGTGATGGTGGTCGACGTGGCCCAGTTCGCGAAGATGCGACCGCGGTAGGTGCGCCTGGTGGTCACGTTCTTGAGCAGCACGTCGACGATGCCGTGTGGGGGGTTGCTGAAAACCGCCGGAGACGTCATGTCCTTGTACAGCTGCCACCCCGCGGACGAGAGCTTGTCGATCCGCAACCTCCCGGCGGTGGAAAGAGGCCGCACGCGGTAGCGGGTGACCGGGACCGCAGTTGTGCCCTGTGGCAGGGCCACCGGGGTCCCACTTCCGGACGCGAGATTGAGACCGACGGCGTTGGGTACGTAGAGGGTTCCGGAACCGACCGCATCCAGGCGAACCCGGATGGTGGTGTTGGCAAGCTTGGTCAGCTTGGTTCCCGGGTAGTAGAACGCCAAGATGTTCTGCCAGGAGAGCTTGCCCACCTGGGCGGCCCCATAGGCCCCCCACTGCGACATGCCATGGCCGTGACCGTATCCGTGACCACTGAGCGTGACGATGTTGTCCCACGGCCGGGGATAGACCTCGTCCGCTTGCGCGGGAACGGCGGCGAGCAGCGCCGTAGCCAGAACGGTGGCGCTTGCGACCCCCACGGACAGCACCCGAAGCGCGCGAAGGCGCTCAGCCAAGAACATGTCCAGCTCCCTCTCCACCACGAACCGGTTGCCGACTGCCCAGGGCGCTCGTGCCGTTTCCGGGGTAGACCCAGAGGTGGCCGTCGCCGGACCGTGCCAAGACGTCGGCTGACCTGTCGCCGTTGTAGTCGCCGACGCCCAGGATCTGGGCGAGGTCGTTCTGACCGGTCTTCAGGACAACGCTGTCCTGAAGCGCGGTGGGCCCATCACCACGGAAGAGGACCAGAGCGTGGTCGCTGGCCCGAAGCGCGATGATGTCCCCGTTGGCGTCGCTGTTGAACGCGCCGGCCCCTGCTGCGCTCTGCATGCCCTGCCACCCCGCGGCGATGGTCATCCGCGTCTTGAAGGTCAGGTTCCGCCGGAAGGGGTAGACGAACAGGTGGCCGTAGGCGTCGCGCGCCAACAGGTCCGGCACGCCGTCGTAGTCATAGTCACCGGCTGGCTCGATCATGTTGAAGATGTTCCAGCCGGTTCCGATCTTGACAGGCGCCGCGAACCTGGAACCCGCCTGGCCGAGCAGGATCACGAGGGTGTTGTTCGTCCGGACCCGTGCCACGGCATCGGTGTAGCCGTCACCGTTGACGTCCCCGACGAGGCGCACCAGGTCGGCGCCAGGAACAGTCGGGAAGGCAGCCGGAAGAGTCTGGAAGTCGCGCTGACCGGTGCCCGCGTACAGAATCAGGGCACCTCCGTTCGTGGCAGGCTGGACCGCCAACAGGTCCGCAACTCCGTCGCCGTTCCAGTCCGCGCCGGTGGACATCTGGGTCAGGGAGCCCCAGCTCGAACCCCACCGGATGTATCGCACCACCCTGCCGCTGCCGTCCGTGGAGTAGGTGCTCATGCCGCCACCGAGTCGCGCGTAGATGTCCGGGTACTTGTCCCCGTCAAGGTCGGAGCCGCTGACCACCGTCGAGAAGGATCCCCAGCCACTCCCCCAAACCACGCCACCTTTGAGCGACCCATCGGACGTGCCGGCATACATCAGCAGCATGCCGTCAGACTTGCGAATGGCCAACAGGTCGGGGAACCCGTCGGCGTTGAGGTCGCCGGCAGTGGTGACGGTGGTGAGCCCGTTCCAGCCCCTACCGATGATCCGCCCGGCAGTCACCCATCCTGCTCCATCGCCGGGGTAGTAGATCAAGTCACCCATGGTGTTGGTCGTCAGGATGTCGTTGTGGCCGTCTCCATTGCGGTCGTGCGCCGCGATGAGACGGGTCATCACGTTCCACCCGCGGCCGCCGTAGAGCACGCCGGCGAACCCACCTGTGCCGTTTCCGAGATAGATCCTTAAACGACCGAGGGAGTCCTGGGCGATGATGTCAGGCTTGCCGTCACCGCTGAGGTCCGGCGACACACTCGCGTTGCGCACGCCGTTCCACCCGGTACCGATCGCCACGCCCGACCGCACGGGGCGTCGCGGAGCGCTCGCCAGTACCGAGACTGGACCGACGATCGACCTGCCGTCCGCGCTGAGGCTGTAGCTGAGCGCGTCTGCGGCGCCGTTCCGGTCGACGTCGCGTTTGATGATGCTGCGCGGCTGAACACCGATGAGGGCGGCTGCGCCAGCGCGGATCTCAGCCAGCTTGGCATAAAGGTACCGGCCCGGACAGGCGGTCTGGAATCCATCCCGGTGACCCGAAATGCGTTGGAAATACTTATCATTCGCAAAAACCGTGCCGGTGGCCGGAATACCGCTGAGGTTGAGCTTCCACGCCAAGAGCCGCTTGTACGCATCGGTCACGGCCTGGGGAACCCCTGCGACATCGAAGTTGCCGATGGCCGCGACGCCCGTGGACCACCCGTTGTAGTTCAGGGTCTGGGCGCCGACGACCGCCTTGTCCATCCCGCCGAAGCGACCCTCCCAGGTCCGGCCGAAGCGGTCGATCAGGAAGTTGTACCCGATGTCGTTCCAACCCAGGCTCTTCACGTGATAGGCGTAGATGCCACGGATCATCTCCGGCACCTGGGTCCTGGAGTACGAGTTGGAGCTGACGGTGTGGTGCACGAAGGCGAGCTGCACCTGCCCGTATGACGGGGCGGCCCGTCGCAGTCTCTCGTCCGCACCCCACTGGGCCCGCGTGTAGATGTAGGGCTTGGCCGCTGCGGCCGCTGCCGCGCCGGGTGCAGCCTGGACGTCGTCGGCGCTCGACGTGCCCGGATCGACAACCTGGACTCTGGCCTCGGTGGGCGTCGTCTGATCCGTCGTGAGGGAGCGCACCTCGTACTTCGAGGCGCCGGTGACGACGTACGGACTGGTCCCCTGCTTGGCGGTTGCCGCCTCGGCCGAATCTGGACCGTCGCCCTGGTCGGCGTCGAGCGTCTGCCACTGGCTCCACGTCGCGCCCGTCAGGGTCCGGATCTGGAACTGGTCCCCGGCGGTGACTGCGTTCTTCGGCCAAGTGACCCCCACAACCGCAAGGTCACCGGGGACGTCTTGCACGGGAGTCACTGCTCCGGCCCGGGCGCTGGTGATCGGGTCCGGTGCCCCAGGCGCGCTCTGGGCTGAGCGGGTGGCACCCTTAGCCGCCCGCATCGAGGCCACCGAGGACTTGACGAAGCCCACCTCATGGCTCTGGCTCTTGACCGGATGCGGCGTGGCCTGCGAGGAGATCTGCGGGAACCCGGTGACCATCGGCGCGACGGCGAGAACGCTTGCCAAGGCGAGCACCCGCCATACGTGCAGAAACTGCGCTCGTCCGACCGAGACACCAAGGTGGGACGCCTGCGCGGCTCTTGAGCAGTCACCAGCGTTCGTGTGCTTCGTCATGACACCCTTACGTTTGCTCGCGAGCAATGCAATGTGAATTCAACGCTGTGTGGATCCTGTGGACACACCCGACCCAACTGTTCGATTCTGCCCCAAAGGTTGATTTCTGTCACAGAAATCCAAGCAATCGTTACGTTCGTTGCGCTGTGGAGTCAGCAGCCGCTCGTCAACGTAGGCTGGGCCGCGTGACCTCAACCCCCTCAGTGTGCATCGGATCGCACACGATCAGCCGCGAGCAACGCCCCTTTGTCATCGCCGAGATGTCGGGAAACCACAACGGCGACCTCGGCCGTGCTCTGCAGATCGTCGACGCGGTGGCCGAGACCGGCGCCCAGGCACTGAAGATCCAGACGTACACGCCGGACACCATCACCATTGATGTCGACACGCCGGCGTTCCGGATCACCGATGGTCACCGGCTGTGGGGCGGTCGCAACCTGTACCAGCTCTACCAAGAGGCGCACACGCCCTGGGAGTGGCACAAGCCGATCTTCGACCGGGCGCGGGAGAAGGGGCTCCTGCCGTTCTCGAGCCCGTTCGACCCGACGGCCATCGCCTTCCTCGAGGATCTCGGGGTCGAGGTCTACAAGACGGCGTCGGCCGAGATCGTCGACCTGCCGCTGATCCGCGAGATCGCCGGCACCGGCAAACCGATCATCATGTCCACCGGCATGGCGACCTTGCGCGAGATCGACGCAGCCGTCAACGCCGCACGCGACGGCGGCTGCTCGCAGCTGATCCTGCTGGCCTGCACGTCGTCGTATCCGGCCATGCCGCAGGACACCCACCTGAGCAACATCGCGTTGTTCGAACAGGCCTTCGGCGTCCCTGTCGGCCTGTCGGACCACACCCGCGGGATCGGCGTCTCCATCGCGGCGGTGGCATTGGGCGCCGTCTGCATCGAGAAGCACGTGACCCTGGACCGCGCTGACGGCGGTGTCGACTCGGAGTTCTCCTTGAACCCCAACGAACTCGCCCAGCTGACCCGCGAGGCAGAGGCCGCGCGACTCTCCTCGATCAGCCCGCCCAAGGTGGGTCCGTCCGAGTCCGAGCAGGCAGTGCTGCGACTTCGTCGATCGCTGTATGTCGTGGCTGACGTCAGGTCGGGCGACCCCGTGACTCGCGAGAACGTGCGCTCGATCCGCCCGTCAGGTGGTCTTGCCACCGACCAGATCGAGATCACCCTGGGCCGAACCTTCCGCCAGGACGTCTCGCGCGGTACGCCGCTGACGTGGGACCTGATCTGAGCTCATCTGATCTGATCTGGTCGCTCGAGCCACCTCGGCTCAGCTCTTGCAGTCCCCCACGCGATAGATGACCACGCTCGCGCCATAGCCGATCGGGGTCAGACCAGGCGTGTCATACAGGTCGACCAGTCCCGAGTAGCTCGCCTGGCGCTGATCGGTGGCCCCGTAGCGGTCGAAGTCGTCGACGACCACACCGACCTTGAGCCGCTTCACTGCGGCGCATACCTGCGGGTCCGTGGTGAAGGACTTGAACTTCTGCGATACGAGAGCGACGTCCGGGGTCGGGTTCGAGCCGGTGTGCGGGATGACCACACGGTGACCCGACCAGATGCCGGAGAACTGAGCCCCGGTGAAGGGACTGCCCAGAACCGTCTCTCCGGCTGGGATCTGGGTGGCGAGCTTCTCGTAGAGCGCCTGTTCGTCCGCGGTGACCAAGTGGTGGGAGAAGTTCGCGTTGTTGTAGCGGTCATGAAGGACCCTCATCCCGTGACCGAGGCCCTGGCTGGGGTAGATGGCGGCGGGATAGACCATCAAGGCCAGGCAGGCGATTCCCAATGCCCGGCGCGGGGGGAGCGGACGACTGAAGACGTCCGCCGAGACCCTGCCCACAAAGCGGCCCAGGGCATCGGCCGCGCTGGTGATACCGAGCGCGGCCAACGGCACCGCGGTCATCGGGATCAACGCGGCGACCCGTTGCGCGTCGTTGTACCAGAACCCGGTCAGCTCTCGAGCCAGCCAGCTCGATGAGCCGGCGCAGAGCATGTACAGAAACACGAGGTAGACGTGGCTCATCAGCAACCAGCGGAGGCGGGGCACGTTGAGCAACCGATAGAAGCCCCACAGCACGGCGACACCAAGAACCCAGTGCGCCTTGGTGATGATCGTTGAGAGGGTGAGCGCCTGGCCCATGGCCTGGTTCATCGTCATGAGCTCGTGCCAGTTGAAGTCACGCACGGAGTTCAGCGCCGCGATGAGGTTCAGGGCGGCCCACCCGCCGAGGACAACCAGCCAACCGCCCAGGAGCAACAACAGCGAGTGCCGGAGCTGGCGTGCCCCGAGCTTTTGGCTGCGGACGACCAGCCTCGTCGAGAGCAGGACCGACCCGACGCCGGTCCAGATGCCGAGGGCGAACAGCGCGCCGGGGTGTGCGAAGAACATCCCGACGCACCCCACGAATCCCACGAACAGGACCGTCCACCAGCTCAGCTCCGGCCCGACCGCGACTCCACCCCGAACGGCGGCAACCTCGTTCTCGTCCAGGGTTGCGCCGTCGGCGGCAACGCCGGCCGAGCTGATGTCGTCCTGGGCATGGGTGGACCGTGGCATCAGATGGAGCACCATCAACGTCAACGCGATCGCCGCCGGCAGCGCCGCCAGCGACAGGACGTTCGGCCACAGGACGCCGAAGCTCGACATGACGTAAGGGAACAAGGTGATGGCCCCGGCGCACAGGCCGAGCGCCATGGTGGTGAGCAACCGGGCGTGGGGCAGGATGCGCGAGCACAGCCAGACCATCGACAACGGCCAGGCGACCCCGCCGATCGCCCAGGCGACGGCGTTGGCGCCGATCACGACGTTGACGCCGGTGAGGGAGCTGACCATTGCGGTGAGGTCATGCCACAGCGGTGGGTACCACGCCGTGACGGCAGCCCCGGATGCAGCGCCGACCTGACCTCCGTCAGGAAGGCCGGAGCGGATGACGGCCAGCACCGCATTGTAGTGAAAGCCTGCGTCGATCGTCTGCGACGGAAGGTGGGGGTCGCGTACCCCGAGCATGAAGTTGGTGGCAACGATTGCGGCCGCCAAGCCTGCGGACGCGAGCCACCAGCTCGTTCGGCGATCCGGCGTCCAACGCCGTGACATCCACCATCCGCGTGTGAGGACGGGTCGAACGAAGGCCGCACCACCCGTTCGCCACGCGATGATCGCGCGTCCCACGACGGCGACCAGGGCCAACAGTGCAAGCGAGATGGCGACCGCAGCAAGGCTCCAGCGACCCACGACGACGGGCACCATCAGCGTCGCGATCGCCAGAACGCCCAATGACGTCAGGGGTGCCAGGCCCAGCACATCGAATCCTCGCGCGCCCAGACCGAGGTTCACGATCAGCCCGGGCACCACGAGAAGCACCGCCGCCACAAGGGCGGGGGCGAGGGCAGAGACCCAGTCGAGAATCACAAGATCAGTCGTCGACCCCGCCGCTCTCGAGCTGGGCGCCGTTGGCGAAGTGCGGCGTCAGCGTGTTGTCGACCAAGCTCAGCGCAGCGCCGATGGCCATGTGCATGTCGAGGTACTTGTAGGTGCCCAGGCGTCCCCCGAACAGCACGCCGTTCTCGGCCCTGCTCAGGTCGCGATACCTCAGCAGCTGCTCCCGGTCCTGCGGAGTGTTGACGGGGTAGTACGGCTCGTCCTCGCCCTCGGCGAACCGGGAGAACTCGCGCATGATCACGGTCTTGTCGCCGGGATAGTCGCGCTCGGGGTGGAAGTGGCGGAACTCGTGGATCCGCGTGAACGGCACGTCAGGGTCGGCGTAGTTCATCACCGAGGTGCCCTGGAAGTCACCGGTGGGCAGGACCTCTCGCTCGAAGTCCAGCGTCCGCCAGCCGAGCCGGCCCTGCGCGTAGTCGAAGTAGCGGTCGACCGGGCCGGTGTAGACGACCGGGATGTTGCCGACAACGTTGGCCTTGTTGACCTCTTGGGAGGTATCGAAGAAGTCGGTGTCGAGCCGAACCTCGATGCGGTCATGGCTGGCCATCTTCTCCAGCCACGCGGTGTAACCGTCGACCGGCAGACCCTCGTGGGTGTCGTTGAAGTAGCGGTTGTCGTAGGTGTAGCGAACCGGCAGCCGGGAGATGATCTCGGCCGCGAGCAACGTCGGGTCGGTCTGCCACTGCTTGGCGGTGTAGCCCTTGATGAACGCCTCGTAGAGCGGACGGCCGATCAGCGAGATCCCCTTCTCCTCGAGGTTCCGGGCATCGCTCGAGGAGAACTCGCTGGCTTGCTCGGCAACCAGCCGCCGCGCCTCGTCGGGTGAGTACGCAGCGTCGAAGAACTGGTTGATGGTGCCGAGGTTGATCGGCATCGGGAACACCTGGCCGCGGAAGTTGGTGTAGACGCGGTGCTGGTAGCTGGTGAAGGCCGTGAAGCGGTTGACGTAGTCCCACACCCGCTCGTTCGAGGTGTGGAACAGGTGCGCGCCGTAGCGGTGCACCTCGATGCCGGTCTCGGCGTCGGCCTCGCTATAGGCGTTGCCACCGATGTGAGCCCGGCGGTCGATGACGACGACGTTCAGGCCGAGGTTCTCTGCACACTGCTGGGCAACGGTCAGCCCGAAGAACCCCGAGCCGACGACAACAAGATCCGCTTTCACGCACACTCCCACCGTCTGGAATCGACGTCAGGCTACCGGAGCAGCCTTACGGAACCGCATGAAGCCTCGGTGGTCCGGCGGTGCATCGGGGATATACGCCGAGGTCTCGAACAACCGCACCGAGGCGTCGTTGTCGATGTGAACCACCGCGAGGTATGCCGTGACGTCGGTCGCGCTCGACCGCGCCATCGCGGACAGGGCCTCCTCCCCCGCACGAAGCAGGGGCCGGGCCAGAGACTGGCGTCGTCGCTGCGGCGCCACGGTGATCGAGACCTCCCACTCGCGCTCCCCCTCCCTGTCCCGGGTGAGATCCCAACGGACGGTACCGATCGGGCCGGCCTCGTCCTCGACGAGCAGCAGCATCCGGTCGGTCCTGTCGAGGCTGTCGGCCAGCCATGCGAGATGGTCGTCCCACGGAACCTCCTCCGTCGACCTCGAGCTCTCGCGGGTCGCCGGGTCGTTGCGCCACTCCCAGAGAAGTCGCGCGTCCCCGAGGGTGGCTGCGCGAGCGACCAGTCGCCCGGGGTCGGCCATCGCCGGCACGGAACGCCTCGCCATCTCCCACGTCCGGACCACCCGCCAGGCGCCCAACCCGTCGACGACCTGCCGGCCGGCGAGAACCAGATCGGCGCGCGCCTGCGAGTCCGTCAGCGCTCTCCTCAACGAGCCCACGGCTCCCTGATCCTCACCCAGCTCGGGCCCACCCAGGCCCACCGCGGCACCGGCGGCGACCACCCGGTCATACCCCTCGCGCTGGTTGCCCACAGCCCACACCAGGGCCATCGGCACGCCAAGACAACACAGCTCCCCGACGGAGGTGCCGGCCGCGCTGACCACCAGGTCCTGCCGAACCATCAGCGCGGCAAGGTCGTCCACCGGAGCCAGGACGCTCAGTGACAGTGACGAACCCTCGGCCGCGGCGCGGACCCGCTCGGCGATCTCACCGACGGCGATCACCGTGACGTCCAGCGCCAGACCGGTGCCGGCCAGCAGCTCGACCGCAACAGGAGCAAGGCCAACGGGATCCGTCCCTCCCATGACCACCAGCACCGAGCGGGCAGCCGCGTCATGGGCGGTATCGGCTTGGCCGGACCGGCGGGCATCGAGCACCCGCTGGCGGATCGGCGCATAGCGGGACCCACGCAGGAGCAGGGTCGATCCGTCATCCGGACGGGGGGAGAGCTCGGCGCCGATGGTCGGGTCGAGGACCACATCGGCCGGTCGGCGGCCGAACGAGCCGTCCTCCATGTTGCTGAGGAGGACGTTGCCGGCAGGCTGACCGCCGAGGGCCAGGATGCCGAAACCAGGCTCTACGCCAGGCGACTCGACGAGCTCCCCGAGCAGCCCGGGCGCCTCGTAGGAGTCGACGTGGAGCACGTCAGGACGAAGGGTCCGGACCAGGTCGACGATGAGCTGCAGGTCACCGTCAGCCATCGGCGCCACGAGCTGGACGACCTCGACCGGCGCCAGAGCCAGCTGGCCCCGCACGAAAGCCCCCTCGAAATGGCCGGCAACCACAACGGAGTGGCCGGCAGCCACCGATGCCTCAGCCAGGGCCAGCGATCGGATCACATGCCCGACACCGAGCGGTCCACCCCCGTCACATAGCACGAGGATCCGCATCAGCCCGCCTCGAGCGGCTTCTGCACGACATCCGCGTTGATGGCCACGAGCTCCGGGCGGGCACGCAGGATCGCCACGACGTCGCGCCACTCCGGCGGCGCATCGGGCAGCTCGACCACCAGCGCGCGCAACAGGTCCAGGTCTTCGGCGGTATCGAGGGTGACCCTCAGGTCGTTGGCGGGAGGCGTCACGCACAGGCCCAGCAGGCGGTATGCCGTCGGGTCGGCATAGACGGCAGAGGTGACGTGCACCCGATCGTGACCGACCGCCGTACGGTCGACGGCTCGAAGGGCACCCGCGGTCACCAGCTCGATGTCCATCCCTCGCGGCAGGCTGCGCACGAGAACGGTCGAGACATAGTCCAGGGTCGGAGCCGCGGTCCAGGCGCCGGCGACCGCGTCGATCAGCGACGGGTCGAGAAGCGGGCAGTCCGCGGTCAGGCGTACCAGGGCGTCGGCGGGGTAGGCGTCGAGCGCAGCAACGAAGCGGGAGAGCACGTCATCCTCGCTCCCGCGCATGACCGCGACCCCCAACGAGTCGGCCAGGTCGGCGACGACGTCATCGCCCGCCAGCGTGGACGTGGCCACGATCACCTGGTCGACCAGGTTGGCCGCCCGCGCCGCCCGGACGACCCACTCGAGCACCGGACGTCCGCCAAGGTCAGCGAGGACCTTGGCGGGAAGTCGTGTCGATCCGGCTCGTGCCTGGATGACGGCGTTGATGCGCATCGTGCTCCTTCTGCATGGGTCCCGCCGTGACAACCTGCCGACCGTGACATCATTCCAGACAGGCCAGCGCCACGATGGAGGCACGAATGTCAGTTCTGTCAGGTTCCTCGATTCTCGTCACCGGCGGGACGGGATCGTTCGGCAAAGCCTTCATTCAGGAGCTCCTGGACAACGACGACCCCCGACGCATCGTCATCTTCAGCCGTGACGAGCTCAAGCAGTACGAATGCCGGCAGAGGTTCAACGATGACCCCCGCCTGCGCTGGTTCCTGGGCGACATCCGCGACCTGCACCGACTCAACCGGGCCATGCACGGCGTCGACTACGTCGTCCACGCGGCCGCTCTCAAGCAGGTCGACACCGCCGAGTACAACCCGTATGAGTTCGTCAAGACCAACATCATCGGCTCGCAGAACGTCATCGAGGCGTGCATCGACGCCGGCGTCAAGAGGGTCGTGGCCCTGTCCACCGACAAGGCCTCCAGCCCGATCAACCTGTATGGCGCCACGAAGCTGACCGCCGACAAGCTCTTCATCACCGGCAACCACTACGCCGCCGCCTACCCCACGCGCTTCAGCGTCGTCCGCTACGGCAACGTCATGGGCAGCCGCGGCTCGGTGATCCCGTTCTTCCGCAAGCTCGGCGAGACCGGTGAGTCGCTGCCCATCACGGACCTGCGGATGACCCGGTTCTTCATCACCTTGCCGCAGGCCGTGAAGTTCGTGCTGGACTCCTTCGAGATGATGCACGGTGGCGAGCTCTACGTGCCCCGCATCCCCTCCATGAAGATCGTCGACCTGGCCCAGGCGGTCGTTCCCGGCGCGCCGATGCACAACTCGGGCCTGCGCCCCGGCGAGAAGCTGCACGAAGAGATGATCTCCGCCGAAGAGGGCCGTCGCGCCCTGCAAGTCGGCGACCGCTACGTCCTGCAGCCCGACCTGGCGGCGTGGGGCTACCAGCCACCGGCCGGCGGCGTCCCGGTGGCCGACGGCTTTCACTACACGTCGGACACCAACGACCAGTGGTTCACCCTCGAAGAGATCACCAAGCTCCTGGAAACGGACGTCTGAGCCTTGCTCCCCTACGGACGTCAGTCCATCGACGAGTCGGACATCGAGGCCGTCGCGGCCGTCATGCGCAGCGACTGGTTGACCACCGGCCCCGCGGTGACCGCATTCGAAGGAGACCTTGCGCGTATCTTCGGCATCTCCCCCGTGGTGTCGGTCAGCTCCGGGACGGCCGCCCTGCACGTGGCCTACGCGGCGATGGGAGTCGGCGCAGGGGACGAGGTCATCACCACTCCACTGACGTTCATCTCGACCGCCAGCTGCGCCTCGCTCCTGGGCGCCACCGTCGTGTTCGCGGACATCAGCGAGGACACCGGCAACCTCGACCCGCACGCCGTGTCAGCCGCCATGACCAACCGCACCAAGGTCGTCGCCGGGGTCGACTACGCCGGACACCCGATCGACGTCACGGCGCTGGCCGAGATCGCCCATGCGGGCGACGCGCTGCTGCTCGAGGACGCCGCGCACTCCATCGGCGGGTCGCTGGACGGTCAGCCGGTCGGGTCGCTGGCCGACGTCACCACGTTCTCCTTCTTCCCGACCAAGAACCTCACCACCGCCGAGGGCGGCGCCGTCGTGAGCCTGCACGATGACGTTGTCGACCGCGCCCTGAAGTTCCGCAGCATCGGCCTGGTCCGCGACCCGGCGATGCTGCGCTCCCCCGACGAAGGCCCCTGGCACCAGGAGGTTCACACCTTCGGGCTGAACTACCGCCTGCCGGACCTGCTCTGCGTGCTCGGCTCCAGCCAGCTGCCGCGGCTGCCCGCCTTCAAGGCTCGCCGCGACGCGATCACGGCCCGATACAACGCGGGGCTGTCCGGCATCGACGAGCTCCGGCTGCCCGCGTGCCGCGAGGGCGCAGACCCGATGTGGCACCTCTACCCGTTGCGGATCCGCGACGGCCGCCGGCGCGCGCTGTACGAGCACCTGCGCACCAACGACATCGGCGTCCAGGTCAACTACCTGCCCGTCTACCGGCATCCCGTCTACGCGGACCTTGGCTACCTGCCCGGCATGTGCCCCGTCGCCGAGGAGTTCTACGCACAGGAGATCTCACTTCCGCTGTTCCCTACCCTCACCGATGACGAAGTCGACCGCGTGATCGCCCTGATCCGCGGATTCGTCGGCGCCTGATCGCGACGCCCCGTGACCACCGAGTCTGAAGGCGAGAGTCACAGCGCGGCTGGTGCAGCAGCCAGCAGGGGAGTTCTCGGCCGCGGGTCCATCTACACGATCGGCACCGCGGCACCGATCCTGGCCAACGTCGCGGTCGTGCCCGTCGTCACCCGGATGCTGGGCAAACCCGGCTATGGCGTCGTGGCCATCGCCATCGTGGTCATCCAGGTCGCCATGATGGCCGGGAGCTTCGGGATGCCGTCCGTCATCACCCGGCAGGGGATCCTCGCGCAGTCGGGAGTCGCCGGCGCAAGGGCCCTGCTCATTCGCGGGTCGCTGATGACGGTCGGGCTCATCGCCGCGATCATCCTCACGGCGCCGCTGTGGGACCGGCTCGTACAGGTGCCGCTGCGCAACGCGGTTCTGCTGGCTCTGGCCGCGAGCGCCTTCTTCGTCGTGGTGGAGAACTCCCAGGCGCTGCTCCGGGTGCTCGACCGCCCGGGCGCGTTCGTCTCCCTGTCCTTGACAGCCACCTTGGGAGGGCCGCTGCTCGGGCTCGCGCTGCTGGTCTCGTCAGCGCCCGTTCGCTCCCCCGAGCGTTATCTGGTCGGGCTCACGGCAGGCTATGCCGGCGCCGCCGGGGTGGGGCTCATGCTGTGCCTGAGAGGCGGTCGCCCGAGTCGCGAGCCCGGCGACACCCGGGCGGCGTTGCGGCTCGGGCTGCCCGTCATACCGCATCTGGTAGCCCTGTTCCTGGCCAACGGCGCTCTGGTGTTCCTTGCCGGGCAGCTCTTCGACATCGCCTCGGCCGGCCGCATCCAGCTGGCCCTGCTGG
>DATCNE010000315.1:0-3496 GCA_036565395.1 Dermatophilaceae bacterium
ACGACGGACACCTGCCCAGCCTGCTCGACGAGCTCCAGCAGTGCCTGGCCGGACACTTCGATGTCGAGCACTCCACCATCCAGTTCGAGGCCGGCAGCCACGCCGCCCACGAGCCTTCCGCGCACCCATAGGACACGGCGCAGAAGGAAGGCTCGACCCACCCGGATGCTGTGGAATATACCCGTCGGGGGTATGGTTGCGATCGTGAGGGATACCCCCACCGGGTACCTGTGAAGGAGGACGACCGTGCACACCGACTCGCCGGGTTATCACGCCACCAAGGATGCCCACCTGCGGCGACTGCGCCGGATCGAGGGTCAGGTCCGCGGCGTGCACCGCATGGTCGAGGAGGACACGTACTGCATCGACGTGCTCACCCAGATCTCCGCTGCCACCAAGGCGTTGGAGGCCGTGGCCCTGGCCCTGCTCGACGAGCACCTGAGCCACTGCGTCACCCACGCCATCCAGGCCGGTGGCGACGATGCGTCGGACAAGCTCAAGGAAGCGTCGGCCGCGATCGCGCGTCTGGTGCGTTCCTGAAGAGATCGCAGCCCAGGACCAGACAACACAGACCCACCCCAGCAACACCACACCCAAGGAGAACCACATGAGCACCCAGACCTTCCCCGTCACCGGACTGACCTGCGGGCACTGCGTCGGCGCCATCACCAGCGAGCTGAGTGTGCTGGCCGGAGTCACCGACGTGCAGATCGACCTCGTCGTCGATGGCACCTCGACCGTGAGAGTCACCGCCGACAATGCCCTCACCGACGACGAGGTTGCCGTGGCGCTGGTCGAGGCCGGCGACTACCAGCTCGTCGCCAGCTGACGGAGTGTCACCAACTGATCGCGTCCGCCCGACAACAGTGACGCAAGACTGCGACTGATCTCGCGCAGGAGGAGAGGAACCTCATGACCACCACCACCCCCGACCAGCTCGACGAGACCCGTAGCGTCGAGCTCGTCATCGGCGGCATGACCTGCGCCTCCTGCGCCGCCCGCATCGAGAAGAAGCTCAACAAGCTCGAGGGCGTCACCGCGACCGTCAACTACGCCACCGAGAAGGCCAAGGTGACGTATGCCGGGTCGCTCACTCCCGAGGACCTGGTCGCGACGATCGAGGCGACCGGCTACACCGCGGCGCTGCCGGCCCCGAAAGTTCGCCGCGCCACTGCGGCGACGACGGGTGATGCCGAGCAGGACGAACACGACGAGAAGGACGACGAGGTCTTCGCGCTACGACAGCGGTTGATGATCTCGGCGATCCTGAGCCTGCCGGTGCTCCTGCTGTCGATGATTCCGGTGTTGCAGTTCGACAACTGGCAGTGGCTCTCCCTGACCCTGGCCTCCCCCGTCGTGGTGTGGGGCGCGCTGCCGTTCCACCGTGCCGCGTTCACCAACGCGCGCCACCGCGCAGCGACGATGGACACCTTGATCTCGGTGGGCGTCGGCGCTGCCTGGTTGTGGTCGCTGTGGGCGTTGTTCCTCGGCGGCGCCGGGATGACCGGCATGCGGATGGGCTTTGAGCTCCTGCCCTCACGCGATGGAGGCGCTGCGCACATCTACCTCGAAGCCGCCGCCGTGGTCACCGTGTTCATCCTGTCCGGTCGCTACTTCGAGGCCAAGGCCAAGAAGCGCTCCGGCGCCGCTCTGCGCGCCCTGTTGAACATGGGCGCAAAAGACGTCGCCGTTCTGCGCGACGGGGTCGAGGTCAGGATCCCGACCGACCAGCTCGTCGTCGGAGACATCTTCAGCGTCCGACCCGGTGAGCAGGTCGCCACCGACGGAGTCGTCACCGAGGGCACCTCGGCGGTCGACGCCTCGATGCTCACTGGCGAGTCCGTGCCGGTCGAGGTCGGCCCCGGCGACGCCGTGGTCGGCGCCACCGTCAACGCCGGCGGACGGCTGATTGTCCGTGCCACCCGGGTCGGCGCGGACACCCAGCTGGCCCAGATAGCGCGCCTGGTCGAGGACGCCCAGAACGGCAAGGCCGAGGTCCAGCGCCTGGCCGACCGGGTGTCAGGCATCTTCGTTCCCATCGTCATCCTCCTGTCCCTGGCGACGCTCTCGGTCTGGCTGCTGACCGGTCACTCGGCGACCGCGGCCTTCACCGCAGCGGTCGCGGTCCTGATCATCGCCTGCCCCT
Organism: Dermatophilaceae bacterium; assembly: GCA_036565395.1. GTDB lineage: Bacteria > Actinomycetota > Actinomycetes > Actinomycetales > Dermatophilaceae > UBA4719. The sequence continues at coordinate 2,147 of DATCNE010000315.1, forward strand.
GCGCATTGGGCCTTGCCACGCCGACCGCCCTCCTGGTCGGCACCGGCCGTGGCGCTCAGCTCGGCATCCTCATCAAGGGCCCACAGATCCTGGAGTCCACGCGGCGGGTCGACACGATCCTGCTCGACAAGACCGGCACCATCACGACCGGCCGGATGAGCGTGGCTGCCGTCCACGCGGCCACCGACGAGACCGTGGCCGAGATCCAGGTTCTTGCCGGCGCCCTCGAGGATGCCTCCGAACACCCCATCGCCAAGGCCATCGCGGCCACTGCCAAGGCGGCCATGTCAGCCGTACCGGCCGGGTCGGCCGTTGACAGCACGCTTCCCGCGGTCGAGGACTTCAGCAATCACGACGGTCGCGGCGTCTCGGGGGTCGTCGAAGGGCACGCCGTCCTCGTCGGTCGTCAGTCCTGGCTCGCGCAGGAGTGGTCCCTCGAAGCGCCCACCGGTCTGCTGGCGTTCGCCGACGCGGCCGAAGCCGATGGCCAGACTCCGGTCTGGGTGGCCTGGGACGGCGCGGTCCGCGGCATCATCGTGGTGGCCGACACCATCAAGGACACCTCAGCGCAGGCCATCGCGCAGTTCCGCACGCTCGGGCTGCGACCGATGCTGCTCACCGGTGACAACGCCAGGGCCGCCCACGCGGTCGCCGCCCTGGTTGGCATCGAACCACAGGATGTCATCGCCGAGGTCCTGCCGGCCGACAAGGTGTCCGCGGTGAAAGCGTTGCAGGACAAGGGAAAGATCGTCGCGATGGTCGGTGATGGGGTCAACGATGCCGCCGCACTGGCGCAGGCCGACCTCGGACTGGCCATGGGCACGGGCAGCGACGTGGCCATCGAGGCCTCCGACCTGACGCTGGTTCGCGGGGACCTGCGGGCAGCGGCGGACGCCATACGACTGTCGCGTTCGACGCTGAAGACCATCAAGGGCAACCTTTTCTGGGCCTTCGCCTACAACGTGGCCGCCATCCCGCTGGCCGCCCTCGGCCTGCTCAACCCACTGATCGCGGGCGGGGCGATGGCGTTCAGCTCGGTCTTTGTGGTGAGCAACAGCCTGCGGCTGCGCCGCTTCGCGCCATTGACCACACCAAGCTCGACGACGGCTGGCTGATCGCCTGGCCTGAGGTCAGCCTCTGGGTGACGTCCACCGGAGGCGGCGACGTCTTCTACGAGGCAGCAACAGTGCGGCTGCCGGATTCCGCGTAGCCGTCGTCGAGCGTTCCAAGGGCACCTTCAGGAAACCTTCATCGAAATCTCGGGCCCACCTACACATACGGACCGTAGGTTCGAGGCACGGGCGCGACGCAAGGTTGCGGGCATTGGCACCACGCGAACCTCCCCATGCT
>DATCNE010000316.1:0-6122 GCA_036565395.1 Dermatophilaceae bacterium
GGGCTCGACCCAACGGCGCACCACGGCCCCATAGTGGTCACGGTCGACACCGGTGACCTTGAGCCAGCTCGCGATGGCGCTGTGGATCGGCATGGTGAGAACGCCGCCCCAGTCCACGATCAGTCCCTGCATCAGGCGAGCCTACGACGACGGCCGCTGGTTGGTGCCGGCAGACCACAGACCTCGGCGGCGAGCGCCACCAGTGCTTTTCGCACGCTCGAGTCGGGGGCAGCCTCGGCCAGCGACTGCCCGGCCAGCAGTGCGCTATCCATGCTGGAGGGGTCATCGGGGAGGAATCGGGGGTCGTCGATCCCGGCGAAGCGGGTGAGGGCCTCGCGGATGCGCGGCTCCGGCCGGATGCCCACGGCGGAGGACCGGACCTTGTTGATGACCACGGTGGGCGCCGGACCGGCGACTGTGCCGAGCTCCTGCAGCCCTCGGACGAGTCGTTGCAGCCCGATCGGGTCACCGGCGCCGATGGCCAGGACCTGGTCGGCAACGGCAAGAGAGGTGAGCGTGGCGGCATTGCGTCGAGGGGCCAGCGTGTCGTAGCTGAGCTCTTCGTCGTCTTCGAGGCTGAACCCGCAGTCGATGACGGTGAAGCGGGCGAGCCGTCGGGTGAGGGTGAGGACGTGCTCGAGGGCGGCGGCACGCAGCTCCGGCCACCTCTCGGCCTTGGGTATGCCGGTGAGCACCCGCAACCCGGCCGAGACCTCGGGCGCCAGACGGGCCAGGGCAGCCAGGTCGAGGGTGCCCTGGTCCGCCGACCGGGCTGCCGCCGCCAGACCGGGTGCCTCGTCGAGCAAGGAGAGCGACTGCGCGATACATCCGCCGTACGTGTCAGCGTCAACGAGCACCGTGGTCTGGCCCAGCCGGGCAAGCTCGCTGGCAAGGTTGAGGGCCACGATGGTCCGGCCGGGAGCGCCCGCGGGACCCCACACCGCGATGATGGTGCCGAGTGGCTCTGCGACGTCGGGGTGGAGATCGTCCCGCACATCGTCGTGGACATCGAAGGCCGCTTCGCGCTGCTCCCCTGGAGCGGACCACGTCGCCTCCGCGTCGAGCCGGGGGTCGGGTACGGCATACAGGGCATCGAGGGCGTCCTGGACCACCTCGGCGCTGGCATCGGCCGGGACGACCGTGGAGATGCCCAGCTGACGCAGATGCAGCTCGGCCTGCTCGTCGCCGGGAGGGTAGATGCCGACCACCGCCACCGAGCACTCGCGCAGGTGGTCCAGCGCCGTGAGATCCAGCGAGCGCAGGTCGGCCGAGACCAGGGCGACCTCGGCCAGGCCCGAACCGGCGACCGCGAGAAGGTCTGCCAGGTCGGGGCATCGTCGGGCGATCCGGGCGTCGGTGCCTCGCTCCAGCGTGGTGACCAGGACGCTCTCCCAGCGGTCGCTGACCGCCGTGACGACGGATCGGCTCACGCGCCGACCTTGTGGGGCGACCCCGGCACCGGGACCAACGTGATCCTGGCGCCCTGGTCGATGGCCGCGATGAGCGCCTGGACCCCGGCCTCCGGGACCATGATCTGCACGGCGGTCTTGCCCGATGCTGAGCCCAGGCCATTGCCGCTGGCCTCAGGTACGCGGGACACGGGGGCGGCCTCGAGGGTCTTGACCGGGTTGCCGTACTTCTCCGCAGCCGACGAGGGGTCCTTGGCGTTGACCCAGACGTCGACGATCGAGCCGGCGGAGACCTGCGCGGCGGCGCCGCTGTCAACCGGCACGGACACGGGCTTGAGGTTGATGTCGGCCCTGGTGCCCAGCGCCGAGGTCGGGAGCAGCTCGCCGGGGCGAACGTCGCGCAGCGCGAACGTGTCCGGCGCGATGTCGTGGTCAGCGACCACGTACCTGCTACGGTCCGCGCCCAGCTGCACGTCGACCCGTCGAACATCACGCTGGGTCACGGGTTGGCCGGGCACCAGACTGGCCACCGCGGCATACATCGGCACCGTGTCATCGGCGGCGGCGACGACCTTGGCCCCCATGGCCATCGACAGCAGGACGAGCACCACGCCGACCACCAGCCGGGTGTCGCGCCACGACGGTTGTCGCAGACGTGCTGCGGTCGGTCTGGGCAGCTCGGCCATGTCGGTCCCCTCGGTGTCCGGGTACGGATGTTCCGCAAGCATCATCGCCCATCAGGGCTGATCACATGGCATCCCATCCACAGCGGGCGTAAACTCATGCATGTCGACGCAAGTGGATTCTGCGTGATTCGTGAGGAATCATCCACATGACCTCGCACGTCTGTGGTAGACACACTGCGTCACGAAACCATTGCTCACGAAACCACCGCGTCACGAAACCACTGCGTCACGAAACCCTCGCGCCTCAAGGAGCAGATCGCATGGCACAGCGCTTCATCCAACTGGCTGACGTCTCCGAGATCCTCGATATCTCATCGGCGCAGGCTTATGCGCTGGTGCGCTCCGGCGAGCTCACGGCGATCAAGGTGGGGGGGCGTGGCCAGTGGCGGGTCGAGTCCAGCGAGCTGGAGAGCTACATCAAGCGGATGTACTCCGAGACCAAGACCTTCGTCGCGGCACACCCGTTCGGCCAGCTGGCGGAGGCCCCCGAATAGGCCCTCACCCGTGACGGACGACGACGATCGCCGTGAACGGGACCACCCGTCGCGACAGGATGTTCTCGGAGCGCCGTGCCACGTCCACCGGATGCTCACTGAGGTCGAGCGCGTCGGCGCCCACGGCATCGATCGTGCCCGTCGTCACCAAGCCACCGATGTCGGCCAGTGACACCACCGATCGGTTGCGGCTGAGTCCGCGCAGGGCATAACCCAGTCCGAATCGCTTCGCCGTCGCCGTGCCCGAGCCGGCGGCCGCGCGGGTTCCCAGGCCGTTGATCGCAACGATCGCGCCGAACGGGACCAGGCTCCCCCGCTCGCCATGGTCGTGAACCAGGAGCCAGTCAGAGCCGGCGTCGGCGATCCTGCCGGACACCTGCACGCCGGCTGCCAACCGCAGCTCGACGGATGAGCCCCGATGGGCGATGAACCGTTCGTGCAGCCCCACCTGAGCGCGCTCGCGCCGGGTGCGGTCCGAGACCTCGAGGTCGAGCTCACGCTGCCCGTCCGCGTCCAGCTGCGCCTGCAGGTCATCGAACAGCCGATCCCACCGCATGGCGCCTCCCCTCCGTCGTGCCCGGCCTCGATCACACCCTGCCGCACCGCCTCCTGTCCACCATCGTCGGTCGCTAATCGTGGCAAGTGTTGGCAAACACATGCAAACTGCACTAACCTGCCCCAACAACGACATTGGAGCCCGACGACAGCAAGGCCAAGGAGCAGGTATGCCGATTCGTCCCAGTCACGGGGTGGCGCGCCCCCTCGCGGCGATCGCCCTGGCCACCGCCAGTCTCGTGGCCGCAGTCGCCGTGGGGTCGATCTTCCTGAGCACCGCACGCGACGCACTCACAGCGCTCGCGGCTGCGGGACCGGCAAGCCCGGCCGACGGCATACTCGTCATGGTTGCCCTTGTCGGGGTGGTTCTGTCGCTCTGGGTTGGCCTGGGCATGGCGCTGTCGGCGCTGTCCGCCCTCCCCGGAGCGCTTGGGCAGGCCAGCACCCGGTTGGCGGACCGGATGGCCCCCGCTGTGGTCCGCAAGGTCGTCGCGTTCGTCCTCGGAACCGCCCTGACCGCCGCGCTGGTCCCGGGGACCGCCGTTGCCGGCAGCGCACACCCGACACCGCGACAGGCCGTGGTCACCTCAGCCCAGTACGCCGTCGGCGTCCTCGCGCACGTGGCAGAGACGATCCACACCAGCGAGGACGGGGACGCAGCGCCAGGTCCCTCGTGGTCTCCGGACCGGCGAGCGCTCCCGGCCAACGGCACTGGCGGCCCAGGCGAGATCGTGGTGCATCGCGGTGACAACCTGTGGTCGATCGCCGCGCGCCACCTCGGCCCGACGGCCACCACCACCGAGATCAGCGCGGAGTGGCACAGATGGTTTGCCGCAAACCGGCACGTGATCGGTGATGACGCGAACCTCATCACGCCAGGTCAGGTCCTGCGCCCGCCCGTGCCATTACGGAGCACGTCGTGAAGCTCATCGTCCGGCCGATCCCAGATATCTCGCCGCCGGTGATCGACTCACGCACAGCAGTCATCCGGGACCCGAGCCCCTTCATCCAGGGGACCCTCGCCGTCGACTTCAACCGTGGGTACGACACGCTTCAGGACCCTGGCGGCCGGGACTACTTCGGGCCGCAACGGACCCTTTCGCGCCAGCTTCCCGAACCGGAGGCCTGGGTCACGCACATGGCCCAGGCCCTGGTCGAGGTGATGTCCGGGGCTCGCCCGGCCCCGCAGGTGATCCGCTGGACCACAACCGAGGTCTATGCAGTGCTCGCTCGGCGCAATGCCGTCTCGGGTCGACGCGCGACGGTCGCCCGACGGGCGCTGGTGCGGCGCGTCAGGATCTGCGAACCGGCCGACGGCGTCGTCGAGGCGTGCGCCGTGGTCGTGGACAACGGCCGGGTCCGGGCGATCGCCATGCGGCTCACCGGCGTCGACCGCCGGTGGGTGGTCAGCGAGCTGCAGGTCGGCTGAGGTCGGCGGCGCAGCTCTCGCCGGATGTGGGCAGGCTCGGGGTCAGCGGCGCTTGTTCTTGCTCTTGGCCTTGCTCTTCTTGCTGCCACCACGCGGGTCCTCGAGCTTGCGTGCCGCCCGAGTCTCGGACGTCGCCTCGTCGCGCTCCTGCACCGAGTAGTCGTCGCTGGGCGCCGAGTAGTGCAACCTCGCCGGAGCCACCGGAGCCTCCAGGCCCTTGGCCCGGATGGCCTTGGCCGCTTCGAAGCCGTCCTTCGGCGCGGCCTGGACTGCGGCCTGGATCTCGATAGCCTCGGCATCGACCATGGCCTGCTCGGCCTGCTGGGCCTGCTCGGCGTTGACCTCGACCTCGACGTTGAACAGGTAGCCGATCGACTCTTCCTTGATCGCGTCGTTCATCGCCTCGAAGAGCAGGTAGCCCTCGCGCTGGTACTCCACGAGCGGGTCGCGCTGGGCCATGGCGCGCAAGCCGATCCCCTCCTGCAGGTAGTCCATCTCGTAGAGGTGCTCTCGCCACTTGCGATCCAGCACGGAGAGAACGACACGCCGCTCCACCTCTCGGGCGACCTCTTCACCCAGCGCCAGCTCGCGCGCGTCATAGGCATGGTGGGCGTCAGAGGTGAGCTCCTCGCGCAACAGCTCGGCGGTGACGCTGCCGTGGCCACCGGCCGCTTCCTCGATCTCCGCGATGCTGATCGAGACGGGGTACAGGGTCTTGAGCGCGGTCCACAGCTTCTCGAGGTCCCAGTCGTCGACGAAGCCCTCTGAGGTGGCCGCGTCGACGTAGCTGGCAATGACGTCGTTGATGAAGTGCCGGATCTGCTCGTGCAGGTCCTCGCCCTGGAGCACGCGCCGACGCTCGCCATAGATGACCTCGCGCTGGCGGTTGAGGACATCGTCGTACTTCAGGACGTTCTTGCGGATCTCGAAGTTGCGCGCCTCGACCTGGGTCTGGGCGCTCTGGATCGAACGCGAGACCATCTTGGACTCGATCGGTACGTCGTCCTCCATCTTGGCCGTGGTCATGAACCGGTCGACCATCGCCGCGTTGAACAGGCGCATCAGGTCGTCCTGCAGCGAGAGGTAGAAACGGCTCTCGCCCGGGTCGCCCTGACGTCCGGACCGTCCACGGAGCTGGTTGTCGATGCGTCGCGACTCGTGACGCTCGGTGCCCAGGACGTAGAGGCCCCCGAGCCCGGTGACCTCGTCGTGCTCGGCGGCCACGGCCTTCTCGGCGGCGGCGAGGGCGCCCACCCACGCGGCCTCGTACTCCTCCGGGGTCTCGACCGGGTCCATCCCCTGCTGCTTGAGCGAGGCGACGGCGGTGAACTCGGGGTTGCCACCGAGCATGATGTCTGTACCGCGACCGGCCATGTTCGTCGCGACGGTCACCGCGGACTTGCGACCAGCCTGAGCGACGATGGCGGCCTCACGCGCGTGCTGCTTTGCGTTGAGGACCTCGTGCGGGACGCCGCGGCGACGCAGCAGCTCCGAGAGGTGCTCGCTCTTCTCCACCGAGACCGTGCCGACAAGGACCGGTTGGCCACGC
>DATCNE010000317.1:0-6783 GCA_036565395.1 Dermatophilaceae bacterium
ATCGCGACAGAGAACACAACCAAGTGGCTCACCGAAGCTGGCCGCCAACCCCAGCGCCTTGCGGAGCTCGACCAGTTGCGAGCCCAGCTGCATCAGGCGAGTCCGTCGTTGCGTACCCGCGCGCTTCTCCGCCGGGCCAGAACGATCAGTGCCGAGGTTGAGCGGTGGTCGCTGCGCGCAGGGCAGCTGGTGATCGTGGATGAGGCGTCCATGGCTGGGACGTTCGAGCTCGACGCCCTGACCGAGCAGGCGAGGAGTGCGGGGGCGAAGGTGCTGCTGGTGGGGGACTGGGCCCAGCTGTCTCCGGTCTCCGCCGGTGGGGCGTTCCACCTGCTCGCCACGGACCGCGACAACGTCCCGGCGCTGTACGACGTCCGCCGGTTCCGCCACGAATGGGAACGAACCGCCTCCGTCGACCTACGCCACGGCCGGCCCGAGGCCGCCGAGACTTACACCGAACACGGACGGGTCGAAGGCGGGGACCGGGAGTCCATGCTCAACCTGCTCTACGAGGCCTGGCGGGCCGACACCCGCGCCGGGAAGCGGTCTTTGATGATGGCGAACGACTCCCAGACGGTGCTTGATCTCAACAACCGGGCGCGGGCCGACCGCGTTCTGGCCGGCGCAGTCAGCGCCGGCGGCGTTGAGACGGCGAGCGGATCCGTTGTGGGCGTTGGCGATTCGGTCGTCACCCGCCGCAACCAACGAGGTCTGACGACCGGACGGGGTTGGGTCAAGAACGGTGACCAATGGTCCGTGGTCGGTGTGCGCCGTGACGGCTCGATCGATGTTCGACGCATCAACGGGACGGGGCGGGCGACCTTGCCCGCCGCATACGTTCGGGAGCATGCGGAACTCGGCTACGCCACCACGGCTCATCGCGCCCAAGGCAGAACCGTGGACACCGCCCACGCGTTCGTCTCGGCCACCACGCTCCGTGAGCCGCTGTATGTGATGGCCACCCGGGGACGAGACGGCAACCAGTTGTATGTCGACACCATGTACGACCCCGACATCGCCACCTCCCACCAACCACCCGACGAGGTCGCCCCCGCCGACGTGCTGCGGCACGTCCTGGCCAGGTCCGGCGCCGACAAGTCCGCCACCCTCACCATCACCGAGGAATGGGCGAGTGCCCACAGCATCGCGAGGCTGTGGGCTGAGTACGACACCATCGCTCGCCGCGCTAACGAGGACCGGTACTTCGCAATAGTCGCGTCATCCGGTCTCACGTCAAGCGAGGCTGACGCCGTTCGTGCCTCCGACGCTTGGGGGCCGCTCATGACAGCTTTCCGCGAGGCCGAAGTACGAACCCTGGATCTCGAACGCGCGGTCCCATCGCTGGTTCAAGGCCGAACCATCAGCAGCGCGGATGACATCGCGGCACTGCTTCACGGCCGGGTGACCAAGTGGATCGAGTCTGCGGATGGCCGCCGGCAGCCAGACTCCGTGGTCGGCCTCGGGCCGGCTGTCGTTGGCGTCACCGACCCCGACATGGAGCGGGCCCTCCAGGAACGCCGAGCACTCATCGAGCAGCGCACAAGATCGCTGACAATGACCGCTCTCGAAGATCGCCAGCCATGGGCTCTGCAATTCGGTTGGCCGCCGGCAGATCCGGTCCGGCTCGAGGATTGGTTGCGACGACTTGACACGATCGCTGCCTACCGCGACCGGTGGCAGGTCAGTGGCAACGCGATCATGGGCGCCGAGCCGCGGTCACGAGAACAGATGGCCCAGCGTCAGGCCGGGCGGCGCGCGGTCGCGGCTGCGTTGGACGTTGCGCGGACCGTCAACTCGTCGGCAGGGGTCGGCGCAGTGATCAGAGGTCTCGAGCCCGGAACCCGCTGATTCGTCCAAAGGCTCTGTCGACGCCTGCGCGGTATGCCGCCTGCGATTCATCCACCACGGTGGCCTGCGAGCCGACATCCTCACGGCGGCACCATCGCCGCCGGTATGACGATCCAGACCTAACACCCGGCCCTGCAGCCGTCACCGTATGCCGATCCGCTTTCGGTGAACGGACATTGAGCGGCCTGGGGCTATCGGTGATCCCCAGTTGCCGATCGCGATGAGACACACGTGGACATACTCGCGGTCAATGGGCACTGCCCCGCCGCGGTGTCTGGCGCCCCGTGGTAGGACAATGGAGGGAGAAGGAGACGGGGCATGGCGCGCGTCAGGGTCGGAACATTCTCGGAGCTCGCAGACGGACGGCTACACAGCCTGGATGCGGGCGGCACCACAGTCATTGTCGGCCAGGTGGGCGACGCGCTGTACGCCGCGCGCAACCGCTGCCCCCATCTGGGCTTCTCACTCACCACCGGACCGGGCGGCGTGCGCTTCTCCGACGGCGAGGTGCAGTGTCCCTGGCACAACTCTCGCTTCGACCTGTGTACCGGCGAGAACCGGGACTGGGCACCGGGATTCGCGGGGCGGAACATGCCATCGTGGTCGCACCGGCTCATCGCATTGGGCAGAAAACCCGTGCCGCTGACGACATATCGCGTCGACGTCGAGGGCGGGGACGTGTTCGTCCACCTGTGATGTCGGCGGTGTGCCACCCCCGCCCCAGGCGCCCCAGTTCGGGAACCGTGACCGGACGCATCGGAACCGAGCCCGGTGTCCGTAGAACGATCCTCCTGCGGGACCATCAAAGCGACGGTGATCAGCGGTAATGTGCTCCGCTGACCGTTCCGTCTTACGGAGACGGTTCGTGGGGCGCTCGTGATTATCGTCGTTCGCCAAGGATGTTCCGGATCGGCGACGCGTCGACCTTCACTCAGACCCATGGATCTTCCGGGCCGGTCAGGTGCGAGTTCATCCATGGAATGGCGATCGCGACGAGACCGGCGCAGGAGGTTGGTTGTTGTGCCGAATCTTGGGCGAGGCCTTCGGCCGGTCTTTGACCCGCGTTTGAGTCAGGAGGGCCGCGCAGTGAGACTAGGGCTGGAGCAGCCCGAGCAGTGGTTCGCTTCGTGATTCGCCCCTAGAGCACCGGACATCTGGCGGCACAGGTCAGCGAGGAGGTTGGGCGGTGGCAACCACGCCGGATGTGCGCGTTCGCAGGGTGTACGACAAGGCCAACGACCAGGACGGTGTTCGGGTCCTGGTCGATCACATCTGGCCACGCGGGATAAGCAAGGCCAAGGCGGCACTCAACGAGTGGTGCAAGGACGTTTCGCCGTCAACAGAGTTGCGCAAGTGGTACAGCCACGACCCGGCAAAGTTTGAGGAGTTCACTCGACGCTACTGTGCCGAGCTTGAAGATCCCGAGCGGGCTGAGGCGCTGCAACACCTACGGGACTTGGCCACCGGACACCGGCTGACGTTGCTGACCGCTACCAAGAATCCCGACATTAGTCAGGCCGCAGTGCTGTGCGACCTGTTGCGGCGGTGACGAACGTCGTCGACGTCTCCTCTGCAGACGGATCGGCTTCCGGTCGGCAGCGTGAGTCCTCTGCTTCGTCGCGTCCCAATGTCAGGAGACCTTGGCCACGGTCAGTAGGAAGGCGCAATCTTCTAGCGCCTCAATGCTGTGGCGGCTATTGGGCACGATGAGCAGGTCCCCCTGGGCTGCGTCCCACGCTAGGTCGGCAGCAGATAGCCGCAGCCGCCCCTTCAGGACTAGTACGGTCGCCTCGCCCGGATTCTCGTGCTCGGCAAGGCGGGCGCCCGCGACCATCGCGACGACTGTCTGACGCAGCACCTTTTCATGACCGCCGAAAACCGTGTCCGCCGTGTGTCCACCGCCCGCGGTTAGAGCTAACTGCATCTGCTGACGAGCCAAGGCGTCGAGCGAGATCTTTTGCATACGACCAGTCTCGCTCTTGACGTGGCGATTCGATACCCGCTGGCTGTGGGCGACCAAGTGCGATGAGTGGCTCCGGTCGGATCGGTCTGCGTCAAACAGCACGTCTACGTGGCAATGAGAGCGATGACGGCCCCCCGTCGCCACCGAGTGCCACTCTGTGACCCGCCTCAATGATCACCGAAGGACGATCGCTGAACGGACTGCCGAAGCACTGCGGCGAGTCAGACCAGGGCGGAGGATGCCGGGCTAGAGCCAGCGCCGGACGCGCGTCTGGTAGTTGGAGTAGGGCTGGCCGAACTTGTTGGCTAGGTAGCGCTCTTCGGGGTCGATGACGAGGCGGCGGACCGCGAGGAGCGCGAACGGGAAGGTCGCAAGTGGCCACCAAGAGTCAGTGAGCAGTGCGCCACCGAGGTGGGCCATAGCCAGTCCGGTGTACATCGGGTTTCGCGTGATTCGGTAGGCGCCGGTGGTAACCAACGCTGAGACCGCGTGGTGCGGCACGATGGTGGTTTGGTTCCGCACGACTCCGATGACGGCGGCCAGTGCCAGCCCAGTCCCGGATACGAGCAGGACAACGGCGACCACCAGGGCTTCCGGCCGCGCGCCAAGAGGAAGCGGGGCGCTCGCAGCGCGCAACAGCATCCCTGCCGCAAACGCAGCGCCATAGTAGAGCGGTGGCGGGACGCGGAGCGCGCGCGCTCCGGCAGGCTGGCTCGCCCCCTGCGAGGTGACCCGGCCGATGACCGTCATGACCAGCTCGAGTTGAGCAGCGCGCCGCTGGCGTGCAGGACGTCGAGGTGTTGGACCTCGGGTTCGCTCGAAGGCCGCTCGCTGGCGAAGACAGCATCCACCGCCGGGTGAATCCGCTCCTCGAAAGCCCGAGCGCACGTCTGTTCTGACTCCCAGACGTCGATGTACCGCAGACGACCGTCGCCCTGGCGGACGCACAGATGCAGCAGCGACCCCACCAGCGGCTCCGGGCCGAGTCCTTCGATCATGCGGCGGTACAAGTCCTCACCGATGGGGACATCCTGGATGAATGCGTAGACCATGACACCGGACCTCCTGTACAATTCATCCGATCCAGTATCGGATGAATAAGGAGACGCTACGACAGATGAGGGATGACGTCAAGAAGCAACCCAGTGCAAAGCGCGCCTACCACTCGCCCCGACGCGGTGAGCAGGCCGCGGCGACCCGCCACTTGGTGCTCAACGCGGCAAGGGACCTGTTCGTCAGTGAGGGCTACAGCGCCACTACGGTCGCCGAGATCGCCGAACGGGCTCGGGTGTCGGTCGATACCGTCTACGCGACAGTGGGACGTAAACCCGCGCTATTGCGCGAACTCGTCGAAACCGCGATCTCGGGCACCGAAAAGGCGGTACCCGCCGAGCAGCGTGACTACGTTGTTCGGGTCCGTTCGGCCACCTCAGCTCGCGACAAGATCACCATCTACGCGCATGCGATCACCGGCATACAGGAGCGCCTGGCACCGGTGTTTCTGGCCTTGCGGGACGCCGCAACCACCGACCAGGAGTGCGCGGCCATGTGGGCCGAGATCGCCAAGCGGCGCGTCACCAACATGGGCACCTTCGCCGCTGACCTGCGCGCCACAGGAGAGCTCCGGACCGACCTCTCCGACCAACAGGTCGCAGACATCATCTGGAGCATGAACGCCGCCGAATACTGGGTGCTCCTCGTCCGCGAACGTGCATGGACCCCCGCCCAGTTCGCCGCCTGGCTCACCGACGCCTGGACCCGACTCCTGCTCGCGTAGGCACGGGGCTACACCGTTTGTCCAACGAGACCGTTCAGCCTGAGCTTGCGCCGCGGCCTGGAGCCCATGTCGCCGCCGCGGAAGCGGCCTACGAGACGTGGCCAACAGCCACCCAGATCTTGCTGGCTGTGCGACGGCGTACACGGTGGCCCGCCCGCTGAGCGAACGGCCAGCGGTGTCGGTCCGGCACAACAGTCACCGCCAACCTGGCCGCGATCGCTGCACGCATCAACGATCGACCGCAATGGTGAACTTCTGCCTGTCAGTGGACTTGGCGGGCGACGTTCTCGACCTTTGATGGGCCGGGCTCCCACGGCGCGATCCAGGGACCGGTGCCCTCGCTGAGATCGAGCACGCCGGCTTCCAGCCAGGTGTAGTGGCCGTCAAGCACTCGGCTGGCGAGCCAGCAGTCGGCGTCGTCGGTGTTGTCCCACAAAGCGTCCAGGAGCCGCTCGATACGCAGCCGCGACTGCCCGCAGAACGCGTCGGCCAGCTCGTACGCTGTGGCTCCCTGCTCTGGATCGTCGGACCGTAGCATCTCGGCTCGCACGCAGGACGCTGACATCGCGAACAGCTCCGCGGCGACGTCGACGAGTCTGCCCAGAAACCCTTGCCGGTATTCCAACTTCTCCCGATAGCGCGCCATACCGTAGAACGTGCAGCGAGCGAGCTTTCGCGACTTGCGCTCCACGTAGCGCAGGTGCGGCGCGAGATCGCCGAACTCGCTGAACGCGGTCGGCAGTTGACCACGGCCGGTTACCAGCTTCGGTAGCCACTGGACGAAGAAGGGACTCGCCTTCGCTGCGGCGTGCGCTTTCACCCGCAACGTTGCTTCCGGGTCGGCCAGTCTCCCGGCGGCGGTCAACTGCGAGTCGACAGCCTCGCGGGCCAGAAGCAGGTGCATGATTTCACTGGAGCCTTCGAAGATGCGGTTGATCCGCAGATCGCGGAGCATCTGCTCCGCCGGGACAGCCCGTTCACCCCGTGCTGCCAACGATTGGGCGGTCTCGTAGCCGCGCCCGCCGCGGATCTGGACCAGCTCGTCGGCGACCAGGTACCCGATCTCGCTGGCCCAGAGCTTGGCCAAGGCGGCCTCGATACGGATGTCGTTTCGCCCCTCGTCGGACATCTGCCCCGATAGGTCCAGCACCGCCTCCAGCGCGAACGTCGTCGCGGCGACGAAGGCGATCTTGCT
>DATCNE010000318.1:0-4660 GCA_036565395.1 Dermatophilaceae bacterium
CGCAATCTCGTTCATCATCGCCGGCACGCTCAGCGGCGACGTGGCTGTAGCGGTTCAGCTCGCGGCATACGCGGCGGTGCTCATGGTGGCATCGGCGAGGATTACCCGATGACCCAACATCCGATCCACGACATCGACGACGATGTGCATCAGCGGGTACGGCTCGGCATCCTCGCGTCGTTGAGCGGTCTCGCTAAAGCAGACGTCAGGCACCTGAAGACGACGCTCGGTGTTACCGACGGCAACCTCGGCCGCCACCTGCAGGCGCTGGAAGAGGCCGGCCTCGTTGCCCAAAGCAAAACAACGGGCAACGGCCGCCCACGCACCTGGGTAAAGATCACCGCCAAGGGTCGGCGGGCGCTCCGCGATGAGATCCGGGCCCTCCAGCGGCTCCTCGGCGAAGTCGGCGCGCTATCTGACCAACCAGACACCGCCCGAGAACTGTCCTAGGCCACCTAGGACGACCGAGCCTCGGCGGCGGCACCCACCGGTATCCCGATGGCCGGGAGCGCGAAGAACTTTACGCCGGGAACGGCTCCTCGGCAGCCCCGATACAGATTCGAGCTATTGATCGCACCCGGCATGCGGAGCAATTTTCCGGCGTCAATCCTTGGGGTCACAGCGGGTCGGGAGCGCGCTGCTTGAATCCTCGAAAAACAACCCCGGCTTGGGGACGGGCCTTTAGTCCCTTCATGCCCACGATGGACTCGCGTAAGAGTAGGCAAAGTGGTGTGGATGTGTCCAACTGTCAATAACAGGCCAGGTAGGCCCGATGTGGCATAGGTGCCGTGGAGAAGTCGTCGCCACGCAGACCGAACCCATCCAGGCGCTGGGGCGGAGGTGCGGGCGAAGGGGCCTCCCCTATCGCCCGCACCCATGTAGCCCGGTCAGCTCAGCGGAGTCGCCTTCTGGACGAACTCGTTTGTGAAGGTCTTGGTGATGTCGATGGACTTTCCCTGCACCTTCGGGTTGAACGCGGAGAGCACTGTTAGGCATGTCGCGGGGCCGTCGGTCGGCATGATGCCTGTGGGGTTGTAGATGCCCTTCTCTTTTTCGAGGGCCGAGATGTAGGCAGCCTTGCCGACGCCTGCGTAGTAGTCCGGCGGCATCTGGTCGGCGATCTCCGTGGCCGAGTGGCTCGAGATCCACTTCAACGTGGCCACGTAGGCATTGACCAGCTTCTGAACGGTGTCCTTGTGGGCATTGACATAGTCGTTCTGCATGTAGAGCGAGGTCGCCGGGTAGGTACCGCCGAGGGCCTGCTTGGCCCCCTCCGCTGTGCGCATGTCCTCCAGGATGTATCCAGTCCCGTCGGCAAGGACCTTTGACACGGTCGGCTCGGTTGTCATGGCGCAGTCAACGCTCTTGTGCTGCATGGCGGCGATGAGGGTCGCTCCGGCCTGGACGCCGATGCGGCGGGTTTGCGAGGGATCCACGCCGTTCTTCTTGCCCAGATACTGAGTGAGGAAATCGGTCGAAGAACCGGTGTCGGTGATACCGAGATGGGCCCCCTTCCAGTCGGCCGGCGACTTGATCTTGCCCTTGAGATCGGTGCGACACAGCTCCACCTCGCCGGGGACCTGCAGCATCGAGACAACGGCTTCGGCAAACTTGCCCTGAGCCTGCAACGCGATCGTGTGGTCGTAGAAGCCACCAGTGCCCTCAACCTGACCGGCGATCATCTGCGTAGTGGCGTCCACGCCGGCGCCCTCGTCCTGGAGCGAGACGTTGACGCCGGCCTTGTCGTAGTAGCCGAGCTGCTTGGCCAGCATGAACGGCAGGTAGATTTGCTTGTTGAGTCCGCCGACCATGATCTTGATGGTGTCGCCGGTGGCCTTGGCGGTCGGTCCAGCCCCGGTGGCACCGTTGGACCCCGAACCGGAGGCGGCGTTGTTGGCGCAACCAGCCAGGGCCAGAACTGCGACGCAGGCCAGCGAACCGGCTGCGCGAGAGCGTGACTTCATGAGACTTCTCCTTAATGAGGGTATGACCGATGAGCAGGGATTGAGCAGGGAGGGAGCGGGTGTGGTGTGCACCCCTTAGAGGACGGCGAGGTCTGCCTCTCCGTGCTGCGGCGGGCGCCACCGCAGGAGTCGTCGTTCGAGTCGGGTGATGAGGAATTCGGCCAGGAGCGCGATCACGGCTGTCAGGACCATGCAGGCGAGCACGCCGCTCTGGTTGAAGTTGCCCTGGGCGGACTTGATCAGGTTGCCCAGCCCGCGGTCCGAGCCGAGGAACTCTCCGACGATGGCGCCGATGATGGCGAACCCGAAGCTGACGTGCAGACTGGCGAGGATCCAGGTGAACGCCGACGGCATGACAACCTCAGTGGTGATCTTCCATCGCGAGGCTCCCAGCAGCCTGGCATTGGCCATGAGGTTGCGGTCGACCTCTCGCGTGCCTTGGAAGGCGTTGAAGAAGACGCCGAAGAAGACAAGGACGATGACCAGCAGCACCTTGGAGGTCAGGCCGAGGCCGAAGGCCACCACGAAGAGCGACCCGAGCACGATCCGCGGGATGGAGTTGGCCACCTTGATGTAGGGCGCGAACACGTCAGCCAGGATCTTGATGCGTCCCAAGGCGATTCCCGCCACCACACCGGCGACGACGCCGATGACGAAGCCGAGCGCCGCCTCCTCGAGGGTGACCTGGATCTGCTCGCCGAGGCTGCCCTGGGACGTGCCGTTCGAGGTCCACGTAACGATCTGGTCCCAGACGGCGCTGGGCTGGCTGAAGAAGAAGGGGTCGATCACCTTGGTTCGCGCGGCGAGCTCCCAGCCGCCGAGCCACACGGCAAGGACGGTGAGCTGAAGCGCGACGACGAGCCGGCGGCGCTTGGCCCGGGCCCGGCCGGCCGTGTTCACGCCACGTCCAGGGCGGCTGGGGAAGCACCCGAGGTGGTCGTGCGGGAGTAGGCCTCCTGGACCTCGTCACGCAGAGCCTGCCAGATCAGCTCGTAGGTGGCGACGAACCGCGGGTCGAATCGGATCTCCTGCACGACGCGGGGCCGGGGCAGGTCGATGTGGAACTCAGCCTTCACGGTCCCCGGACCGGCGGTGAGGACGATGACCTTGTCGGCGAGGGCAATCGCCTCCTCGAGGTCGTGGGTGACGAAGACGACCGCAGGCCTGGTCTGATCCCACAGGTTCAACAGCTCGGTGGACATGATCGAGCGGGTCTGAACGTCCAGGGCACCAAACGGCTCGTCCATCAAGAGAACCCGCGGCCGGTTGATCAGCGTCTGAGCCAGTGCGACGCGCTTCCGCATGCCGCCGGAGAGCTGATGGGGGTAGCGGTCCTCGAAGCCGTTCAGTCCCACCCTGCGAATCCAGTCGCGCGCCTGCTCCCTGGCGCTGGTCTTACCCATCCCGCGGAAGACTGGACCGGCTGACACGTTGTCCAGCACCGACTTCCAGGGGAAGATCGCGTCCTGCTGGAAGACGAACCCGGTGCCGGTGTCGATGCCCAAGACGGGTTTGCCGTCGACGAAGGCCTCACCGGCAGAGGTCGACTCGAGGCCCGAGATCAACGTCAGGGTTGTCGACTTGCCACACCCCGTCGGTCCGACCACCGCGCAGAACTGTCCGTCCTCCACGGTGAGGCTGATGTCCTGCAGCGCCGTGAAAGTGCCGCCGTCCGCTGTGGCGAACTTCTTGGTGACGTTGCGCAACTCGATGGCCGCCATGGCGATCGCCTTTCGTCGATGTGATAGCCGTCACCATATGAACGAGGCATGCAGAGCGGGAAGCCTTGTGAACGTTGGGGCGGATACCCGCGATACAAGTGGTTCTGTGCATTTTTCTCAGCCATCCTGAGGTATGCGTCCGCACAGCACCACGCTCGCCTCGCGAATCCTGATCGCCGTGTTGGGGATTATCGCCGTCACGATGACGATGGGGTTTGGGCTCTATGCATCCTTGGCCCGGTCAACGGCCGACAGCAACGCAAGGGTGCGCGCGTCCAACATTGCCGCTGCTGTTGGCGACATGTCGGTGGTGTCGACGGCGCTTGCTGCCGGGGATCCTCATGGCATCATCCGTGGGATCGCCGACAAGGTGGTGAAGGACACCGGCGCTGCATATGTCGTGGTGATCGGCGCCAACGGGCTCCGCTACTCCCACCCCAACTCGGCGCTGATCGGCAGGCGGATCGAGGAGCAGGTCGTGGCTCTGGACGGTCGCACCCACACCGGCGTGGACAGTGGCAGCCTGGGCCGGTCAGCGAACGCACGCGTCCCGATCCGCGACAGCATCGGGAAGCCCATCGGCGAGGTCTCGGTCGGGATCCTCGAGACCAAGGTGGCGGCGCAGGTGGGCCAGGTGCTCGTGGCCGCGATCCTTTATACCGGGCTGGCGCTGGCGGTGGGCGTCGTGGCGTCACTGATCCTGGCTCGGGCCATCAAACGGGTGACGTTCGGCCTTGAACCAGCCGAGATCGTGGCGCTGGTCCAGGAGCGCGAAGCGACCCTGCACGGCATCCGCGAGGGCATCATCGCCTTCGACACGCAGGGTCGGATCAACGTGCTCAACGACGAGGCCCGGCGACTGCTCGGACTGACCGGAGCCACCATCGGGCAACATCTGGACGAGCTCGTGCCGCTGGGTCGGCTGCGCGACATCCTCTCTGGAGAGGTAAGGGAGGCGGACGCAGTTGCGGTCAC
>DATCNE010000319.1:0-5467 GCA_036565395.1 Dermatophilaceae bacterium
GACGACCGGATCGTGGCCGGAACGGGTGATGACTACCTCTTCGCGGTCATCGACGACTGCGTTGAGGGTCTCGGCGTACTTCGCCCGGGACTCTGAGTAGGTCATGGTTCGCATGGGAGCGCCTCTCGTTACGTACAGGAAATTGTACGCGCGGGTCGCCGGAGTGGCAACTTCGGACGCGCACCGTCGCAGCCGTGCGATCGTCGTACGGCCTTCGTGGCGGTTCGATGGGTCCGGTCATCGTTCCGCCTTCGGGACGGCGGACGGTCGACAAAGTGCGACCGGATCTAGCCGATGACAGTGCACGGAAGTCTGGGCGCGCTCAGCCGAACCCCTGTCGCACTGACCCGCTGGTGGCCGACTACAGCGTCTTGGCGATCGGAGTTGGCGGCGCCGTCTTGGCGAGCAGGCTGTGGTGGATCGTGGCGATCAGCCACAGCACGACCATGGCGGCCATGACGACGGCATGACCCGGGTCGCTCTCGGCAACAAGCATCAGGACACTGCTGATGAGCGCAATGAAGCCAATGAGGGAGGTGGACTGTCATATAGATCTTGTTGCCATGCAGCAACTGGCCAAAACTGGGCACAACCGCCGTGGCGGAGGCCGCGAAGCCGAGCGCGAGAATGACGATTCGTGCCGCTTGCCCGCCTGTCCCGAGACGGGCCGGGTGCCCAGGGATCTCAACTTCATGCCGCGCTTGTCCGGGCACCCGTTGCCCGGCGTGTCTGGCCACCTGGGAGTCGCGGGACTTTGGGCTCTACCGCCGGGGGCTTCGTCTGCATGCTGGAAGCGAAGGGGAGAGGTGGCCCGCGATGACACGCACGGCGAAGGTCCTGAGGTATGTCGCGTTCACGTTGATGGCCCTGTTCGGCCTGTTCGGCGGGCTGTTCGTGCCGGTGAGACGTTCGGTGATCCCGGAGGCTGACGGGCCGTCGCGATGACGGCTGCCTGGGCGCTCCCCCCTCATCGCCCTGAGCGTCTTCGCCCTCCGCCGTCCGGCGGCGGCTGACCCCCTTGTTCGTGGGTGCCACGGCGCTGGTTGTGCTTTTCACCCTGGCCGATTCCGCCTTCGGCATCATCCCCCGCGGCAGCGGGCCCGTCGTGGCGGTCGTCGTGTTCGCGATCGGTGTGGCGCTGGCGTTCCTCGGCCTGCACCACGCAGAGCTCGCCGGCCTGCTGATGGTGGTTGCCGGGCTGGCGCAGCTCGCGGCCACCGGGGCCAACTCGGAGGCTCGTCCGGTGTGGTGATCCTGCCGATCCTGGTGGTAGGCCTCTTGTTCCTGCTCGCCGGGGCGCTCGGCCATGAGTCCCTCCGATCGGGGTCAGTCCACGCCGGTCGAGGTCAGTCCACGCCAGTTGCCCACGCCAGTTAGTCGATCGTATCGACGACTGCGACGTGGCGAAGTTCATGGCGCCGCGGGCCCTTTAGTCTCGCGAACGCGCACATTTGCCGCGATGGGCGTGCGTTCTTGCCCGGTGAGTCATCGGCAACTGACACGAGCAGCGGCGCCGTGCATTGGCGCCAGGAGATCGCCACGTACCTCTTGTCGGCGGGAGCACGAGTCCGGTAGGACTGTCTCTGGGAGACAATCCATCCGTATGGCCAGGAGGGTCGCGTGAGCGTTTACAGAGTGACAGACCTCGTCGGAACAAGTACGCAGTCCTGGGAGGACGCCGCATCCGTTGCCATCACGGCGGCGAGCGGGACGCTGCGCGATATCAGGGTCGCCGAGGTTGTCGCGCAGGACATCCATGTCGCCGAGGACGGCGGGATCACTTATCGGACGAAGCTTCGCGTCTCGTTCAAGTACGAAGCCGGGGAGTAGGCGACCCAGCCCACCGCACCCTCAGCTTGCGCACCGTCGAAATCGCAGGCTCTCTGACCGGCTCGATCGCGGATTCGAAAGTGCGCAAGCCGGGGTGGTGGTTCGGCCGTATCAGCGGAATGATCGCTTGCCCCGGTGATCGTTCCTCTTACGACACCAGCGTTTGGGTCGCTCAGTTTGTCCGTTGCGATCGGCAGGTTTCGAATGCGTCGGCCGGCGGTAGGGAAGCCGGCGGCGGGCCGCAGTCGTCATTACCCCCCCGCGGTCTGTGCGGCGCCGGTCGCAGATCGGTGCTTGCGGACCTTGGCCAGGTTGCCGCAGCGCTGCATCGAGCACCAGCGGCGCGTTCCGGGTCGGGACGCGTCGACGAAGAGCAAGCCACAGTCCTCGGCGGCGCATACGCGCACGCGGCGGGCGAGCGGCCCACCGAACAAGTCGATCGCATCCCGGGCGAGGATAGACAGCGCGGCCGGCGCGTCGAGCGCGCGGAGCATCGACGTTCCGTTCGGGTACAGGAGCGGGACGGGGTCGGCGGCTGCGGCGAAGCGGTTGACGGTCGCGACGTACTCGGGGCCGAAATCGCGTTCGGCGATGCATGCCTGCGCCAGCTGCCAGATCGCCTCCCGGAGTTCCCGCGCCGCGGGGACGTCCACGTCGTACGTCCGGATGTCGGACTCCGGGAGGTGCACCAGGTGCGCGAGCCAGCGCGCCAGCGTCGGTCCGTCGTGCACGAGCTCGGCCGCCGTCCAGGCGCCAACGCCGCCGGTGTGGACAAAGTCGAGGGCCGGGCGGCCACTGCGGAAGCGGCGGGCGACGGCCGGGTTGAGACGACGCTCCTCTTGCATGTAACCATTATAACCAGTTACAATTGTTCGCATGACCGCGGCGCCCGTCCTCAGTCACCTGAACCCCGCTGGGCTTCCCACCAACCCCGCCTTCTCGCAGGGCGTGAGCGTCGAGGGGCTCGTGCGCACCGTCTACGTGGGAGGCCAGAACGGAGCCGAGGGCTTCGCTCCCGCGGACCCGGCGGATGTCCGCGCCCAGGTCGAGCGGGCGTTGCGCAACGTCGAGCTCGTGCTCACCGCGGCCGGCGCGCGTCTCGACGACGTCGTCATCTGGTCCTTCTTTGTCGTCGAAGGAGCGTCCCTGCAGGAGGCGTTCGCGGCGTTCCAGGAGGTCTGGGGCCCATCCACTCACTGCGCTCTCATACTCGACGGGCCTGCACTCACCGGGCAGCCCAGCATCTCAAAGGAGCAACGCATGGCTCAGACCGGCGCGGAGGACATCACGGTCAACGACGTCGTCGCCTTCCTCGTTGAAGTGGCCGCGATCCTTTCCCTGAGCGCGTGGGGATTTCACGCTGGTTCCGGCTTCGTCGCCAAACTGGTTCTCGGGCTCGGGACCCCGACAGTTGCCATCGCTTTGTGGAGCCTGTTCGCCGCTCCGAGATCAGTCTTCGCCATGCCCGCTGCAAGGTTGACCGTCAATGTCCTGGTGCTCGGTGCCGCGGCGCTCGCCTCTTTCACACTGTTGCCGGTCGGCTGGGCCATTGCTTTCACCATCCTCGTCGTTGCCAACACCCTCCTCCTCTACGTTGGGCCCTTCGCACGCTGATGTGGTGCGGCGCTCGAGTGGTAACCCCAGTTCGCGCACACGCACGGTGTGCAAACCAGAGCCACTTCGCCACATGCTCGCCGGAGCATGACCTCGACGTGTCAGCGATGGACACCGCTTCGTCTACCTTGTCAACGACGACGACCTCGTGATCCTGCAGACACGCTTCCACTACAAGCGACTGAACACATCCTCGGAGCCGCGATGGGTGTGCGTTCTTGTCCGGTCACCGTTCCACATGCGGCAAGGCGGGCATCCCTGTGACCCATCGGCGTACGGACACCGATCCCGCTCGCATCCAGGCAGTTAGCAGTGATCAGATACATCCTGACCGTTGAGCTCCAGCGGGCGCAGAATAGTTGTCTTTCTAGCTCCGGGTGCCATTGATGAGCGCGGTTCCTGGACCTGCGACGATGACTCAGCCGAGCTCTCGCGCACAACACCACCGCGGCGTCTCGCCGCACGACCCTGATTTCCGAGAGGCACGCCGATGCACCCCGCCACCACCGCACAACCCGACCTGCGCGCCAAGGACGCTGTCATCGACTGGACCGGTGAGCTGCTGGACCAACTCGACGGGCACTGGACTCACCAACTGCGACCCAGGCTGGACGGGCTGACGGACCAGGAGTACCTGTGGGAGCCCGTGCCGGGCTGCTGGAACGTCCGCGCTCGTGGAGCACACGACAGCCCAGCAGCGATCGGGTCGGGCCCTTTCACCCTCGATCTCCTGCGCCCGCCACCATCACCGGCACCGGTGACGACGATTGCCTGGCGCATGGCGCACCTGATCGTCAGCGTGCTCGGTACCCGCGTTGCAGCCCAGTTCGGTGGACCGACGGTCAGCAACGAAAACTTCCACTACGCCGGCACCGCCGCTGAGGCCCTCGCACAGCTCGACGGCGTTTACGCGCAGTGGATCGCAGGCGTCCGCGGTCTCGACACGGCCGGACTCAGTCGACCCTGTGGGCCCAGCGAGGTCCAGTACGGGAACCCCGCCGACCTGCCGCTGGTCTCCCTCGTCCTGCACATCAGCCGAGAAGTCATCCATCACGGCGCGGAGATCGCCCTTCTGCGTGATCTCTACACACCCGGCCAACTCGTGTCCCGCTAACTAGGACCCGGTAAGCCAACCCTCAGAGCGCACCTCTGGTCCGCCAGGCTGGATCAATCTTCGTCGAGCAACTCGCCCTCCCATGCCTCGCGCCCTTCCCTGATCGCGAAGTACACGACGACCAGCCCGGCCAAGGGATCTGCCCACCACCAGCCGAAAACGGCGTTCGCGCCGACCCCGATGAGTGTGGCCACGCTGAGCGTGGCGCACAGCAGCGTCTCAGCGGCGTCGGCATTCAGCAGTAGAGCCGGCCCCTGATGACCGTGCGCGTTGAGTTCTTTGGCGGTCCTGCGCTTGGCCCACGCCAGGGCCGGCATGACAACTGCGGCAGCGCCGGTTACGACCAACCCGAGCGGGCTGGCACTGGGACGATCAGCCCTGAGGACGGTCAGGACGGCATCCACCGTCACATAGGCGGCCAGCGCGAAGAAGGTGAAGGCGATGGTGCGAAGCGCCCGGCGCTGCCGGGCAGCGTTCGGCTCAGCACCGTCCAGAACTGCGCGAAGGTGGACCAGGACGACCGTGGCGCTGACGACCTCGATGGCTGAGTCCAGACCGAAAGCGACCAACGCCACCGAGCCGGCCACGATGCCACTACCGACCGCGACGGCGGCCTCGAGCGCGTTCCAGCCGATCGTGGCGTACTCCAGGCGCACGGCAGTACGGGCGGACCTTCGGCCTGCGGCATCGACATCAACCACCCCTGAATCAAACCAGGAACCTCACCACCCCCGGACAGCAAGACCGTCAGGGAAGCCATAAGGTCAGGGCGCCCTGGAAGAGACGAAGGTCCGAACCAACGCGAACCAACGCTAAGCCGCCGGCAACCATCGACAGGCTGTCCCATAATCCGAACCGGCTACGGGCACGCGTGAAAGCCGTGTTCCCAACTCAGGCTGGCGCTGACCG
>DATCNE010000320.1:0-25176 GCA_036565395.1 Dermatophilaceae bacterium
TTGTACTCACCGGAGATCCGCTCGATCTCGGCTCGCGCGCGGTCGCCGATGCCGTGACGCTTCTCGGCGCCGAGCACGACGTTCTCCAGGACCGTCAGGTTGTCGGCGAGCATGAAGTGCTGGAAGACCATGCCGATACCGACATTGATGGCGTCCGACGGGCTGTGCAATGAGACCTCTGCACCGTCAACGATGATCGTTCCCTCGTCGGCTCGCTGCACCCCATACAGGATCTTCATCAAGGTGGACTTGCCCGCACCGTTCTCGCCCACGATGGCATGCACGGTGCCCCGACGGACCGAAAAGGTCACGTCCCTGTTGGCCACAACTCCGGGGTAGCGCTTGGTGATGCCCCGCAGCTCGACCGCTGGCGCCACGGTCGATGCGGCCTCCACGACTGGCTGGGCAGAGTCGGTGATGACGCACGCTCCTCGTACGGGCCCGCGACGTTGCGGGCGTTGATCTGTGACCGGGGGCTACATGAGCAGGGACCCGAGTGGCACGTTACCGTGCCAGCCCGGGTCCCCGTGTGAAGCGAAGAGACACGTGGTCTAAGACGTGCCCTCAAAAGAGACTACGGCTTTGTCGGAACCACGATCTTGCCGTCGATGATCTGCTGCTTGAAGTCCTCGAGCTTGGTCTTGATGTCGTCGATCTTGCCGCCCGTGGTGCTGTAGCCGACGCCGCCAGCCTTCAGGTCGAAGACCTTGTTGCCAGCCGTGAACTTGCCCTCGGTCAGACCCTTGATGAAGTCGAACGTCGCAACGTCGACTGCCTTGATCATCGAGGTGATGATGACGTCCTTGACGGCCGCCGGGGCGGTCAGCGCCTGGTCGGAGTCGACGCCGATCGCCATCTTGCCCGCAGCCGAAGCAGCGGTGAACATGCCACCACCAGAGCCACCAGCGGCGGCGTAGACCACGTCAGCACCCTGCTGGAACATGCCGGCGGCCGCGATCTTGCCCTTGGCCGGGTCATTGAAGCCGCCGAAGTCCGGCGGCTGGGTGAGGTACTTGACCTGGACCTTGATCGCCGGGTTGACCGTCTTGGCGCCCATGGTGTAGCCGGCCTCGAACTTCTTGATGAGGTCGACATTGACGCCACCGATGAAGCCGATGTTGCCCGTCTTGGACTTCAACGCGGCAGCAGCACCCACGAGGAACGACCCCTCGTTCTCGGCGAACGTGAGGTTCTCGATATTGGCGCCGGTCGCATCGGTGGAGTCGATGAGGGCAAACTTGACGTCCGGGTTTGCGGCGGCGACCTTCTTGACCGCCGACGCGTAGGCGAAACCGACGGCAACGAGGTTGGTGTAGCCGGCGTCGATGAGCTGCTGCAGACGCTCCTCACGCGCGGACTCGGGCTCACCGACGACCGCCGTGGCCTCCTTGGTGTCAGCCTTGAGGTCGGCCTTGGCCTTGTCGAGGCCCTTGGCGGCGGCGTCGTTGAACGACTGGTCTCCGCGCCCACCCACGTCATAGGCCATGCCGACCTTCAGGCCGCTGGCGGCAGTGGTCGTACTACCACTGGCGCTCGGCGTCTTTTCCGTGCTTGTGCCGCAGCCAGCCAGTGCCAGCGCGGCGACCGACATCGCGGCCGTAACCTTCATCACCCGACGCAAAGGAATCTCCTTCTCTGAAATGCACCGATTAAACGAACATCTTTGGACCAAACTTTTCGTGACTCTACTGCTACCAATGAGGCCTGTCTGCCGAGTCAAGATGCGTTGTCCGCATCGTTATTTTGGGACTTTGACAATTCGCTCAAGCGTCACGTGGCGTCGGTCATCAGGGCGGCGGCGGCCAGCAGCTGGGCTCCTGCCAGCACCGCGCGTTCGTCAACCACGAGGTCGCCTTGGTGCAGGTCATAGGTCTCACCGCCCGGCGTACGCGTCCCCAACCTGGCCAGGGCCCCGGGCAGTTCCTGCAGGTACCAGGCGAAGTCCTCGCCACCCAGCGACTGCGGTGTCGACTGCGCGGCATCGGGACCGAGCGCCGCGAGGGTTGCGCGATGAAGAATCTCGACACACGCGGGGTCGTTGACCACCGGCGGGACCCCACGAACGTGGTCGAGCTTCGCGGACACGGCGTAGGGGTCAGCCACGGCCTGCACGACCTCCTCCAACAGGGGACCGATGTCTTCCCACACCTGCGCATCAAGCATCCGCAAGGTCCCGTCGACGATCCCTGTCGACGGAATGACGTTCTGCGCACTGCCGGAGTGGATGCTCCCCCACACCAACACCAGGCCGGCCCGTGGATCGACCCGCCTCGACAGCACCGCGGGGACGTCGGTGACGACCTTGGCGAGCGCGTAGGTCAGATCCTGGGTCAGATGCGGCCGCGCGGTGTGCCCGCCGCGTCCGCTCAACGTGACGGTGACCCCATCGACGGCAGCGGTGATCGGGCCCTCTCGCAGCCCCACCCTGCCCACGTCCAGAGACGGGTCGCAGTGGATGGTGAAGATGCGGTCGACCCCGTCGAGGCCGCCCTGGGCTATGACACCGTGTGCCCCGCCGGGAACGACCTCCTCAGCGGGCTGGAAGATCAGACGTACGCCGATCCCTTGTGCCACAAGGGAGTCGACGTGATGCTGCAACGCCAGGCCTGCACCCAGGACGGCCGCAACATGGACGTCATGACCGCACGCATGGCAGACGCCTTCGTTCTGAGAGGCGAACGCCAGGCCGGTTCGCTCGATGATCGGCAACGCGTCCAGGTCCGCCCTCAGAGCCACGCGGTATGCCGGGTCGGTCGGCCCGATGTCCGCCACCAGGCCGCTGCCCGCGAGCCTTCTCACCCGAATGCCGGCTGCGCTCAGCCGTACCGCCACGACGCTTGTCGTCCGGACCTCGTCGCCCGCCAGCTCGGGGTGCGCGTGAAGGTCTCGACGGAAGGCGATGAGCTCGTCCTCCAGGGTTGCCACAGTCTCGTGCAGGACTGCCATGTCTGCTGTTCGGGTCAGAAGGTGTCGTTCGGAACGTATGTGCCCCAGACGTCTCGCAACGCGTGGGCGACCTCGCCGCCAGTGGCGCGAGCGGCCAGAGCCTCCTTCATGGGCAGGAGGACGTTGTTCGTGCCTGTCGCCGCGGCGCGCACGGAGTCCAGCGCACGCGATACGGCGTCGTTGTCCCGTTCCCTGCGAAGCACCGCCAGACGTTCACACTGGTCAGCCTCGATCATGGGGTCGGCGCGCAGCGGCTCGAAGGACTCTTCCTCGTCCACGGTGAACTTGTTGAGGCCGACGATGGTGCGGGCGCCCCCATCGATCTCGAGAGCGATGCGGTAGGCCGACTGCTCGATCTCGGCCTTCTGGAAACCCTGCTCGATCGCGGACACCGCGCCGCCGCGGGTCTCCACCTGCTCCATGAGCTGCATCACCGCAACCTCAAGGTCATCGGTCATGGACTCCATGACGTAGGACCCGGCGAACGGGTCGACCGTCTTGCACACGTCGGTCTCGTAGGCGATGACCTGCTGGGTGCGCAACGCGAGTCGGGCGGCCTTCTGGCTCGGCAGGGCGAGGGCCTCGTCGAAGGAGTTGGTGTGCAGCGACTGCGTGCCACCAAGGACGGCACCCAGGCCCTGCAGCGCGACACGCACCATGTTGACCTCAGGCTGTTGTGCGGTCAGCTGCACCCCGGCGGTCTGGGTGTGGAAACGCAACATCTGGGACTTGGGGTTCTTGGCGCCGAACTCGTCCTTCATGATGTGCGCCCAGATACGACGGGCCGCCCGGAACTTGGCGATCTCTTCCAGCAGGGTCGTGCGGGCCACGAAGAAGAAGGAGAGCCGCGGCGCGAAGTCATCGATGTCCAGGCCAGCCGCCAATGCGGTGCGGACGTACTCCTTGGCGTTTGCCAGGGTGAACGCGATCTCCTGCGCGGGTGTGGCACCGGCCTCTGCCATGTGGTAGCCGGAGATGGAGATCGTGTTCCAGCGTGGCATCTCCTTGTGGCAGTAGGAGAAGATGTCGCTGATCAGACGCAGGGACTGCTTGGGCGGGTAGATGTAGGTGCCCCGGGCGATGTACTCCTTGAGCACGTCGTTCTGGATCGTGCCGGTCAGCTGGTTGCCGACGATGCCCTGGTCGGCCGCCGCAAGCTGGTACATCAGCAGCAGCGTCGCAGCCGGAGCGTTGATCGTCATCGACGTGCTGACCTTGTCCAGCGGCAGCCCGCTGAACAGCGTGCGCATGTCGTCCAGGGAGTCGATCGCGACGCCGACCTTGCCGACCTCGCCGCTGGCGATGGCCTCGTCGGAGTCATAGCCCATCTGGGTGGGCAGGTCGAAAGCCACGGAGAGTCCACCGGTGCCGGCCTTGACCAGCTGGTGGTATCGCTCGTTGGACTCCTTGGCGTTGCCGAACCCTGCGTACTGGCGCATGGTCCAGGGTCTGCCGGTGTACATCGTGGGATAGACGCCACGGGTGAACGGGAACTTCCCCGGCGCCCCCAGACGCTCGGGCGCATCGAACCCGTCCAGCGTCAGCTGGTCATAAACGCGGGCGATGGGTAGGTCGGACTCGCTGCGGGCGACGGGTGTTTCAGCCATGGTTAGGAGCCTACCGAGCGAAGATGCTCACCTACGAGGTGGGCGGGTGGCCAGACGTACGGGCGGGATCATGTGAGGCCGGCACGCCCGGTCGCCTTGAGCAGGTCGACGAGGACCTTGACGCCCTGGGCGTGGGCGAGGGTCGTGACGAGCAGGGCATCCGGAGTGTCGACCACCACGATGTCGTCCAGACCAAGCACGGCGACGGTCCGGCCGGAGCCGGGGATGACCAGGCCCGTCGTCTCCCTGGCCAGGACCAGGTCGACCTCACCCAGGATCTTCAACCCCGGCGCGGCCGGGTTGTGGGACAGCAAGGAACCCAGCGCGGCGAAGTCGCCCACGTCGTCCCAGGTGAACCCGCCAGGCACGACAGCCACCCTGCCCCTGGCTGCCGCGGGCTCAGCCACCGCATGGTCGATGGCCACCTTGGTCAGCCCCGGCCAGAGCTCCGACAGACGGGCCGGCTCCGCCGCGGTCTCGCGCAGACCTGCAGCCAGCTCAGGATGGAGGTCTGCCAGCTCGTCAAGCAGGACAGACGCCCGGACGACGAACATCCCGGCGTTCCAACGATATTCACCGGTATCCAGATAAGCCTGCGCTCTCACCACGTCAGGCTTCTCCACGAAGGAAATGACCTTGCGAGCACTCGGAGCGCCCGGGACAGCCAGGTGCTCACCGACGTGGATGTAGCCAAAACCTGTTGCGGGACGGGTCGGCTCGATGCCGATGGTGACCACGTAGCCAGTCCTCGCGACCTCGACCGCCTCACGAACCACGTCGGCAAAGATCTCGGGCTCGCCGATGACATGGTCCGCGGCGAACGAGCCGATCACCGCGTCCGGGTCACGACGTTCGAGCATCGCCGCCGCCAGCCCGATCGCTGCCATCGAGTCACGCGGCGAGGGCTCGGCGACGAGGTTGGCCCGGGCCAGTCCGGGGAGCTGAGCTCGAACGGCCGACTCGTGCAGAACGCCGGTCACCACCATGATCTGGTCCCCACACAGCGGCTCGAGCCGGTCCCACGTCGCCTGCAGCATCGTGCGCCCGGCGCCCGTCAGATCGTGCAGAAACTTCGGCGAGGACGACCGCGACACGGGCCACAGCCGCGTGCCCGCGCCCCCCGCCGGAATCACCGCCCAGAACCCGTCGATCGCCGTCTCCGGCCAGCCACCTTCGTCAGTCATGGGCCAGACGGTAGCCGAGCGGCTCAACCGGGCGGTGTCTGACCTGTGTTCGGGTAGGAAGCCGTTACGCTTCTCGTCAGATGATTGCCCTGCGGTATGCCGTCCGCGCCCTCGCACTGAGCCTCTCGCTCACCGCCGCGGGGGCGTTCGGCATCGTCGGTGCCACGTCGTCGGCGGACGCGGTCAGCAGTGTCCCGGGGCGGGTTGTCCCTGCCGCGGGTGGCCCCGCCGTCTCTGATCCCATCGGCGGTGTGCAGCTCGCGCTGGCCGGAGTCATCGTCAACCTCGGACCCGGGGTCCCAGCGCCTCCCGCCATGCCGGGCGCCTCTTTCCTGGTCGCGGACATGGACACCGGACAGATCCTGGTCGCCAGGGCTCCGCACACACCCCGCCTGCCGGCCAGCACCCTCAAGGCCCTCACCGCCCTGACGCTGATCCCCCGCCTCGATGCGAGCGCCAAGATCGTGGTGGAACCACAGGACGTTCGGGTGGAAGGCAGTCGCTTCGGGATTCTTGCCGGGACGGCATACAGCGTCCCAACGCTCTTTCGGGGGCTTCTTCTGGCCTCGGGCAACGATGCGGCGAGCGCCCTCGCGCGCGCCAACCAGAGCATCGCGGTGACCTTGAGCGAGATGAACGCCACCGCGGCAGACCTCGGCGCTTTCGACACCGTGGCCAAGGATCCCAGCGGGTTGGACAAGCCCGGCCAGACCAGCAGCGCCTACGACCTGGCGTTGATCGGTCGCGCCGCCATGAGGCTCCCCGACTTTCGCGGCTACGTCAGTACCAAGACAGCTGCCGTCCCCGGCGGCAGGTCCAGCGACGGCAAGACGGTGCCTGCCTTCAGGATCAACAACCACAACCGGCTGCTCTACAACTACCAGGGCGCGATCGGCATCAAGAACGGCTACACGATCGCCGCCAAGCAGACCTTCATCGCCGCGGCGACGCGCGCGGGCAAGACCTACATCGTGACCGAGATGGCCAGCCCCAACGGCAGCTGGCGTCCCACCGCGGCGCTGCTGGACTGGGCCTTCGCACACGGCACCCAGGTCACCCCGATCGGCCAGCTGGTCGAGCCGGGCAGCGTGACGAGGCCGGGGCTGACCTCGGAATCGGGCGCCGGCTCGAGCGAAGGAGCCCCCCGGCCAGCGCCCGGCGCCCGAGTCCTCGGCAGGCCAACGTTGCTTCGGCTGCCAGCGCTGCAGCCGTGGATCGGTGCGGCTGGTCTGCTCAGCGGGATGGTTCTGGTGGGCGCCTTTGCGGCGCGCAGCATCGCCGGGAGACGGAGCTGAACCAGACTCATTCGAGCTGAAGCTGGGTGTCACCCGGCCGAAGCCTGCAGCCTCTGAGCGGGGCCGCTCTCACCCTTTTGCTGGATGACGCCGCGATCCACGGCGTTCAGACTTGTTCTGTGCACCCAACCTCCACATGCGCGCAGCTGCGGACAATGGGAGCATGCGGTGAAGACCGCACAATGCTCCGGGTGCATTGACGGTGGCGGCTCGGTCAGACCCCCTGCTCTCCGGGCCGTCACCCCGTCAGCGCCGCCCCGTCTCAGCGCCGGATGAGACCGCGCATTGACCGTATGCCCCGGAGTAGCACCCCCGCTGCCACCACCCCGGCGGCACCAAGAACGGCACCCGCAGCCAGCGTCGTGGTGTCCGCGGGCCGGGCACCGAACGTCGGCATTTTCTCGTCACGGGCGGCGGTCGTTGCGGGCACGGCGACGGTCGCGGTGCCCTGCGCCAATGCATGCAGCTCTCCACCGTGGATCTCATCGATGTCGTTGGCCGCCCACGCCGCTGAGATCAGGGTGAGTCGCGCAATCAGGTTGAGCCAGAACAACAAGCCGATCACGATCGCGATCGAGGCGAACAACGGGTTGGCGGTCACCCGTGGCAGCAACGTGGTGGCCGAGACCTTCAGCAGACTGAAGCCGACGCCCCCCACCAAAGCCCCCTGGGCCAGGTCGCGCGAATGCACAGGGACACCGGAGAGCACCCGCAGCAGGAGCATCATCAGGCCGGTGTCCGCCAGGACGCTGACCGCGAGCCCCGCCAAGATGAGAACCCAACCCTGACCGGACATTCCGATCCGATCCGCGATCCAGCCGGCGGCAACGCCGACCACGCTGGTCAGCACTGCGGAGAGCGCGATACCCAGGCCCAGGGTGAAGAGCACTCCGAGGTCGCGAAGCTTGGTGGCGACCACGTTGCCGGCGGACCCCCGGACGCCGAAGACTGCACGAATTCCCTCACGAACAGCCCCCAGCCACCCCATCCCGGCAAGCACCAGGCTGACGAAGGCGATGACACCGGTGATGGTCAACGCTGCCGCACGCGGGGCCCGGATCGGGATGAGTCCTTGGGGGTGCTGGGCATCCTTGACGAAGCCCGGCAGGTTCGCGTTCAGGTTGTCAGCGACCGGCTGCAACAGCTCTGGGTGCCCCCGCAGGACGAACCCGAACACCGTGAACGCGAGCGCGACCGCGGGGAAGATCGAGAAGAAGGCGAAATAGCCGACGCCTGCGGCCAGAATATTGCCCCGCGCGTCGCCGTAGCGCTTCCACGCGAGCCAGGGCTTGCTCGCCCGAAACCGTGCCCACAGGGGCTTCACGGCATACGGCCCGGTCGGCTCTTCGCCTCTCCGGCGAAGTCGAAGCTGCGCACCGCACGCCACACAAGATCATCGCCGTGCTCGTACAGGTGAAACGCTGTGACCTCGAATGAGCATTCGTACGAGGCAAGCTCGTTGAAGGCACGGTCCATCGCCGCGTCATCGAGGTCGTGGGCGATCGTGACGTGAGGGTGGTAGTAGAACCGCACCCCCCGTTTCAACGGGCCGGTGCGGACGGCCTGTTCGATCCGCTCACACTCACTGATGCCGCCCGCCACCTGGACGAAGACCACCGGAGAGACCGGGCGGAACGTTCCGGTGCTGCGCAACGTCATGGTGAACTGCCCCTGCGCGGCGGCCACGCGTTCAAGATGCTCGTGGATCTCGGGAACCTGGTCATCGGTGATCTCGGTCGGCGGCAGCAGCGTGACGTGGGTCGGGATCGACACGGCCGATGGGTCACCGAAGGACGAGCGCAGCCGCTGGAGCTCACCGGCGAACGGCGCAGGGATGGCGATGGACACACCGATCACGTTCACGTGCGCGGCTATCGCTTGCTCGGCAGGAAGCCGACTCGGTCATAGACCCTGGCCAAGGTGGTGCTGGCAACATCCCTGGCCCGCTCTGCGCCTTCTGCGAGGATCCGGTCGAGCTCGGCAGGGTCGGCCAGCAGCTCAAGGGTGCGGTCACGATACGGCGTGGCCAGGTCGACGACGATCTCGGCGACGTCCTTCTTCAGGTCGCCGTAGCCCTTGCCGTCGTAGTCCGCCTCGAGGGCCTCGATCGAGCGCCCCGACAGTGCACCGAGGATGCTCAGCAAATTGGAGACGCCAGGCTTCTCTGCCTCGTCGAAGCGAATATCGCGCCCACCGTCGGTCACTGCGGACTTGATCCTCTTGGCGATGATCCTGGGGTCCTCCAGAAGGTCGATCACACCACTCTGGCTCGGCGTCGACTTGCTCATCTTGGACGTGGGGTCCTGAAGGTCATGGATCTTGGCGGTGGCCTTGACGATGTGCGGTTCGGGAACGGTGAAGGTCTGGCCGTAGCGGGTATTGAACCGCCCAGCCAGGTCGCGGGTCAGCTCAAGGTGCTGGCGCTGGTCCTCACCGACCGGGACCTGGTCCGCGTCATACAGCAGGATGTCCGCTGCCATGAGCACCGGATAGTTGAACAGCCCCACGGTCGTGCCCTCGGCGCCCTTCTTGCCGGCCTTGTCCTTGAACTGCGTCATCCGGCTGGCTTCACCAAAGCCGGTGAGGCAGGACAGGACCCACGCAAGCTCGGCGTGCTCACTGATGTGGCTCTGCACGAAGACGGTGGCTCTCGCGGGGTCCACCCCACCTGCGAGGTACTGCGCGGCCGTACGCCGGGTGCGCTCGCGCAACGTCACCGGCGCGACCTCGACCGTGATCGCATGCAGGTCCACGACGGCGTAGAACGCGTCGTGCGTGTCCTGCATCGTGACCCAGTTGACCAGCGCACCGAGGTAGTTGCCAAGGTGCAATGAATCGTGCGTCGGCTGCATACCGGAGAGCAGACGGGGCTTGTGCAGGGTCTGCGTGCTTTCGTGCGCGGGCATGCGCGTCATTCTGTCAGGTGATCGTGTGACGCGTTCGCGCGGCAGTCATGGAAGAATTGCCGACGGACCGGGCCGATAGACAAGGGAAACGGCGTGCTGGCACAACAACGACAAGAAGCCATCCTTCGTGAGGTCGAACGCGTCGGCGGGGCGCGCGCCTCGGAGCTGGTCGACCTGTTGGGCGTCTCGGACATGACGGTGCGCCGCGACATCGAGGCGCTTGCGGTCAACGGGCTGGTCATGAAAGTCCATGGAGGCGCCACTGCGGTCGTCGGTCGCAGTGCCGAAGAGCCCGGATTCCATGTGAAGTCCGAGATGAACCCCAGGCAGAAGTCCGCCATCGCACGCGTGGCGGCTGGGCTGATCGCCCCCGGCTCATCGATCGCCATCTCGGCCGGCACCACGACCTACGCCGTGGCCCATGAGCTCGTGAACGTTCCACACCTGACCGTGGTGACGAACTCTCCGCGGGTGGCCGACCTGTTGCACAACCCCCAGCGCGAAGACTTGACCGTCGTCCTGACCGGCGGGATGCGCACTCCGTCGGACGCGCTGGCTGGTCCGGTGGCCGACGCGACACTGCGCTCGCTGCACGTCGACACCCTCATCCTCGGAGTCCATGGCATCGACCAGGTCGCGGGTCTGACCACACCGAACCTCATCGAGGCCGCCACCAATCGAGCGCTCATCGCGAGCGCCCGACGCGTCATCGTCGTGGCCGACCACAGCAAGTGGGGGATCATCGGACTCTCGACGATCGCCACGCTCGACCAGGTCGACGTGCTGGTGACCGACGCCGAGCTCGATTGCGAGGCGCGACGAATCGTCTCCGAACAGGTCGGTCAGCTCATCGAGGCCCAGCCGTTTGTTGGCGAAGAGGACCAGAGACCCAGGAAGGTCAAGAGCTCATGACTGAGCACGCCGACATGCCCCAGAGGGTTCGCCGTACCTCCACGACCCTGGCCGATGGCCGCGAGCTCATCTACTTCGACGACTCAGAGCCCTACCTCAGCGGAGCCAAGAGCCGCGATGTGGTCGACGAGCGCCCGCTGGACGACCTCCCGACGGCCGGGACGATGCGCCTGGACGCCCTGACCGGCGACTGGGTCTCCATCGCCGACCACCGCCAGAACCGGACGTTCCTACCCCCTGCAGGCGAGTGCCCGCTCTGCCCGACCGGCGGCGGCACGATGCCCTCGGAGATCCCCGCGCACGAGTACGACGTGGTGGTCTTCGAGAACCGTTTTCCCTCGTTTGCCTCCAGGTCGACCTCCGCCTCCAGGTCGACCTCCGCCTCCGGGTCGACCTCCGCCTCCGGGTCCACCGCCGGAACCTCCGCTGCCGGAGCGTCTGCGAACCCGCTGCTCGCCCAAACTCCAGCGCTGGGACGCTGCGAAGTCGTCTGCTTCACCAGCGACCACGGCGCGAGCTTCTCGTCTCTGTCGCCGACGCGGGCCCGGACGGTGGTGGACGTGTGGGCCGACCGCACCCGCGAGCTGTCCGCACTCGACGCCGTCGAGCACGTGTTCTGTTTCGAGAACCGTGGCGAGGAGATCGGTGTCACCCTTCATCACCCGCACGGACAGATCTACGCCTACCCGTTCATCCCCGCCCGCACCGCGTCGTTGCTACGGGCGGCCACCGCGCATCATCAGCGCACCGGTCGGCTGCTGGGTGCCGACCTGCTTGCCGCCGAGCTGAACGCTGGCTCCCGCGTGGTCTTCAGGGGCACTCACTGGACGGCATACGTCCCGTATGCCGCAGCGTGGCCGGTCGAGGTGCACCTCGTCCCGAACCGCGACGTTCCTGATCTGGTCGCACTGGACAGTGCTGAACGCGTCGAGCTTGCCGAGGTCTACCTGGATCTGTTGCGCCGCCTGGACCGTTACTACGAAGGGCCGGACGGCTCACCTATCGCCTTGCCCTACATAGCCGGCTGGCACCAAGCACCGGTGCACCAGGGACGCGATATCTCCCGCCTGCACCTGCAGGTCATGTCGGTTCTTCGCGCGCCTGGTCGGTTGAAGTATCTGGCGGGCTCCGAGTCCGGAGTCGGCGCCTGGATCAACGACGTCGCACCCGAACGCGTCGCTGCCCGGCTACGTCAGGTGGGCTGAGCCGCCGATGCCCTCCGAGTCCCCCGAAACCTCCGGATCCCTCAGATCGTCTGTCGCACAAGCCTTTTCGGAGGTGTTCGGTTCAGAGCCATCGGGAGTCTGGTCGGCCCCGGGACGGGTCAACCTCATTGGCGAGCACACCGACTACAACGCCGGGCTGTGCCTGCCGATTGCGCTCCCGCACCGAACGTATGCCGCGGCACGGCTGCGCCCGGACCGTCGGCTGAGATTGCATTCGTTGCAGTCGTCCGAGTCGTACAGCCTCGACCTTGATGACATCCGGCCTGGCAATCCTTCCGGCTGGGGCGCATATGCGGCGGGGGTGCTGTGGGCACTTGGGACCGCTGGACATCGGGTGCAAGGGCTGGACGTCATCGTGGACGGCAAGGTGCCTGTGGGCGCCGGCCTCTCGAGCTCGGCAGCACTCGAATGCGCAGTCGCTGCAGCGGTTTCCGACCTCCTGGGGCTGGATCTGCTCTCCGACGACCATGCCCGCGCCGCGCTCGCCGGCATCTGTGTCAATGCTGAGAACACGATCGCGATGGCCCCGACCGGAGGCATGGACCAATCAGCGTCCCTGCGCTGCCACGAGGCCAACGCACTCCTGCTCGACTGCCGCGACGGTTCGGTCCAGCAGGTGCCGTTCGACCCGTCCGCGCATGATCTGACGCTGCTGGTCATGAACACTCGCGCGAAGCACTCATTGGTCGATGGACAGTACGAACAGCGGCGCACCAGCTGCGAGGACGCTGCTCGACAGCTGGGTGTGCTCTCCCTGCGTGAGGTGCCCATCGGCGGGCTTGGCCAAACGCTGGATCGGCTGCCGGACACACGGATCCGGGCACGTGCCCGGCACGTCGTGACCGAGATCGACCGGGTCCGCCAGACTCAGGCGCTGCTGCGCGCAGGGCGCATGTCCGAGGTGGGCTCAGTGTTCAACGCCTCACACGCATCCATGCGTGATGACTTCGAGATCTCCTGCGCCGAGCTCGACCTCGCAGTCGAGACGGCTACGGCTCACGGCGCCCTGGGTGCCCGGATGACCGGTGGTGGATTCGGTGGCTCCGCCATCGCGCTCGTTCCGGCCAGCATCTCGGCCGAGGTGACGTCGGCCGTCATAAATGCCTTTGCGGACAACGGTTTCGGTGCACCGGACATCTTCGCTGTTACTGCGGGAGGGTCCGCCCGACGCGAGTCCTGACGCAGACGCACCGGGGATCCACAGAGACTGTCAGGCCGTTCGTGTGTCTCGGCAGTTGTGTGTCTCAGCCGTTCGTGTTTCTCAGCCGCGGGTGAAGTCCGCCACGACGGTCCACTGGCCGTAGGCGTAGACCGCAGCCACGCCGATCCGCGTGAGACTGCCGTCCAGGACGTTTGCGCGATGCCCGGCCGAAGCCATCCATGCGACCACCGTTCCGTCAGCGCTATAGCCCCGCGCCAGGTTCTCGGCCGCACGGGTGGCCGAGCAACCGGTCAGGATATAGGTCATGTTGCGGTGGTAGAAGGTCCGGGTGCGCGCCAGGTAGGCGGCCCAGGTCTCGGCGTACTTGTCGGGGCAGGTCCCCGCCGCGAGCTTGCCGCGCGCGTACTTCACTCGCTGGACGTTGATCTGGTAGATCACCCGGGCCTCGTACGCCGCGGTGGTGGCGGCGCTGGGGGTGTACGCCTGGGCTGGGGTGGCCGTCACGACGAGCCCCGGGCCGGCGAGCAGGCCCGCCACGAGAACGATGCGACGAGCGAGAGCTAGGGGGCGCGATGTCATACAACGAGCGTAGATTTACGTAGTCTGAAACGCCCTAACTTATACGCACATTTGACTAGTGCCCTGCCAATTATTGACTAGTACCTTGTCAACTCTTGACGAATCATTACAGCCGGTGACCACTCAGCAAGCCGGCGCGATGACCAGGTGGTGTCACCGCGCCCTAGGACGGGTGAAGTCCGCGACGACTGTCCATCGGCCGCCGGCGTAGGTGGCAGCCACGCCGATCCGCGTCACACTGGCGTCGAGTGCGTTCGCGCGGTGCCCCGGCGAAGCCATCCAGGCAGCCACTGTGGCATCAGCGGTGGTGTAGCCACGTGCCAGGTTCTCGCTTGCACGGGTAGCCGTGCAGCCGCGCAAGATCGGGGTCATCGACTGGTGGTAGAAGCTTCCGGTTCGCGACAGGTAGGAGCCCCAGGTCTCGGCGTACTTGTCGGGGCAGGTCCCCGCCCTGAGCTTGCCGTGCGCGTACTTCATTCGTTGGACGTTGATCTGGTAGATCACCCGGGCCTCGTACGCCGCGACCGTGGCGACGCTGGGGACATATGCCGCTCGCGCCGGGGCGGCCGTTGCCACGACCCCGGGGCCGACAAGCAGGCCGGCCACTATGGCGAGGCGACGAGCTACGAGTTTTGCGTGAGAGGCCATGCAAATAGCGTAGAGAAATCTACGGATCAAAACGGCTCGATCTTGCCGGCCAAACGTCCTAGTCACGTCACTCAGATGTGACGATACCCAGACGCGGCGCGGAATACCCGATCGGTACGCCGCGCCGCAAGGTCAGCGGGTGGGATCAGGCCAGCGCCGCCGCGAGGTTCTCGTCGATCGCAGCCAGGAACTCCTCGGTGGTCAGGAAGGCCTGGTCCGGGCCCACCAGCAGCGCGAGGTCCTTCGTCATCTTGCCCTCCTCGACGGTCTGGACGCATACGCGCTCGAGGGTCTCGGCGAAGGCCGTCACCTCGGGGGTGCCGTCGAGCTTGCCACGGTGCTTGAGGCCACCTGTCCACGCGTAGATCGAGGCGATCGGGTTGGTGGAGGTCGGCTTGCCCTGCTGGTGCTGGCGGAAGTGCCTGGTCACCGTGCCGTGCGCAGCCTCGGCCTCGACGGTCTTGCCGTCCGGGGTCATCAGCACCGACGTCATCAGGCCGAGCGAGCCGTAACCCTGAGCCACGGTGTCGGACTGCACATCACCGTCGTAGTTCTTGCAGGCCCAGACGTAACCACCCTCCCACTTCATGCACGCCGCCACCATGTCGTCGATCAGGCGGTGCTCGTAGGTGAGACCCGCGGCGTCGTACGCATCCTTGAACTCGGAGTCGAACACCGCCTGGAAGATGTCCTTGAAGGCACCGTCATAAGCTTTGAGGATGGTGTTCTTGGTCGAGAGGTAGACCGGGTACTTGCGCTCCAGGCCGTAGTTCAACGACGCACGGGCGAAGTCCTCGATGGACTTGTTGAAGTTGTACATGCCCATGACCACGCCACCGTCGACCGGCATGTCCACGACATCCATCTCGATCGGCTCATGGGCGGTCGGGTCAGTCGGGTGCCAGGAGATCGTGACCTTCCCTGCGCCGGGAACCTTGAAGTTGGTGGCCTTGTACTGGTCGCCGAAAGCGTGACGGCCGATGATGATCGGCTTGGTCCAGCCCGGCACCAGCCGTGGGATGTTGCCAATGAGGATCGGCTCACGGAAGATGGTGCCGCCGAGAATGTTGCGGACCGTGCCGTTGGGCGAGGGCCACATCTTCTTCAGGCCGAACTCCTTGACCCGGGCTTCGTCGGGGGTGATGGTCGCGCACTTGACCCCGACGCCGTACTTCTTGATGGCGTTCGCCGCGTCGATCGTGATCTGGTCGTCGGTCTCGTCGCGCTTCTGGATCGACAGGTCGTAGTACTTGAGGTCGATGTCCAGGTACGGGTGGATCAGGCGGTCCTTGATGAACTGCCAGATGATCCGCGTCATCTCGTCACCGTCGAGCTCGACGACGGGGTTCTTCACCTTGATCTTGCTCATGCGTGTGGCTCCTCGGTTCGGCGGCTGGCTGTCTTCACGGTCTCAACTGAACTGGCCCAAGATTACCTTGACATCAAGATACTTTGCATTCGGGCCCTCCGCCTCGCGACACCTGTCGAGCGTTGTGGGGGGCGCTGCTAACGTCGACGAGGAACTCATCCAACTCGCCCGAAGGGGCGCCAGCCGAAGGGCACAACGTGAGCACAACTCCCATCAAGGTCGCCGTCACCGGCGCCGCAGGCCAGATCGGCTACAGCCTGCTCTTCCACATCGCCGGCGGCAAGCTGTTCGGCCCTGACACTCCCGTGGAGCTGCGGCTGCTCGAGATCACCCCGGCGCTGAAGAGCCTCGAGGGCGTCGTCATGGAGCTCAACGACTGCGCCTTCCCGACGCTGGCCGGAGTCGAGATCGGCGACGACCCGAACACGATGTTCGAGGGCGTCAACCTGGCCCTGCTGGTGGGTGCGCGTCCGCGCGGCCCCGGTATGGAGCGCAGCGACCTGCTCGAGGCCAACGGCGCGATCTTCACCGGTCAGGGCAAGGCCCTCAACGACCACGCGGCCGATGACGTCCGGATCACGGTGACCGGCAACCCGGCCAACACCAACGCCCTCATCGCGATGAGCAACGCACCCGACATCCCCCGCGAGCGCTTCTCGGCGCTGACCCGCC
Organism: Dermatophilaceae bacterium; assembly: GCA_036565395.1. GTDB lineage: Bacteria > Actinomycetota > Actinomycetes > Actinomycetales > Dermatophilaceae > UBA4719. The sequence goes on from DATCNE010000320.1 coordinate 16,507, forward strand.
TCGACCACAACCGCGCTCTCGCACAGCTGGCCGCGAAGACCGGCGTGAGCGTCAACGACATCCGCAAGATGACGATCTGGGGCAACCACTCGGCGACCCAGTACCCGGACATCTTCCACGCCGAGGTCAACGGGCAGAACGCGGCAAAGCTGGTCAACGACCAGACCTGGCTGGAGACCGAGTTCCTCCCCACGGTCCAGAAGCGCGGCGCCGCCATCATCGCGGCACGAGGTTCATCCTCAGCCGCTTCTGCCGCGTCCGCGACGATCGACAACGCACGCGACTGGATGGGTGCCTCGGCCGACGGCGACTGGCTGTCCATGGCCGTCGTGTCCGATGGTTCCTACGGGGTCCCCGAGGGCCTGATCTCGTCCTTCCCCGTGACCACCAAGCACGGCAGCTGGGAGATCGTCCAGGGCCTGGAGATCGACGCGTTCTCCCGCGCGCGCATCGATGCCTCGACCGCAGAGCTGGCCGAGGAGCGAGACGCGGTCAAGGGTCTGGGCCTGATCAAGTAGCCCGACATCTACTCGTGAGAGTCGACCGCCCGTCAGCACTCTGTGCCGGCGGGCGGTCCTCGTTCAGCGCCTTGGGCGCAGGTCCAATGCGATGACGATGACGAACAGGGCCAGACCCATGCCGACAAGGAACAGCACGTCGGCAGCTCGAGAGCGCACCACCAGCGCGCCTGCCCGTGCCCGAGGCAACATCAACCTGAGCAGTCCGGCCACGGCCAGGGCCCCGGCGACCACAAACCCACCTGGGCGCACGTGGTTCAGGCCGATCAGCGTCATGCCCGAGATGAGTGCTGCAGCGACCAGCCACAGCGCGCCGAAGGAGCCGGCAGTCATGAACCGGCCGCGCGCTCGGCAGCCTCGACGACGTTCCGCAGAAGCATGGCGCGGGTCATCGGGCCCACACCGCCGGGGTTCGGCGTCAGCCAGCCGGCAATCTCGGCCACATCAGGGTGGACGTCGCCCACCACGCGCGACTTCCCGTCGTCGCCGACCTGGCGGCTGACGCCCACGTCGACCACCGCAGCGCCGGGCTTGACCATGTCGGCCGCAATGATTCCCGCCACCCCGGCCGCGGCGACAACAATGTCCGCCTGCGACACGTGCCGGGCCAGATCGCGGGTTCCCGTGTGGCACAACGTGACCGTCGCGTTCTCGCTACGCCGGGTCAGCAAGAGGCCGAGCGGTCGACCAACGGTGAGTCCGCGCCCGACCACGACGACGTGTGCACCCGCGATCGGGACGTCATAGCGGCGAAGCAGCTCGATGATGCCCACAGGGGTGCATGGCAGGGGCGCGGCCTGCCCGAGAACCAGGCATCCGAGGTTGAACGGGTTCAGCCCGTCGACGTCCTTGCTGGGATCCACCCGGGACAGGAGGGCAAACTCGTCGAGCCCGGTCGGCTGCTGCACCAGGAACCCGGTGCACGCCGGGTCAGCATTGAGGTGGTCGACGATGGCCTCAGCCTCGGCCTGGCTGGCGCCCGTCGGGAGGTCGTACCTGATGCTCGCGATGCCAACCTCGGCGCAGTCCCTGTGCTTGGCATTGACGTACCACTTGGTGCCGGGGTCCTCGCCGACCTGAACCGTCCCGAGGCCAGGGACGATGCCACGGCTGGCGAGTACCGCGATACGGCCCTTGAGCTCGTCCTTGATGGTTGCCAGGGTCGCCTTGCCGTCCAGAGTCCGCGCGGTCATGACCGGATCTTTCCACAGGCAGGGCATGAGCCCACCGGGGCGACCCCATGCCGTGAGAAACTTCACCCGCGAGGACGCGCGCGGCACATGAGGGGATTGACGTGGCAGAGGGAGAGCACCGCAAGCCGCTTCAACCTGATGAATGGGCGCCTGACGGACCGGAGGGGTACGAGGACCTGGTCAGGATCGACCAGGGCGGCTTCGCCACCATCTACCGTGCCCGCGACACCCGCTTCGACCGGGCGGTCGCTCTCAAGGTCCTGCATTCGGACAACCTCACCCAGCGTCAGCTGCGCCGCTTCCGCACCGAGTGCATGGCCACGGGCCGGGTCTCGTCGCACCCGAACATCGTGACGGTCTACGACGCCGGAACGACTCGGGGCAATCGTCCGTGGCTGGCCATGGAGTACTGCTCGGGCGGCTCCCTGGCCAGCAGGGTTGCCAATGATGGACCACTGCCAGTGTCCGACGTCATCTCCATCGGCGCTCGTCTGTGCAGCGCCCTGAGCGCGGCCCACCAGGCCGGAATCCTGCACCGCGACGTCAAACCGGCCAACGTCCTGCTCACCTCGTACGGCGAGCCCGCCCTTGCCGACTTCGGGATCGCCAGCGTCGTTGTCGGGGAGGACACCGTCACAGGGACCGCTGCCTACACGGTGGTTCATGCGGCTCCCGAGATCCTTGAGGGCCAGGCCGGCAGCCCTGCAGCCGACATCTACTCGCTGGGCTCGACCCTCTTCACGCTGTTGGCCGGAAAGGCACCCTTCGCCAGGGAGGCGAGCGCCGGCCTTGCCCCTCTGGTGGGCCGCATCATGGTCAACGACCTGCCTGCCCTTGAACGACCCGGCGTCCCTCCCGAGCTCGAAGAGCTCCTGCGCAGATGCATGGCCGCCGAACCCCGGGACCGTCCGGCATCTGCTGCCGAGCTCGGCCTCGCGCTCGCCGAGCTGGGCCACCGGTTCACCGCTGAAGGGGTCGACGAGCACCACAGTGCACCGCGAACCAGCACCAGATCCCGACTCCTCATCCCGGGCATCGCGCTTGTCGCTCTCATGGCGGTGTTCACGACCTGGGGACTGACCGGTCATCCCCTAGCGCCGAATGCCGCCGGATACAGCCCCAGAAATGTTGCCGTGACACAGGGCCCGGGCAAGGGCGAGCTGATCGTGTCCTGGGACATGCCGACCCGCCCGGAGGTCGTAGCCACGGTGATCTACCAGGGGGCCGGCGCAAGGGCGCTCGCAGTCGTCAACTACGAGACCAGCAGGCACGCGCTCCCTGAGGCCACATTGCAGGGACTGACCAGCGGTCAGCGGGTCTGTCTCTCCGCCGCCCACCTGGTTTCGATGGATGACGTGGTCACGAAGGTCCCCAGCCCCCCGGTGTGTGCCGTGCCGGGTTAGCCGTGTCGCTCGCTGCGGACTCAGTGCGCGAAGTGGCGGGTACCGGTGAAGTACATGGTCACCCCTGCTGCCCGGGCGGCCTCGATGACCTCGGCATCGCGGATGGAACCTCCGGGAGCGACGACGGCCCGGACACCGGCGTCGAGCAAGACCTGTAGCCCGTCGGCGAACGGGAAGAACGCATCGGACGCCCCGACCGAGCCCTTCGCGCGCTCAGCACCGGCGCGGGTCACTGCCAGGTGGCAGGAGTCGACCCGGTTGACCTGTCCCATGCCCACACCGACGCTGGCGCCGTTCTTGGCAAGCAGGATGGCATTGGACTTGACGGCTCTGATGGCCCGCCAGGCAAAAGCCAGATCAGTCAGCATCGCGGCGTCCGCCGGGTCCCCGCAGACGAGTGTCCAGCGCGACGGGTCGTCACCGCCGATCTTGCTGTCGGGTCCAGCTTCAACAACCGCGTCGATCCGGTCGCGGGTCTGCATCAGGAGACCGCCGGTGACCGGGCGGAGCTCGACCTGCTCGCCGCGTTCCATTCCCTCGGGAAGCTTCAACAGGCGAATCGCCTTCTTGCGCCGAAGGATCTCCAGCGCCTCGGGCTCGAAGTCCGGGGCGACGACCACCTCGGTGAACACCGGGGCAACCTGCTCCGCCATCGCCGCAGTGACGGTGCGGTTGCTCGCGATAACGCCGCCGTATGCCGACTGCGGGTCGCACGCATGAGCCCTTCGGTGTGCCTCGGCGATGTCCGCGCCGACTGCGATCCCGCAGGGGTTGGCGTGCTTGACGACGGCAACAGCCGGCTCGGCGTGGTCGTACGCCGCGCGCTGGGCGACATCGGCGTCGATGAAGTTGTTGTAGGACATCTCCTTGCCGTGGAGCTGCTCGGCGGTGGCGACCCCGGGGCGGCCCTCGGAGTACAGCGCCGCTTTCTGGTGCGGGTTCTCCCCGTAACGCAGGACAGCCGTTCTGGCCCACGTCATGCCGGTCCACGCAGGGAAGCCGGTGCCGTCACTGGTGTCGGCCAGAACGTTGCCCATCCAGCTGGCGACCGCCACGTCATAGCTGGCCGTATGCATGAACGCCTCTGCCGCAAGGGTCTTGCGCTGTTCGAGGGTGAATCCGCCACCGCGAACCGCCACCAGCACCGAGCCGTATTCCGCGGGGTCGGTCACGATCGCGACGCTCGCGTGGTTCTTGGCCGATGCCCGGACCATGGAGGGCCCACCGATGTCGATCTGCTCGATGCACTCCTCCTCGGAGGCGCCCGAGCTCACGGTGTCGCTGAACGGGTAGAGGTTGGAGACGACCAGGTCGAACGGCTCGATGCCCAGGTCACGCAGCTGAGCCATGTGGTCGGGGTTGCGGGTGTCAGCCAGGATCCCGGCGTGGATGGTGGGATGCAGGGTCTTGACCCGGCCGTCAAGGCACTCGGGGAACCCGGTGAGGTCCTCGACCTTGGTCACCGGCACGCCGGCGTCGGCGATCCGCGAGGCAGTGGAACCCGTTGACACCAGGGCGACTCCGGCCTCGTGAAGGCCCTGCGCCAGGACCTCGAGCCCTGCCTTGTCGTAGACGGAGATGAGGGCACGGCGAACGACGCGCTTGTCGGAAGCCTTCGACTCGCTCACGAGATGGTGACCTTTCGTTCGGTGACGGTGAAACCATCGCGGACCATCCGGCCCACGTAGTCGACGAGCATCTGGCGCTCGGCAGTCTTGATTCGCTCGTGCAGGGTCGCGACGGTGTCGTCGTCGTGCACGCTTACGGGGGTCTGGGCCACGATCGGTCCGGTGTCGACACCGGAGTCCACGACGAACAGCGTGCATCCGGTGACCTTCACGCCGTAGTCCAGGGCTTCCGCCGGACCATGCATGCCCGGGAAGGACGGGGACAGCGCCGGGTGGGTGTTGACCGTGCGACCGCCGAGGCGCCCCAGGAAAGCCTCCCCGGTGAGCTTCATGAAGCCGGCCAGGACCACAAGCGTCGGGCGGTATGCCGCAACCTGCGCCGTGAGAGCGGCGTCCCATTCGTCGCGGCTGGCGAAGTCGGCGACGCGGCATACGAAGGTGGGGATGCCCGCACGGCGGGCACGGGACAGGCCCTCGATGTCGTCACGGTCGGCGCCCACCGCTGCGATCAGCACGCCGTATGACGGGTCGGCCGTGGCATCGATGAGGGCCTGGAGGTTGGTGCCCTCGCCGGAGACGAGGACCACGATGGAGCCTGGCCGCGACCCGTCGCCCTGCGTATCCATCACGGTGGGAGACGATATCCGACAGCCGCAGGAGTGGTTGAGTCAGCGTCGAGCAGCACGCAGGTGGCTGAGGCCCACGACCAGGGTTGCCCCGACCAGGAGCTCGCCCAGAACGGCGACACCGAACTCCAGCGACGGCGCACCAATCCAGCCAAGGCGCACCGCCCCCAGCGAACCGCCGGCCAGCTCGCTCGCCAGTGTCAGGGCGAGAGCTGCGACCACGCAGGCCACCCCCGCCGTTCTGGCCTTCACCTGCAGCGCCGAGAGCCGGGCCACCTCCCGCAGTGCCTGCCATCCCACGAGCCCCCCGGCAGCAACCGGGACAAGGAAGCTGAGCCACATGGCCGGGGGCAGCGGGCCGGGGTCCGGCAGGGCACCCAGACCTGGGATCAGGGGCAGCAGGCCAGGGTTGGAGGAGAACCACGTGATGACGCTGCCGTCACCGAAGCCGAAGCCGGGCCCAGCCATCCATGACGCGGCCCAGAGCGCGACGTTGGGCAGGAACGTGGCCTGTCCAAGACTGAGCACTCCCACGCCGACAGGATCGGCGCCCAACGTGTCGTAGAGCCGACCGATCCGGTCCAGATGCATGACGATCTGGACCAGAGCCAGAGCCAGCCCGGCGGCGAAGATCGAGAAGGCGCCCCACAGCCCCGGACGGATGGCCCGACGGAGAAGGATCGAGCGCCGGGCCTCCATCGCCGCCGTCAGCCCGGGCGCCAGCGAACCAAGGTCCCCCCGGAACTCCAGGGCGAGGGCGAACAGGATGGAGACGAGGCCGACGACGGCCGTTCCCAGGAAGGAGCCCAGGACCGATGCATGCAGAGGTTGGCGGGCGGTGACGAGCGAGATCGCGAGGCCCACCGCGGAGTAGGCGGCAGCGAAGGCAAGCCCGGCGTCGGCGACGTCGCGACGTATCCCTGCAAACCCCTTGAACCTGTCCGGGCGATCGTCGTCGAGCTGCATGACCACGCGACGAGCAGCGACCGTGGCGATCGCAAGGGGGATGGCGGTCAACAACCAGGGCATCAGCGAGATCGCGGCAGGCCCCGAGCTCAGATGAGCTCCGTTGGCCAGCAGCCAGGCGCTGGAACCCACGGAGAGTGCCTGGGTCCACTCCACCGTGCTCTGCGAGCTGGCCACCCACGCGAGGACGAACGGCACGGAGATGGTCGACATCGACAACAGTGCCGCCGAGCCACCGGCCACTGCTGAGCGCCACCGGAGTGGACCTCCTCCCAGCGTGCTCGAGGGTCTTTGGGTCATGTTGGCGGTTGGCTTTCGACGGCGATCGAGCAGACTCATGAGGTCTCCATGGTCGCCGCTGGCGGCCGGATGACGGCACAGGACGCGCCGACAGGGCCGAGATTGCCCCAACGGTGCCGGGGCCGGACGCTCCGGAACGTCCCTCTGTCAGCCCAGGTTCTTCATGATCTCGCGCATCAGCCCGGCGGTGGCGGACGGCGTCTTGCCGACCTTGACACCGGCGGCCTCCAGAGCCTCCTGCTTGGCGGCGGCAGTGCCGGAAGAGCCGGAGACGATGGCTCCCGCGTGACCCATGGTCTTGCCCTCAGGGGCGGTGAAACCCGCGACGTAGGCGACGACCGGCTTGGTGACGTGGTCCTTGATGTATGCCGCGGCACGCTCCTCCGCATCGCCGCCGATCTCGCCGATCATGACGATCGCGTCGGTCTCGTCATCGGCCTCGAACGCGGCGAGGCAGTCGATGTGCGTAGTCCCGATGATGGGGTCGCCGCCGATGCCGACAGCCGTGGAGAACCCGTAGTCCCGCAGCTCGTACATCATCTGGTACGTCAACGTGCCCGACTTGGAGACCAGGCCGACCCGACCCGGGCCGGCGATGTTGGCAGGGATGATGCCGGCGTCGCAGGCTCCGGGGCTGATCACTCCGGGACAGTTCGGGCCGATGATGCGGGTCGTGCCGGCCTGGCGGGCGTAGGTCCAGAACTCGGCGCTGTCCTTGACTGCCACACCCTCGGTGATGACGACGACGAGCGGGATCCTGGCGTCGATCGCCTCGATCACGGCGGCCTTGGTGAACCTGGCCGGGACGAAGACAACGCTCACGTTGGCGCCGGTCGCCTCGATGGCCTCGGCGACCGACCCGAAGACGGGCACCGAGACGCCGGAGTCGAACTCGACCTTCTGGCCGCCCTTTCCGGGGGTCACTCCGCCGACGATGTTGGTGCCCGAGGCCAGCATGAGCTGGGTGTGCTTCTGACCCTCCGAGCCGGTCATGCCCTGGACGATGACCTTGGAGTCAGCGTTGATGAAGATAGCCACTGTGACTGCCGCCCTTTCAGTTCTTGTTGGCGGCCGAAGCCAGCTCGGCGGCCTTGCGGGCCGCGCCGTCCATGGTCTCTTCCACGGTCACGAGAGGGTGCGCGGCCTCGGCGAGGATGCGGCGGCCCTCCTTCACGTTGTTGCCGTCCAGCCTGACTACCAGCGGCTTGGTGGCCTCGTCGCCAAGGACCTTGAGGGCACCGACGATGCCGTTGGCCACCTCGTCACAGGACGTGATACCACCGAACACGTTGACCAGCACCGACTTGACGTTCTTGTCACCCAGGATGATGTGCAGGCCGTTGATCATGACGTCGGCCGAGGCACCGCCGCCGATGTCGAGGAAGTTGGCTGGTTTGGGGTGATCGCCGGGCCCGCCGAACTCTTCGCCGGCGTAGGCGACGACGTCGAGGGTCGACATGACCAGACCCGCGCCGTTGCCGATGATGCCCACCGACCCGTCGAGCCTGACGTAGTTGAGGTTCTTCGCCTTGGCGGCGGCCTCGAGCGGGTCGGCCGAGGCCTTGTCCTCGAGCGCTTCGTGGTCGGGGTGACGGAACCCGGCGTTCTCGTCCAAAGAGACCTTGCCGTCCAGAGCGATGATCCGGCCGTCCTTGGTCCTGACCAACGGGTTGACCTCGACCAGCGTCGCGTCCTCGTCCCTGTAGACGGTCCACAGCTTCTGGATGACGCTGCTGACCTCGTCCTTGATCTCCTCGTCGAAGTTCGCCGCGTCCACGATCTCCCTGGCCTTCGCAGCGTCGATGCCCACGATCGGGTCGACCGGGATGCGGGCAAGGGCCTCGGGGCGTTCGACGGCGAGCACCCCGATCTCCACGCCACCCTCCTTGCTGGCCATCGCCAGGTAGGAGCGGTTAGCGCGGTCGAGCAGCACGGAGAAGTAGTACTCCTCCGCGATGTCCGCGCCGGCGGTAACCATCACCTTGTGAACCGTGTGACCCTTGATGTCCATGCCGAGGATGTCCGTAGCGTAGGCG
>DATCNE010000321.1:0-10018 GCA_036565395.1 Dermatophilaceae bacterium
GCCCGGACCAGGGCAAAGTCGGTGGCGATCGCGTTCTCGAGCACGAACGTCAACGTCTTGCCGTGCCATTCCATCTCTCGGGTCTCCTTCGGGGGAGACGCCTTGGCGATCGAGCCGTCGGGAGCGTAACGCCACGGCACACCGCCGTCGGCGATCTGGGTGCCGACGCCTGTCGCCGTGAAGAACGCGGGTATGCCGGCCCCGCCGGCCCGCAGCTTCTCGGCCAGCGTGCCCTGCGGGGTGAGCTCGACCTCGAGCTCACCGTGGAGGAACTGGCGCTCGAACTCCTTGTTCTCGCCCACGTAGGACGCGATCATCCGGCGGATCCGTTTGTCCTTCAGAAGGATCCCCAGTCCCCAGTCATCGACCCCGCAGTTGTTCGAGACGGCCTCGAGATTGGTGACACCGCTCTTGTGCAGCTCGGCGATGAGCACGCTCGGTACCCCGCAGAGGCCGAAACCACCCACGGAAATTGAGGAGCCGTCGACGATTCCGTCGACGGCTGTGGCAGCGTTGGAAACGACTTTGTCCATGCCGTGGACTCTAGCCGCCTCGTTGCGCGGTTTCGCTGGGCACCCGTTGGCTGGGTACCCTTGAGAGAACGTGGCGCGGCAGGACAGGAGATCTAGGTGACGGTCCTGTCCCAGCACGCCCCGATCGCTCCGGTCGCTCCGGTCACTCCTGGCGCGCCGAGCGCCCCACGCGCTGACGAGCGGGCGAGCCGTTCGTTCTTCCCCGAGATCCAGGTCCTGCGGGCTGTGGCGGTCATGCTGGTGGTGCTCTACCACTACTGGCCCGACACGCTCACCGGTGGATATGTCGGTGTCGACGCGTTCTTCGTCATCTCCGGCTACCTGATCACCTCCCACCTGATCCGTGAGGTGGAGAGGACCGGCAGCCTCAAGCTGTGGGCGTTCTACGCGCGGCGGGCTCGGCGGCTCCTTCCGGCGTCGATCTTCGTCCTGCTGTTCGCCGCGTTGGGGACGTTCCTGCTGCTTCCGACGGATCTGTGGGCTTCGACCGCCCATGAGCTGACCGCCAGCGGCTTCTATGTCCAGAACCTCTGGCTTGCATCGAAGGCCGTGACCTACTCCGCGTCGAACGATGTCGCTTCCCCTGTCCTGCACTACTGGTCGCTCTCGGCGGAGGAGCAGTTCTACCTGGTCTGGCCGAGCCTGATCATCATCTCGTTGCTGGTCGCCCGCAAGTGGCTGCGCGGCCACACCACGACAACCATCGGGTTCACGCTGCTGCTGGTCACCCTCAGCTCGTTCGCCATCTCGGTCTGGGCCACCCAGACGCACCGCGCCGCGGCCTACTTCATCACCCCGACGCGCGCGTGGGAGTTCGGCGCCGGTGCCTTGGTCGTCCTGCTCATGCGCAAGTGGGCGCCGTCCCTGACCCTGTCCCGGGTCCTGCGCTGGTTGGGCATGATCGGGTTGCTGGCCTCGGCTTGGTTCTTCTCGAACGCGACCCCGTTCCCCGGTTATGCCGCGGCCCTGCCGGTGATCGCCACGGCCGCCGTGATTGTCGCGGGTGACACGGGTCGCGCCGACCCGAGCGACCTGGTGTTCCGACTCCGCCCGGTCCAGTGGCTCGGTGACGTGTCGTACTCCGTCTATCTGTGGCACTGGCCGCTCATGGTGTTCGCGCCGTATGTCATGCGCCACAACCTCAAAACGCCCGAGCTGCTGGCCCTGATACTGCTCTGCCTGGTCGTCTCGGGGCTGAGCAAGCGCTTTGTCGAGGACGCCATGCGTTTCTGGCCGCGCCTGACCAGGACCCCGCGAGCCACCCTCCTGGCGGCCGGCGCCGGCATGCTGGTGATCGCGCTGGTCTCCGGGACGCAGGTCTTCGCGGCCGGCGTCCAGGAACAACGGACCGCGGCCCTGCTGGCCGATGTCTCGGACAACCCGTGCTTCGGCGCGCCGGCGATGGAGAACCGCGCCAAGTGCCCAGAGGCGCTGACGGCGCGCCCGGTGGCAGGCGTCACCAAGGCAGACGCGCCGTGGGCACCTCAGGCGGGATGCCACGCCACCGGCTCGAACCCGCCCTCCCTGACGTGTTTTTGGGGCACGGGCAAGCCGAGTCGGGTGGTGGCGCTGGTCGGTGACTCCCACGCAGAGCACTGGCGTGGGGCGCTGCACCGGATCGCCAAGGCGAAGAACTGGCAGATCATCGAGATGTACAGCAGCGGGTGTCCGGCGTCCGATGCCAGGAGCGTCATCTTTGAGCGCCGATCCCGGGACGGCGACCTGTGCCGCACATGGACGGCCAAGGCCACGACCGCGCTCAAGGCTCTTGCCCCCGACGACATCATCACCACGGCCTACGTCCAGGAGAACGTCTTCGACCCGGCTGACTCGGGCCCCGCCGGGTTCGAACGGGTATGGCGGGAGTGGCTGACGTTCGCCCGGGTCACTGTCCTGAGAGACATCCCGACGACGGCCAACCACAACGGTCCGCAGTGCCTGGCCGTCAACGCCGACAAGCAGCAGGCTTGCTCCAACCCGCGCTCCAAGGTCCTCATCGACGACGACATGATGCGGGCGGCTCGGGCCATGCGCCACGAGGTCAGCCTGGTTGATCTCAGCGACTACTTCTGTGACGGCAGTCGCTGCTACGCCGTGATCGGCGGGGCGAGCGTCTACTACGACTACGACCACATGAGCCTGCAGTTCAGCGCCAGCCTGGCAGCGCCGCTGCTGCGGCAGCTGCCCGTGCCCTGACCCGTTTCCGGCAGCAGTTACGCGGGGTCGACCTCGCAGCAGGGCGGCGCTGGTGAGCGGGCCCGAATTACAAGTTTGTAGTTCGATCACAGGGCTGCGGTGGGATGCGACACTCGGGAAGACTGTTAGCCAGTGGGGTTATCGGTGCTGAAGTGACGCATGAGGAGAAACAACAGATGGCCGTTCGGGCGCGCCTGGTCACGTTGAGCGGTGCTGCGCTGGCGCTGCCTCTGATGGCGATCGGCCTGGCCTCGACCGCCCGGGCTGACACGACTCCCGTGGCACCGGTTCCGCCCCCCACACCGGCCAAGCTGCCGGTGGTCCCCGTGGCACCGACGAAGGCTCTTCCCGTTGCCCTCGACATGCGGACGCCATACGAAGCGCAGCTGTCGTGCGACCCGCGCGACAAGCCCGGAGTGACCGCCTTCGCCGCCCTGATGAAGGCCAACTACAAGACCGGGACAACCGGTATCAGCCGCAGCTGCACCGCTGCCATCAGCGAACATTACGACGGCCGGGCGCTGGACTGGATGCTCAGTGCGAACGACCCACAGCAGAAGGCCGTGGCCGACTCCGTGGTGGTCTGGCTCAGCGCTGACAACGGCGCCATGGCTCGCCGGTTCGGGATCAGTTACATCATCTGGAACACCAAGATGTGGCGCGAGTATGCGCCCGAGCGGGGATGGGCGGCATACACCGGGTCCGTCCCGCACACCGACCACATCCACTTCAGCTTCTCGTGGGATGGCGCCATGGCACGGACGTCGTGGTGGACCGGAGTGGCGACCACGACCGTCGATCTGGGCCCCTGCCGGGTGTATGCCGGTCAGTACGCGCCGTTGTACACGCTGGCTCGCACGGCTGCGTGCCCCACAAACCTTCCCGTGGCCCCGGTCTCGCCGTACCCGGTGTACGTCCTGGGTCAGCGGAATGCCCAGATCGCGGTGGCCCAGAGGGCTCTGGGAGTGCTCGCCGATGAGCAGTTCGGGCCGGTGACCTTCGCCGCCCTGGTCGCCTGGCAGACCAGCGCCGGAGTCCCCATCACCGGGGTCCTGGACAAGGCAACCTGGGCCAAGCTGGTCCCGACCCCACCGGCGCAGACGCCCGCACCTGCCGTGGCACCGAAACCGTCCTCTGCCCAGGCTCCGATCCGCCCGGTGAGCAAAACCCCGTCTGCGCCGGTGGCATCGACCCGTTACACGGCATACAAGAAGGTGGTCCTGCGGCAGGGATCAAAGGGATCGGCCGTCATCGCTCTTCAACGCGCGCTCAAGGCCACACCCGACGGTGACTTCGGGCCCAGGACCCGGTCCGCGCTGGTGACCTTCCAGAGGCTGCAACGCATTTCGCCCAACGGCGTCGCCGACCGCCTGGTGTGGGACCGGCTCGAGAAGCGTGACTACCCGCTGGTGGGCTACCGCGGGCTCACCCTGAAGCAGGGTTCCAGGGGCGTGGCGGTAGTCGCCCTGCAACGCGCGTTGCGAGTGGCTCCGGACGGCGCCTTCGGGCCGATCACCCGGACCGCGGTCAAGGCGGTCCAGTCCCGCGCAAAGCTGGCCCCGACCGGGGTGGTCAGCGGCGTCACCTGGGACGCGATCGAGAGCCAGATCAGGCGTTAGTGCGGTTGCGGCTGCTGCTGAGGGATCGGCGATAGTGGTGCCATAACTTGTACAACTGTCCAGGAGCACCACATGGCGGTCACTGCAAGCGAGGCACGCAAGAACCTGTTCCGGTTGATCGAAAAGGTCAACGACGACCGCACCCCGGGCTGTCGCGCAGCAACATCCACTACATGCGTCAGATGGCTGCCGCCTGGTCCGAAAGCGCAGTTGTCCCACAGGCTGTGGGACAACTTCCCTGGGGTCACGTCAGGGTGCTACTCGGCAAGCTCGACGAGCCTGACGCCAGGAACTGGTACGCCCAGGCCGCCGTTGCCGGGGGTTGGTCGCGCAACGTGCTGCTGAACCAGATCAAGGGCCGAGCACGGGATCGGGCAGGCGCCGCCCCGTCCAACTTCGAGCTCACACTGCCCGGCGAGGACTCCGAGCTGGCTGCGCAGATCGCCAAGGACCCATACGTGTTCGACTTCCTCGGGCTGTCCGGGCGAGTCGCCGAGCGTGACCTCGAGCAGGCCCTGGTGGTCCGACTCCGTGACACCCTCCTCGAGCTCGGCACCGGCTTCGCCTTCGTCGGGCAGCAGGTTCACCTCGACGTTGGCGGTGACGACTTCTACATCGACCTGCTGTTCTTCAACATCCCACAAGTTCGGTACGTCGTCGTTGAGCTCAAGATCGGCAAGTTCGAACCGGAGTTTGCGGGCAAGCTCGGCTTCTACATCGCGGTCGTCGACGATCGCCTTCGCGACCACGCCCGACACGCTCCGACCGTAGGCATCCTCATGTGCGCTGACAGAAATGACACAGTCGTCCGCTACGCGCTCAGCGGGTCTACACAGCCGATGGCGGTTGCCGGGTACACCTACGACGCGCTGCCACCGGCCGAACGGGCCGCACTGCCCAGCGACACACGGGTGGCCGAGGCCCTGCAAGCCCCCGTCGACGTGGACGGCCGGCAGATGACGCTCGCCGAGTATTTGGAGAGCGTGGGCGCTGAGCCGTGGACCGACACAGGCGACGCGAACAACTGACGCGTACGCGTCGCCGAGTCCGCCCCGTCATCGGCCCCGCTTCCGGGTTTGCGCCAAGGCCCCCCATCTCACCCACTTCGTAAGGGGGGGCGCAGCGTGAGCGTGACGCTTTCGGAGGCGAGCCGCTCCGGCCAGGCCTCGCTTTCGGCATGCTGCCCGCGGCGAGCCAGCACGACCGACCCGTCGACGGCCCACGCCGCGAGCGTGGACTCGAGCACGTCGGCCAGGTCACCGGACAGGCTCACACGGGCACCTGTCGGCCAGTCTCGTTGTGGCACAACACTTTTGTATGACGTGGGCCCACCTTCGGTGATCAACGCCACGTCGTCGGGGGTTGGGTCGGCCCGCGCGGAGAACTGGTCACCGTAGGTTGCCAGCTCTCGCGCCTCATCCATCACGCCGGCCGGAACAGGGCCCGGGTGGACGCGAGCGAGCGCGGCCAGCGTGACGAGCACGACGTCGTCAGGCGCCTCGTCGAGTGTGGCAGCGAGGTCGGGGTCGTCACAGATCAGGAGGTCCGGCGCGCCGTCTCCGGCGCAGTCCACGGTCCCCCCGACCGACCACACGGCGAAGGCCCAGTAGAGCGCGCGCCAGTGGGGAGGCAGGGCCAGGCGGACGACGGAGCCCGGACCCAGGTCGTACTCGTCCTGAAGAGCGTTGCCAGCTTTGGAGATCCAGTTGTTCACAACCTTGCCCGACAGCTCGATGCGCTCGCCGTGAGTCGGACCCGGAGTGTCCTCGTAGAACGTCACTCGTGGTCGAGCGGGGTCGGAGCGGAGGATCTCGGCAAGAACTGAGGCGGGGGTTCGCACGGAGGCGAGCCTACGGGCGATACCGTGCGACGTGCGAAGACCCATGGCGAAGCCGCGGTGAGCTCTCACCCCCTTGGGGCCGATCGGCACATGGCGCGACGGGCCGTCGATCAACACAACATCGGGGGACTCCGAAGGTAGGCTCAGGCGGGAGATGAACGAGCCCGCCGTGCACCCTCGATGGCCCATGGAGACCGCCGCCGACAACCCCCGTCCGGCGGTCTCTGAGATGGCCGACGTCACGGGCTCGGACGACGTCGGGGGGTCAGCTCTCAAGCTCGCCATCGTCGGGCCAAGCCATCCTGACAAGGGGGCCGCGGCCGGGCATACCAGGGACTTGGCCCACCATCTGGCGCAGGCCGGACACGACGTCACCTTTGTCTCGTGGTCGCACCCGTTCCCACAGAAGCGTTCTCCAGAGACGCGCGCGATCCCGGGGTCAACGGATGTCCAGGCGTTTCCTCGCACGGTCCGTGCACTGTCGTGGGCGCGCCCCGACACCTGGGTGCGGACCGGGCGGCGGCTTCGGGGTTTCGACGCGATCATCGTCGTGCATGCGACGCCGATCGAGGTTCCCGCTCATCTCGCGATGCTGCGGGCCGCTGGCGTGGGTGCGGGGACTGCCCACCCATCTGGCTTGGGTTCACCTCGATCGATCGTGATCGCCCATCACGTGCTGCCGCAGCAGTCCCGTCCCGGCGATAGCGCTTTGGTCCGGTCCCTGTTCGAGCGCGTCGACGCCGTGATGGTGCACAGCCACGAACAGGCGCGACGTGCACACGATCTGCACGCGGTCCGGGTGTCGGTCGCCAACCCCGCGGAGGCCGAGCCAGTCCGTCAACAACAACAGGTGCAGACCCCCGACCTGTCGAGCCCCTGGGCTCACTATGTCGGGGCGATGGAGGCGCTGGCTTCGCCCCATTGGCAAGCCGCAGAAGAGGATCGGCCAGAGGCTCCTCTGGCGCCAGCGTTCAAGTCATCGCTCCCGAGAAGACTCGCAGCCCCCGTACGCCGGATGCTGCAGCGACGGGGCCCGATCCTCTCACTGACGCGCGTCGACCTCCCCGAATGGGTGCGGTCCAGCGATGTTCTGGGTGACGGAGCCGACGCCGATGACGCCCGTGCCTGGGCCCGGGCGTACGGGCTGCCTCGCTGCGCCGACGCGGTCGCCGCCTGGGCCGCCCTTGGCGCGCTGGCGGCGATCGTGCGGCTGAGCGATGACGGCCATCACAGTGCCGTGATCCTCGACGGATCCGGAGTGCACTCGCCGCTGGCGCGATGGGCCAGGGCGATCGGCTTCGCACCGGTTGAGCTGGTCTTCCCTGATAACGCGGCCTCGGCTGCGGGTCTCGATGTCGACGCTGCTTCGCTGGACGTCATCACCCGGCTGCACCCGAACGGGTGCGACTCCGAGGACGTCGACGAAGTCCTCAGCGAGGCATCCTGGGCGCTGCGCTCCGGAGGGCTGATCTCGCTGACGCTTCCCTTGGGGCCGGCGAGTGCCGATGGCAGCGTGGGACCGGCAGACGTGCGCGCCCTGCTGGCCAGGGCGCACGCCCTGGGGTTCGTGCTCGTGGGCGATCTTGATGGTGACATCGCGACGTTGATGCGGGCGGCGAGCGAGGGCTCGCAAGGCAGCGACGCGGCATACGCGTTGGTGCGGTTGACCTTTCGCCGGCTCTGACTGATTCAGGGCGCCCCGGGCTCGGGCGTCGATGTGAGGGGGAACTCTTGCACGAAGGCCTTGACGACGGCACCGGACAGGTCGCCACACAGCTCGCGGTGACCTGCCTGGCTGGCCACCTTGGTCCCGTCGGCGCTGAGCGTGGCCGACCAGTGCGACAGGGCGAACTTCTTGCCGGCCGGCAGCTCGCCATAGGAGGTGTCCCAGGCCGACACGATGAACTTGTTCTTCGCCCATTCGGTCTTGTTTGCGACCCTGGCGAGCTGCTCGAGCTCGGACTTCTTGGCCGCGCCCGCCGTCACGTCATACCAGAGCACCGTGTAGCCGTGCTCCAGGTTGTGGACGAGGTCCTCCATCTTCGGCCGGTCCTGCGCGGTGTAGAAGTTGCGCGAGTTGCTGGCCGCGGGCTGCGCGAAGTGGGGGCCGGTCGAGGGCGGCACGGTGTCGTACGTGACCTTCGTCGTCCCGGGCGACGAGGTGCCCGGTCCGACGTGCTTGCCGTTCCCGGTGGCCGCGTCCGTGGTGACCGCATCGCACGAGGCCGCAGACGATGACACGCCGATGGACTCGATCGCCACATCAGGCTGGTTGTTTCGTTCCTTGAGAACGGCGTAGGTGATCGCCGCCGCGAGCACGAGCAAGAGCACCGTGCACCCGGCGATGATCTGGAGGCGCACGCGGTTCTCGCGCGCCTTCACCTGCTGCTGCATCTCGGCGATGCGGGCCTTGCGGTCCTGGCTGACCTGCTTCTTGGGCACGGCGATCCTTGGGGTACTCAGAGGTACGGCAGTCCGGCGATTGTACGTGGTGGACGGCGGGCATCCTCGCTGTCCGATTGGTGCGCGAGACTGTGTCGGTGATGGACTTCTCGGTCCGGCTCTGGGCGCCCGGGTGGCCGCTGGACCTGTTCGCGGTCGTCGGTGGCCTGAGCCGGGGTCGGGGCGACCCGACGTTTCGACGTGAGCCCGACGGCACCATCTGGCGCGGCATCCGGACGCCGCAGGGCGCGTCGACGCTGCGCCTGCGTCTCGTCGCGGGACCTTCCGTTGAGGCCGCCGCATGGGGCCCTGGTGCCGACTGGGTGCTGGCATCGGTGCCGGCCATGCTCGGTGACCTGGACGACACCACGGGTTTCGTCGCCCACCACCCGCAGGTCGCTGAGGCGGCACGTCGGTTCAGCGGATGGCGGGTGCCCCGGACCGGGCTGGTGCTTGAGGCATTGATCCCCTCGATCATCGCTCAGAAGGTCACTGGTCAGGAGGCCGGCGGTTCCTATCGCACCCTTGTCCACCGCTATGGCGAACGGGCACCCGGGGAGGGCAGGGCGCGTGGGTTGTGGGTCGTCCCCAGCGCCGGTGCCTGGGCACGGATCCCATCGTGGGAATGGCTGCGGGCAGGGGTTGACGGCGCGCGGTCTGCGCCAGCCGTTCGGGCGGCTGGTGCCGCGGGCCGGTTGGAGCAGTGCGTGGATCTCACCCGCGACGAGGCGGATCGGCGACTGCGGGCCCTACCAGGGATCGGCGTCTGGACGGCGGCCGAGGTGCAGCACACGGCGCTGGGTGATCCGGACGCGGTCAGTTTCGGCGACTATCACGTGGCCAGGAGCATCGGGTGGGCACTGACCGGCGTCGAGGTTGACGACGACGGTCTGGCCACACTGCTGGAACCCTATGCAGGACACCGCTATCGGGTGCAAGGGCTGCTCAAGCTGGCGGGTGCTGCGCCTCCCCGACATGGTCCTCGGATGGCGGCCCGCACCCACCTGCCGCACACGTTCCATTGAGCGCGCGCCAGCACAGCGCTAGCTGGTTTGTTTCATGGTTGCCGGGGCTACGGCGCGTATTGATGAAACAAAACAGCTACTCGCCGCGCGACCATCTTTAATCGACTATTTTCGAGGAAACTCGAATTGAATCGATGTATGTCGACTATTGTAGGACTAAGGAGGTTTCATGGACCTTGCTCATCCGCTTGCTGTGGTCACGCCCACGCTGGACGGCGACATCTTGGCGGTGCTTGCGCTCGTCGATACGGCCTTCACCCCGCGGCAGCTTCACGGGATGCTGTCTCAACATTCTGAGGATGGCATCCGCCGGGCACTGCGACGTCTGACAAGTCAGGGCATCGTCTCGGACGCGCGTGCAGG
>DATCNE010000322.1:0-4298 GCA_036565395.1 Dermatophilaceae bacterium
CTTCAAATGACCTCAAAGAACGACGTAGAAGATGGAGCAGCAATGATTGAGACGCAGACTCTCTCCCAGCAGCAGATCGAGCTCGCCGACCAGGTGACGGCCCACAACTACCACCCGCTGCCGGTGGTCATCGCTTCTGCCAAGGGGGCGTGGGTGACCGATGTGGACGGACGCCGATACCTGGACTGCCTGGCTGGATACTCGGCGCTCAACTTCGGCCATCGGCATCCGGTGCTGGTCGCCGCCGCCCGCGAGCAGATCGAGAGGGTCACGCTGACGAGCAGGGCTTTCCACACCGACCGACTCGGCCCCTTCTGCCGCGACCTTGCGGCGCTGGCCGGCATGGAGGTCGTGCTGCCGATGAACACAGGGGCAGAGGCAGTGGAGACGGCGATCAAGGTGTCGCGCAAGTGGGGATATGACGTCAAGGGAGTTGCGCCGGACCAGGCCAACATCATCGTGTTCGATGGCAACTTCCATGGACGCACCACCACGATCGTGAGCTTCTCGACGGATCCCGTTGCCCGCGACGGGTTCGGGCCGTTCACGCCCGGGTTCCGAGTTGTTCCCTATGGCGATGCGGCAGCGGTGGAGGCGGCGATCGACGGCAACACTGTTGCAGTGTTGATCGAGCCGATCCAGGGCGAGGCGGGCGTGCTCATTCCTCCTGCGGGCTACCTCAAGTCTGTGCGAGAGATCTGTACGCGCGAGAACGTCTTGTTCGTCGCCGACGAGATCCAGTCGGGACTGGGTCGCACCGGCAGCACGTTCGCCTGCGAGCTGGAGGGTGTGGTGCCGGACATGTACATCCTTGGCAAGGCTCTCGGCGGTGGCATCGTGCCCGTATCGGCTCTGGTCTCCTCGCGCGCGGTGATGGAAGTGATCCGTCCGGGCAACCACGGGTCGACGTTCGGTGGCAACCCGCTGGCCTGCGCCATCGGGCAAGCGGTTGTCGGGCTGCTCGAGACCGGCGAGTATCAGGCTCGTGCGGCGGCGCTGGGGGAGCGCCTGCGACAGAACCTCGACGCCCTCGTCGGACATGGTGTCCTGGCGGTGCGTTCACGGGGCCTGTGGGCGGGTGTCGACGTGGATCCGGATCTGATGACCGGACGGGAGGTCTGCGAACATCTGATGGCGCGAGGGGTCCTGGCCAAGGACACGCACGGGTCCACGATCCGGCTGGCGCCGCCCATCGTGATCGAGGAGTCCGACCTGGACTGGATGACCGCACAGCTCGAGGCCGTGCTCTGCTGAGTCACCTCAAGCCCCGGACTTCATCGCGTTGATCTCCTTGAACATTTCGCCGGCTGGCTCTGACGGCCGCCCTGATCCACCCAAAGCCAGACACTCTCAACAAGGAGGCACGAATCACCCACCCAACCAGTACAGTTGGGTCGCCAGCCGGCTTTAAGCAGCAAGTCCCGACCAGCGAATGGATCGAAATGAAGCCTTCCATGAACGTGCGTGACGTGCGACGCGTGCGCTTGGGTGTCGCGTCGGTTGCAGCGCTAGCGCTGCTCGTGGCGCTCCCGGGCAGCGCCCAGGCCGCCGCAGTCCCCGTGCCGCTCGGCACCGCGGCGAGCTTTGTCGTCCTGGCCGGAGCCGGCGTCACCAACACAGGACCCACCACGCTTCATGGCGATCTCGGGGCATTCCCGACGACGACGATCACCGGCGCACCAGTGGTGACCGGAACCAACCATCACGGTGACGCCGTGACACAGCATGCGAAGACCGCCCTGGTTACGGCCTACAACGTCGCAGCCGGCGAGGGACCAACCTCGCCGATTGCTGGGGACCTCACCGGGAAAACGCTGACACGCGGCGTCTACAACTCCGCTTCATCGATCGGGCTGACCGGAAGGCTAACCCTCAGCGGCTCCGGCCCCTTCGTCTTCCAGGCGGGGACCACGCTCACCACAGGATCGGGTAGCCAGATCAACCTCATCAACGGCGCGCGGTCCTGCAACGTCTTCTGGCAGATCGGCAGCTCGGCGACGCTCGGAACCAACTCCAGGTTTGTCGGAACCATCATGGCGCTGCAGAGCATCACCCTCACTACCGGCGCAAGGGTGGTCGGCCGTGCGCTGGCTCGCAACGGCGCAGTCACGCTGGACACGAACATCATCACAAGGCCGACGCCGTGCGCGGCTACCGGCACCACGGGCGGCACCGGCACCGGCAGTCAGGTGGGACAGGTTCCGACCGGAGGCGTCTCCAGTGGTGACGGCAGCACGGCGGTCGGTGGCGACAGAGCCCAAGGTCTGTTGGCCGGCGGGTTGCTTCTTGCCGGGCTCGGCGGCGCAGTGGTCGTTGCCGCACGTCGGCGTCGTCTGAGCACCTGAGGAAACACGGCCGAGTGCGGCGTCACGCCCAGAGCCGTCATCCACGTCTGGCCCGCTCGAGGGTGATGGCGGGGGTCGCGGCGCTGCTCGCCACCGCCCTCGGGACGGCCGGCTGTTCCGGCGAATCGGGCGCCGCCGTGGCACCGTCTGCTTCGGCGTCGAGCAGGGTTGCGTCTGCCTTTGCGCCGACGCCGGCGCCGTCCTCTCGCGTCGTGGCGCCGCGTGTCGTCGAGGCAGCTCACCTGGAGAGGTCCGTGCCGGTCCGCCTGCAGATCGCGGCGATCGGGGTGGATTCCAAGCTGATGGATCTCGGGTTGCGGGCCGACGGAACGATGGAGGTTCCACCGAGCGGCTTCCCGGCCGGCTGGTTCACCGGTGCGCCGACCCCCGGTGAACTGGGTCCGGCGGTCATCGCGGGTCATGTCGACTGGAACGGGCCAGGGGTCTTCTACGACCTGCACAATCTGAAGCCCGGCGACCGGGTCACCGTCACGCGGAAGGACGGGAGCAAACCGGTGTTCCGCGTGACGCGGGTTGAGCAGTTCCCGAAGGACCAGTTTCCCACCACATTGGTGTACGGCAACATCGACCACGCCGGACTTCGATTGATCACCTGCGGCGGGTCGTTCAACCGCGCGACGGGCCACTATGAAGACAACATCGTCGCCTTTGCCGATCTAGTCGCGCCTGCCCGATAGGCGGCAATCATCCAGGCGGCAATCTTCCAGACGGTCATCAAGGCCCCCAGTCGACACCTGAGTAGCGACTTGCGGCTCAAGTGGTGGATGTCGGCCCTGCTGACCCATGCTGCGGCTCAAAGGGGCCAGCCCGCGATGAGGCAACGCACCGGTGGTTCGGCGAGCAACTGAGTCATGGGTAGAACGGGGTGCCCCTCCAAGTCGGTAGAATGGAGCGAAACGGGCGGGGGACCTTGTGCCCTTCGCGACATCCGCAGGCACACGTAGCGTGCACCCAGTAGGTATCGGGCAGCCGGAGCGCGCCCAGCACGTATGACGAGAGGTTGGAGCATTGCGGTTCTCAGAGGCGGACGTGGCAGGCGAAGTACGGAAGGCTGAAATGGCAAGCGAAGTTGCAAGCGAAGTTACAAGCGAAGTTGCAGGCGCCGCTTGGGCGTGTATCGACGGCAACGAGGCTGCTGCCCGAGTTGCCCATGCCTGCAGCGAGGTCATCGCGATCTACCCGATCACGCCCGCCTCGACCATGGGCGAGCATGCAGATGCCTGGAGCGCCGCTGGACGACTCAACCTCTGGGGATCGGTTCCCGAGGTCGTGGAGATGCAGTCCGAGGCCGGTGCGGCCGGTGCGCTTCACGGCGCCGTCCAGAAGGGCGCGCTCGGCACGACCTTCACGTCGTCCCAGGGCCTGCTCCTGATGCTGCCCAACATGTACAAGATCGCCGGCGAGCTGACACCGTGTGTGATCCACGTCGCCGCCCGCACGCTCGCCACTCACGCGCTGTCGATCTTTGGGGACCACTCCGACGTGATGAGTGCCCGGATGACCGGCTGGGCAATGCTCTGCTCGGCATCCGTGCAGGAGGCGCAGGACCTGGCCCTCGTCTCCCACGCCGCCACAATGCACGCTCGGGTGCCGTTCCTGCACTTCTTCGACGGGTTCCGGACCTCGCACGAGATCAACAAGATCAGCCTCGTCGGCGAGGACGTCATGCGGGCCATGCTGCCCGACGAGCTGGTGCTGGAAAACCGCCTGCGCGGGCTCACCCCCGACGCCCCGACCCTGCGCGGTTCCGCCCAGAACCCCGATGCCTTCTTCCAGGGTCGCGAGGCCTGCAACCCGTTCCACAACGCGGTGCCCGGGATCGTGCAGCAGTCAATGGACGAGCTCGCAGAGCGCACCGGACGGCGATACAACCTCGTCGACTACCACGGCGCTCCGGACGCGGAGCGGGTCATCGTCATCATGGGCTCAGGC
>DATCNE010000323.1:0-2158 GCA_036565395.1 Dermatophilaceae bacterium
CAATGACAGAGACGACCGGCGCACGTGCAGGTGCACGACGCAGCAGCGGCAAGAAGGGCGTGAAGGTCGAGCGCATCTTCACCACCCCCGGCGTGCACCCCTATGACGAGGTCACGTGGGAGCACCGAGACGTCGTCCAGCAGAACTGGAAGACCGGCGCCACGATCTTCGAGCAGCGCGACGTGGAGTTCCCGGACTTCTGGTCGGTCAACGCCTCGACGATCGTCACCACCAAGTACTTCCGCGGCGCCGTCGGCACCCCCGAGCGTGAAAAGGGGCTCAAGCAGCTGATCGACCGCGTCGTCCTGACTTATGTCAAGGCCGGCAAGGACCACGGCTACTTCGCGACGCCCGAGGACGCCGAGCTGTTCGAGCACGAGCTGACCTGGGCCCTGCTGCACCAGGTGTTCAGCTTCAACTCGCCGGTGTGGTTCAACGTCGGCACCACATCCCCGCAACAGGTTTCGGCCTGTTTCATCCTCGCCGTTGACGACTCGATCGACTCGATCCTCAACTGGTACCGCGAAGAGGGCTTCATCTTCAAGGGCGGCTCCGGCGCCGGCGTGAACCTCTCGCGCATCCGCAGCTCCAAGGAGCTGTTGTCCTCGGGCGGTACGGCGAGTGGTCCGGTCAGCTTCATGCGCGGTGCCGACGCGTCGGCGGGCACCATCAAGAGCGGCGGCGCCACGCGTCGTGCGGCCAAGATGGTGGTCCTGGACGTCGACCACCCCGACATCGAGCAGTTCGTCGAGACCAAGGCCCACGAGGAGCACAAGATCCGGGCGCTGCGTGACGCCGGCTTCGACATGGACCTGGACGGCAAGGACATCGTCTCGGTCCAGTACCAGAACGCCAACAACTCGGTGCGTGTCAGTGACGAGTTCATGCGCGCGGTCGAGAAGGGCAAGGACTTCGGACTCCGGGCTCGCGCCACCGGTGAGGTCATCGAGACCATCGACGCCAAGGGTCTCTTCGAGAAGATCGCCAAGGCGGCGTGGGAGTGCGCCGACCCGGGCATCCAGTACGACGACACGATCAACGACTGGCACACCAACCCCGAGACCGGCCGGATCACCGCATCTAATCCCTGCAGCGAGTACATGTCGCTGGACAACTCCTCATGCAACCTGGCGTCGCTCAACCTGCTGAAGTTCCTGCGCGACGATGACACCTTCGACGCCGCGACCTACCAGAAGGTCGTCGAGCTGGTCATCACCGCGATGGACATCTCGATCTGCTTCGCAGACTTCCCGACCGAGCCCATCGCTCAGACCACGCGTGACTACCGTCAGCTGGGGATCGGCTACGCCAACCTCGGCGCTCTGCTGATGGCAACCGGCCACGGCTACGACTCCGAGGGTGGCCGCGCGCTGGCCGCCTCGCTGACGTCGCTGCTCACCGGTGCTGCCTACAAGCGCTCCGCCGAGCTGGCTGCGGTGGTTGGCCCGTATGCCGGGTACGCCCGCAACGCCGACGCCCACAAGCGCGTGATGCGCAAGCACCAGGCGGCCAATGACGCCCTGCGGCCCCTGGACGCGATGGATGGTGCGATTCACCGTCTGGCCACCAAGGCGTGGGACGACGTCGTCAAGCTCGGCGAGAAGAACGGCTACCGCAACGCACAGGCCTCGGTGCTCGCACCAACAGGCACCATCGGCTTCATGATGGACTGCGACACGACCGGCATCGAGCCGGACTTCTCGCTGGTCAAGTTCAAGAAGCTCGTCGGCGGCGGCTCCATGCAGATCGTCAACCTGACGATCCCGCGTGCGCTGCGCAAGATGGGCTACACAAACGAGACCATCGAGGCCATCGTCGAGTTCATCGCCGACAAGGGCCACGTCATCGACGCGCCCGGTCTCAAGCCCGAGCACTACGAGGTCTTCGACACCGCGATGGGCCAACGTTCGATCTCCGCCATGGGTCACGTCCGGATGATGGCGGCCGCCCAACCGTTCCTGTCGGGCGCCATCTCCAAGACGGTCAACCTGCCCCAGGACGCCACGGTCGAGGAGGTCGAGGACGTCTATATGCAGGCCTGGAAGCTTGGCATCAAAGCTTTGGCAATTTATCGTGACGGCTGCAAAGTTGGCCAGCCGCTGTCTGATGGTGGCTCGACCGCCACCGACGCCGCGGCAGCCAAGGCGGCCGGCAAGGT
>DATCNE010000324.1:0-4544 GCA_036565395.1 Dermatophilaceae bacterium
CACACCGACGAGTATCGAGGCCCTCGTATTGTCGAAACCCCTACGGCGCGCCGCCCAATACTCATCTCTCAACCGCCGCATCTCCGTCGGTGACCTCATCCGCAACAACCCCTTCCGTTCGGGCTGTTGCGACGACCACTAGAACCCGGGGTTCCGCTTCCGGGACGGGTGGACGGTCAACGAAATACGACTGGACATGCTTGAGCGGACGCCCGCTCATCTGGGTCACTCGGCGCTGCGGTGGGCGCTGAACGGGTGCAGGCTGGCTTTGCATTCTGATGTCGAACAATCCGCCTTTCAGTTGGAACTGGCCAGCCATTAGGACCAGTGCTTATCGTCCTATCGGCTATTCGTGGATTCATGGCGTTCTTGTTTGTCCATTCATGTCACGCCGGCGTGTGTCCCCACCTAGATTCATTAGGTGACGTCCCATGTTGCCGCCCCTAGCGCGTTGGCCGCTGAACGGGTTGCCGCACCGGTGGACGAGCGTCTCAAGGTGCCTGCCGGACGCGGCGACGAGACACCGTCGACGTCACTTCAGGGCTTCGTGCCGGTGCCCTCGGCAGAGAAACGTCCCCCGCCGGGAGCGTCGGTGTTCCCTTGGGCGGCCTTCCTGATCATCGCCGCAGGGCTTACCTGCGCCTACTATCTGTTCCCCGCTTATCATTCGCCGCTGTGGACGTGCCTGGGTCTGTCCGCGGTGGTGGCAACGGTTGCAGGGATACGGCGAAACCGTCCGAGGAAGCCACTGGCCTGGTACCTCCTCGCGGCGGCCGAGCTGACCTTCATCGCGGGGGACACGAGCTACAACGTTCTGACAAACGTCATGCACCAGGACAACCCCTTCCCGTCGGTGGCTGACCTGTTCTACCTCCTCACATATGTGTTGATCGCTGCCGGAATCTTCCTGATCATCAGGGCTCGCTCGTCGTCTCGAGACCTCCCCAGCCTGATCGACGCGGTGATCATCACGACGGGCGCGGGCCTGTTGTCCTGGGCCTATCTCATCGTGCCGAACTTCCAGGCGGACGGACTTGACTGGTTGCAGCGCGCCGTCTCGGTGGCCTACCCGGTCGGCGACGTCATGATCCTTGCCATGTTGGCGCGACTGGTCGCCGGTGGCGGCCTGCGTTTCGCGTCCATACGGTTCCTGCTGGCCGGGGCTCTGGGCATTATGGGTGCCGACGTGCTGTACGGGCTCACGCAGATTAACGGCGTGTGGGAGATCGGCGGCTCAGTCGATATTGGCTGGGCGCTCTTCTACTCCACCTGGGGTGCAGCAGCCTTGCATCCGTCGATGCGCCGGCTCACCGACGTCGCGCCGCTGGCAAGTGTCGGGTTGGGCCGCGCACGCCTCGCACTCTTGGCCATGACCAGCCTTATCGCCCCCGGCGTTCTGCTCATTCAGTCTCAGCGGCATACGAACATCGATGCAACCACTGTGGCCACTGTGGCGGTCTTTTCGGCGGCGTTGTTCGTTCTCGTGCTCGCCAGGATGTCGGGCATCGTGGGCGCACACCAGCAGTCGGTAGTGCGTGAACGGGCGTTGCGATCCTCCAGCGAAGCCCTGGTGGCCGCTCAGGGACTGCCGGACATCTACCAGGCGGCCCTGGCCGGCGTGACGTCGCTCGTCGGAGGGTCAGCGCTGAAGGGTGTCTGGGTCTATCTCGCCGAGCCCGAGGGCCTCAGCTGCATGGCGAGTCTGGCGACGACTCCGAAGTCCCCGGATGAGGGAGTGTTCTGGGAGGCCGCTCAGGGCGGCGGTTACCTGAGCCAGTCCGGGGCCGTCAGCGTCAATCCGTTACGTTATGACCTCGAGGACCGCGGCATGCTCATCACAGAAGGCAAGACTGCCCTCACGGTCGATCAGCATCGCGCCCTCGCGACACTCGCGTCTCAAGTGGCCCTCGCTGTGGTGAGCGCCACGCTTGGCGAGGAACTGCGCCAACGGCAGAGCCAGGAGCAGTTCCGTGGAATGATCCAGAACGCCTCGGAGATCATCGTCGTGGTGGATGATGCCGGCCGGATCAAGTACGGAACCCCCTCTCTGGAACGTGAGCTCGGCCATCCGGTCAGTGAGCTCCTGGGGACTCCGCTTGCCGATCTGCTGCATCCGGACGAAGTCGTCATGGCTGATGCGTTGATCTCAGGCATGGCCTCGAGGTCTTCCCAAGCGCCCTCGGTTCCCGACTGGCGGGTGCGCCATGCTGATGGCCGGTACCTGTCGTTCGAGGTGCTCACCAGCAACCTTCTGGATGACTCGAGCGTGACTGGCATCGTGCTCACGATGCGCGACGTCACCGAGCGGCGGGCGTTGGAGCAGCAGCTGACCCACCAGGCGTTCCACGACACGTTGACCGGCCTGCCGAACCGCGCTCTCTTCCAAGATCGCGTGGAGCATGCGCTGGCCCGAGCAGTCCGACGTGGCAGCACCTTGGTGTTGGCGATGATGGATCTCGATGACTTCAAGGTTGTCAATGACACCCGAGGTCACGGCACCGGCGACGAGATGTTGCGCGAGGTCGCGCGCCGCCTGGAGATGACGCTTCGCTCCAGCACCACCATCGCCCGCCTGGGTGGAGACGAGTTCGCCGTCCTCTTCGAGGACCTCGACGACATGTCACAGGCGAGGCACCTGACCGAGCGGATCCTGCAGCCTTTCCGCACGCCATTTGTCATCGACGGTGAAGACCTTCTGAGTTCAGCAAGCGTCGGGGTGGTCCTCAGCGGTGGAAGCGAAGCCGCCCTCAACTTCACCGAGCTGCTTCGGTGCGCGGATCTGGCGCTCTACGCGGCAAAGGAACGCGGAAAGGGTCGCGTGGAGGTGTACCACGACGACCTTCATACCAGGATGGTGAGCCGCGCGACCCAAAGGTCCGAGCTCTCCACAGCCATGAAGAGCGCGCAGTTCGAGATGCACTACCAGCCGATCGTCCTGATCGACACCGGGGAGATCGTCGGGTCCGAGGCACTGATTCGGTGGCGGCATCCCATCCGTGGTCTGGTCATGCCGGCGGAGTTCATCGCCATGGCTGAGGAGACGGGCCAGATCGTCGAGCTGGGACGGTGGGTTCTCGATAGTGCCTGCTCGCAATGGCGCTCGTGGGCTGACCTGGGATATGCCAGCCATCGGTTGTCGGTGAACGTTTCAGCGCGCCAGCTCCAGGAAGCCAGCTTTGCCGACGACATCCGTTCGGTCCTGCTGCGCCACAACATGAATCCTGCTGCCCTTGTCCTCGAGCTGACCGAAAGCATCTTTGCTCTCGATGGGCCAAGAATTCTGGACCAGCTGACCATGATTCGGGACCTGGGTGTTCGGCTGGCTGTCGACGACTTCGGCACGGGCTACTCCAGCCTGTCCTACCTGCAGCAGTTCCAGATTGACGAGGTCAAGGTCGACAAGTCGTTCGTCGACGGCCTGGGATCGGGCAACCCCGACGACGGAGCCCTGGCGAACGCCATAGTGTCCATGGCTCATTCGCTTCGGCTCGAGGTGGTGGCCGAAGGCATTGAAAGGGTGGCTCAGCGGGACGAGCTGTGGTCCATGGGCTGCGGGCTCGGGCAGGGATACATGTATTCCCGGCCGTTACCACCCGAAGAGCTGCTCCGCCTGCTCAACCTGGGCAAGCCGCTGGGTGGCTTGTCACCTACCACGGACAGCGCCAAAGTCGCCCGACTGCGAACACCAGCACCGATGGTTCGCCTGCATGACCCGACACCCGCCGCCAGCAGTCGTCACCAGTCCGCAACGCGATCCCGCCGCTGACTCAACCTTCAAGTAGGCAGGTCACTCCATGTCGATTTCCAATCCCGCCTTCCGTCCGGTGCAGGACGCCCGGTGGGCCGACCTCCAGCGGCTGCAGACGTCATCGCCGATGTACGACGCGGTGATCGAGGAGGTCAAAGGCAGGCGGATCAGGATCGGGGACCATTGGCTGGCCGACTTCGCCTCGTGCAACTACCTGGGCTTCGACCTCGAGCCAGAGATCATCGACTCTGTCGATGCCAGCATCAGGCAGTGGGGAACGCACCCGAGCTGGTCACGGCTGCTGGGCAACCCCCGCATGTACATCGACATCGAGGACCGTCTCACCGAGCTTCTCGGCGCCGACGACACGCTCGTGCTGCCGACGATCACCCACATCCACATGTCGGTCATTCCGGCTATCGCTGGCCGGGGAGACATCTTCCTCGACGGGCAGGCGCACCGGACCATCTATGACGGATGCATGGTCGCCAGAGGGCACGGCGCCACGCTCCGCCGGTACCCGACCGGCGATGTCGAGGCTCTCGATGCGATGCTCCGGGCCGCACCGAAGGGCAACACCAAGCTGATCTGCACCGACGGTGTCAACAGCATGACCGGTAACCCCCCCGATCTTGCTGCACTTGCCGCAGTCGCCCGCAACCACGGTGCGCTGCTGTACGTCGATGACGCCCACGGATTCGGTGTCATCGGTGAGCGCGCCGAGGCCGAGACGAGCCCCTATGGAAGCAGAGGGAACTCCCTGGTCAGACATGTCGGTGAGACCTACGACGACATT
>DATCNE010000325.1:0-22715 GCA_036565395.1 Dermatophilaceae bacterium
ATGGAGCACTCCTTCCCGCACCTTGACATCCATGTGCGCGGCAACGAGTTCCATGTCTCCGGTGCTGCAGCCGAGGTCGCACTGCTCGAGCGCCTGATCGACGAGCTGCTCGTCGTGCTGGCGACCGGACAGTCGCTGAACCGCGATGCGGTGGAGCGCTCGGTGTCCATGCTTCGGGCGCAGACGAACGTGCGTCCCGCGGACGTGCTGACGATGAACATCGTGTCCAACCGCGGTCGGACGATCCGGGCCAAGACGCTGGGCCAGAAGCACTACGTCGATGCCATCGACAAGCACACCATCGTGTTCGCCATCGGCCCCGCAGGCACCGGCAAGACCTACCTGGCGATGGCCAAGGCGGTCGCGGCACTGCAGGCCAAACAGGTCACCCGGATCATCCTGACCCGACCCGCGGTCGAGGCTGGTGAGCGGCTCGGATTCCTCCCTGGCACGCTCAACGACAAGATCGACCCCTACCTCCGCCCTCTGTACGACGCCCTGCACGACATGGTCGACTCCGAGTCGATCCCGCGGCTGATGGCCGCCGGCACCATCGAGGTGGCTCCGCTGGCCTACATGCGCGGCCGCACGCTCAACGACGCTTTCATCATCCTGGACGAGGCGCAGAACACCTCGCCCGAGCAGATGAAGATGTTCCTCACCCGGCTGGGCTTCGGCTCCCGGATGGTCGTGACCGGAGACGTGACCCAGATCGACCTGCCCGGCGGCACACCGTCCGGGCTGAAGGTGGTCCGGGAGATCCTTGACGGCGTCGAGGACGTGCACTTCGCCGAGCTGAACTCCCATGACGTGGTACGTCATGACCTGGTCGCAGCCATCGTGGATGCCTATGGGCGTTGGGACGACCTGCCCAGCTCGCCGCGCGCCCGGCGGGCCCACGAGGCCAAGGCGGTGAACGCCCGTGAGCATCGACGTTCTTAACGAGAGCGACTTCTCCCTCGACGAGATGGAGCTTGTCGCGTGCGCGAAGCACGTGATGGGTGAGATGAAGGTCCATCCCCAGGCCGATCTGTGCGTCAAGCTCGTCGACGAGGCGGCGATGGAGGTCCTGCACGTGCAGTGGATGGACCTGCCCGGGCCGACCGACGTCATGAGCTTCCCGATGGACGAGCTGAGGCCGGGGCGCGACGGCCAGGAGCCTGCTGAGGGCGTCCTCGGCGACATCGTTCTGTGCCCATCCGTGGCCGAGCGCCAGGCGGTCGGGGCCGGTCACGCGACCGAAGAGGAGCTCTTGCTGCTCCTGACCCACGGCATCCTGCACCTGCTCGGCTATGACCATGCCGAGCCCGACGAGGAGCGCGAGATGTTTGAGCTGCAGCGCACCCTGCTCCTGACGTTCCTGGCCGGCCGCGGCCGGCGCGCCGAGCTCTAGCCCTCCGACGGTCCGTTAACAGCTATGGTCATCAAGCTCATCATTGCGGCGCTCGTCAGCATCGTGGTCGGCTTCGTGATGGCCGCAGCAGAGTCATCCCTGTCACGCCTCTCTCGTCACCGATCCGGCGAGCTCGTGGAGGAGGGCCGACGCGGCGCGTCATCGTTGACCATCATCGTCGCGGACAGCGCGGCATACCTCTCGGTGGCGGCCTTCGTGCGAGTGCTCGCGGAGTCGGCGGCGGCCGTCCTGATCACGCTCGCCGTGGTCAACTCGGTTAACGACTTCTGGCCGACCCTGCTGATCTCCATCGGGGTCATGGCCGTGGTCTCCTTTGCATTGGTCGGGGTCTCACCGCGGACCCTGGGTCGCCAGCATGCCGATCGCGTGGCGCTCCTGACCGCGCCGATCCTGGTTCTGCTGCGCAGGGTGCTTGGTCCGGTGGCCCGCCTGCTGGTGCTGCTCGCCAACGCCGTGACCCCTGGCCGCGGATATCGCGACGGGCCGTTCGAGTCAGAGGCCGAGCTGCGTGACCTGGTCGACATGGCGGGGGAGTCCTCGCTGATCGAGGCGGGGGAGCGCGAGATGATCCACTCAGTCTTCGAGCTGGGTGACACCGTGGTGCGAGAGGTGATGGTGCCGCGTACCGACATGGTGACCTTGGACCAGGACAAGACACTGCGCCACGCGATGTCGCTGTTCCTGCGGTCGGGGTTCTCGCGCATCCCCGTCGTCGGCGACGGTCCCGACGACGTTCTCGGGCTGCTCTACTTCAAGGACGTCGCCCGGAGGGTGTACGCCGATGCGGAGGCCGCCGATCTGCCGGCGCACCACCAGATGCGACCTGCCCAGTACATTCCCGAGAGCAAACCGGTTGACGATCTGTTGCGCGAGATGCAGCGGGACCAGAACCACTTTGCCGTGGTCATCGACGAATATGGCGGAACCGCAGGCCTGGTCACGATCGAGGACATCCTCGAGGAGATCGTGGGAGAGATCGACGACGAGTTCGACCGTGAAGGGCCCGGGGTCGAGCAGCTCGAGGACGGCTCGACCCGCGTGCCCGCCACGATGCACATCGACGACCTGGCCGAGCTCTTCGACGTGACCCTG
The DNA here is from genome assembly GCA_036565395.1 of Dermatophilaceae bacterium. Lineage (GTDB taxonomy): Bacteria > Actinomycetota > Actinomycetes > Actinomycetales > Dermatophilaceae > UBA4719. The sequence goes on from DATCNE010000325.1 coordinate 2,507, forward strand.
GACGAGGACGAGGTCGACACGGTCGGTGGTCTGCTCGCGAAGACCAACGGTCTGGTTCCGATCCTCGGCTCACACTGCGAAGTCGCCGGACTGTCGCTGACGGCCGAGCGCATGGCCGGCCGTCGACACAGAATCGCGACGGTGATCGTGCGACGCTTGGCTGACGAGACTCCAGCGAACGGACAGACACCCTCTGGCCGCAAAGCGGTACGAAGGACAACTCACGAGGAGGCGTTGTGACGCAGGAGTTCAGGGCGGGGTTCGCCTGTCTGATCGGCCGCCCCAACGCCGGCAAGTCGACGCTGACCAACGCGCTGGTCGGCCAGAAGGTCGCCATCACCTCGAGCAAGCCGCAGACCACGCGGCACACGATCAGGGGGATCGCGACCTCCGAGACCGCTCAGCTGATCCTGGTCGACACCCCTGGCCTGCACAAACCTCGGACCCTGCTGGGGCAGCGCCTGAACGACCTGGTCCGCGAGACGTTGCTCGAGGTCGACGTGATCGGCTTCTGCCTCCCCGCCGACCAGCGGATCGGTCCTGGCGACACCTACATCGCCAGAGAGCTCGCCGAGCTGCAGCGGGCCAAGCGCCGTCCGGTGGTCGCGATCGCGACCAAGAGCGACAAGGTCGACAAGAAGCGGCTGGCCGAGCACCTCATCGCCATCGACCAGCTCGGCGACTGGGCTGACATCATTCCCTGTTCAGCCGTGCGTGGCGACCAGGTCAGTGAGGTCGCCTCGGTGCTCTCTTCGTACCTGCCGGTCTCGCCGATGCTGTATCCCGATGGTGTCCTGACCGACGAGCCCGAGATCATCATGATCGCCGAGCTCGTGCGGGAAGCGGCGCTCGAGGGCCTCGACGACGAGATGCCGCACAGCCTGGCCGTCGTCGTCGACGAGATGGTGCCCCGTGAGGGTCGGCCGGAGAGCTCCCCGTTGCTCGATGTCCGGGTCAATGTGTTCGTCGAGCGGTCCAGCCAGAAGGCCATCATCATCGGCAAGGGTGGAGCCCGTCTTCGCGAGGTCGGTACCACCGCGCGTGCATCCATCGAGGCGCTGCTCGGCCAGAGGATCTATCTCGACCTGCACGTCAAGGTCGCGAAGGACTGGCAGCGCGACCCCAAACAGCTGCAGCGCCTCGGTTTCTAGCGCTCGACAGCTCTAGCGCTCGACAGCTCAAGGGTTCGGTTTGCCCGTGCTCGCCGCGGCTACAGGATGCGGAACCGGGTCGGCGTGACGCGGACCGCGACGGAGTAGTCCTCTGCGAAGCTCGCCGGCGTCCACTCGAGATAGTCGATCCGCTCGAGGTACTTGGCGATGTACTCGGCGATCTGATCGCACGGCGGGGCAGAAGGATCGAGCGCGGCCGTCCCCTCGATCGTTACGGCGTCCTCGGCATCGGGCGCGCCGACCGGATGCAACGACACACGTGGGTTCGCCGCGATGTTCGCGAGCTTCGGTTGCCCGGGTTGGCTGAAAATCAGGAACGTGTGCCCGTCCCAGTGGTACCAAACGGGGGAGGCCTGGGGTTGCCCCGTAGGGGTCACAGTCGTCAGCCACACGACGAGCCCCTCCCGGAGCAGATCGTCGACCTCCGCTTCCATGGCATCGTCCAGATCGAGCGCGTCCATGGGGATGAGCCTAGCGGCGGCGGCGTCCACCATGCGGGACGAAGGTCCGATTGGTGGACGCTCGGTTGGTTCACGGCATAGGGTGGTTTCGTGCGCATCGCGTCTGGAGCCCTGCTCCTCCTTCGCTGCCGCGGCGAGGCCATCTAACCCGGCCCCCCTCGTCGCGGAGTTTGAGTTGCCCGGCCACACCGAATGCAACCAGACGTGAGAGGCGAGAACATGATTCACCCCCAACAGCCCAGCGGTATGCCGGTCGGCAAGTACCTGCCCTTCGATCAGCAGATCTCGGTGGAGCTCCCCGATCGCACGTGGCCGACCAAGCGCATGACGCACGCTCCTCGCTGGTGCGCCGTCGACCTGCGTGACGGCAACCAGGCCCTGATCGACCCGATGAACCCCGAGCGCAAGAAGCGGATGTTCGACCTGCTGGTGCGGATGGGCTACAAGGAGATCGAGGTCGGCTTCCCGTCGGCGAGCCAGACCGACTTCGACTTCGTGCGGATGCTGATCGAGGGCGGGCACATCCCCGATGACGTGACCATCCAGGTGCTGACCCAGGCGCGCGACCACCTGATCGAGCGCACCTATGACTCGATCCGCGGAGCCAAGCAGGCGATCGTCCACCTCTACAACTCGACGTCGGTGCTGCAGCGGCGTGTCGTGTTCGGCCTGGACCAGGACGGCATCGTTGACGTTGCCTTGCAGGGCGCCCGAATGTGCCGCAAGCTCGAGGAGACCATCCCCGAGACGACCGTCTACTACGAGTACTCACCAGAGTCCTTCACCGGCACCGAGCTCGCGTTCGCGGCGCGGATCTGCAACGAGGTGGTCGAGGTCTTCGACGCTCGACCCGACCGCAAGGTGATCATCAACCTGCCGGCCACCGTCGAGATGGCCACGCCCAATGTCTTCGCCGACTCGATCGAGTGGATGTCACGTCACCTGACCCGCCGCGAGTCGATCGTCCTCTCGCTGCACCCGCACAACGATCGCGGAACCGGTGTGGCCGCAGCCGAGCTGGGCTATCTGGCCGGCGCCGACCGGATCGAGGGCTGTCTCTTCGGCAACGGCGAGCGCACCGGCAACGTCTGCCTGGTGACGCTGGGCATGAACCTCCTCACCCAGGGCATCGACCCGCAGATCGACTTCTCGGACATCGACGAGGTCAGGCGCACGGTTGAGTACTGCACCCAGCTCCCGGTCCACGAGCGTCATCCCTATGGAGGCGACCTCGTCTTCACGGCTTTCTCCGGGTCGCACCAGGACGCGATCAAGAAGGGCTTCGAATGTATGGAGTCCGATCTGGCCGCCGACCCGTCAGCGGCGTCGATAGATGACATGGTGTGGGGCGTGCCATATCTGCCGATCGACCCCCACGACATCGGCCGGTCGTACGAGGCCGTCGTTCGCGTCAACAGCCAGTCGGGCAAGGGCGGCGTGGCCTACATCCTCAAGAGCGAGCACCACCTCGACCTGCCGCGCCGGCTCCAGATCGAGTTCAGCGGAGTCGTCCAGAAGCGCGCTGACGTCGTGGGCGGCGAGATCTCGCCGGCAGCGCTGTGGTCGGCGTTCCAGGACGAGTACCTGCCGGTCAGTGCCGCGGAAGCCGCTGCGACCAATACCGAGCAGTGGGGCCGGTTCTCACTGCTGAGCATGCGGTCGGACTCGACGGTCGACGGTGCCGACACCATCTCGGTGAGACTGACCGATGGAGGTCAAGAGATCACGATCGAGGGCAGCGGCAACGGCCCGATCGCGGCCTTCGTGTCGGCGATGTCGACCCTCGGCGTCGACGTGCGCGTCCTGGACTATGCCGAGCACGCGCTGTCGTCCGGTGGCGACGCGCGGGCAGCGGCCTACGTCGAGGCCGCGGTGGGCGAGCGGGTGCTGTGGGGGGTCGGCCTCGATGCCAACATCGTGATCGCCTCGCTCAAGGCCGTCGTATCCGCGGTCAACCGTTCCGAGCGCGAGGCTCTCAAGGTCAGCTGATGCCCGGGGCGATGGTCCGGTCGACGCGCTGAAGGACCTGCGGGTCCCCAGCTCGATCGATCTCGCCCACCGGCGGCCGGTGCCAGAGCCAGCAGTCGAGGTCGGCGGCGGCCCCGCTCACGGTGGCGGCTGCGGTCGCGCCGGTCTCCGGCCCGCCGGAGTCCGACTCTGCGACCCTCAGGTCGGGCTCGTCGTGGACCGTGCCGTCGTCCTCGGTGCCCGTGAGCTGGCCAAGGGTCAGAAACCAGGAACGGTTCGTGTCGGTGGTCCGGATGCGTACTGTCTGCGTCGAGTCCGGGGTGAAGCGACCCCATGAGGGGGCCCCGCCGTACATCACGCGCAGGACCTCGTCGACGCCGTCGGTGCTGAGGTCAGCGTCCATCGGGGTGCGATCGCCGGCTGTGAGCTCGGCGTCGAGTCGGTGGATGAGTGCTTCGTGGGCCTGACGGCGACGGATGAACCCGACGCTCTGTTCGTCGGCCCATGTCCAGGCCGGGGTGTCCGGGGAGGTCGTGCTCAGGTGGTGATGGAGTTCGCGGCTGACCCGGTCGAAGAGCGCCAGCAGACCGTCGCGGTCGTCGGGGCGGTCACCGGCGTCAACGGCTTCGACCTCCGCATGGGCGGTGAGCCCGCGACCCACGATCGTGCCCCAGAACCACTGGACCTCCGACAGGTGCCACAAGAGATCGTCGGCGACCCAGTCGGGGCACGTCGGCACCTGCGTCCCGGGAGGGGTCTGGCGCAGGACCTCCACGAAGCGTGCGGAGTCGCGGGCCAGGTGATCGAGGTAGTCGAGTGTTGTCGCGTCGAGTGTCATGGTTCGCAACCTATCGGCGGTCGGTGACCGGCACGTCATACCGACGCTGGAGGTCCGACATAGGACAATGGATCCCATGGCCCTGTATCGGGACGCCGCGATCGTCCTTCGCGCCCAAAAGCTGGGTGAGGCGGACCGCATCGTCACGCTCCTGACGCGCCAGCACGGCAAGGTCAGGGCCGTCGCAAAAGGCGTTCGTCGGACCAAGTCGCGCTTCGGCGCGCGGCTCGAGCCGTTCATGGTCGTCGACGTCCAGCTCTACGAGGGACGCTCCCTGGACACCGTGACCCAGGCTGAAACCCTTGCGCCGTATGGCGATCCGATCGCCCGCGACTATGTCGCCTACACCGCCGCGACAGCCATGCTCGAGACCGCAGAGCGGCTCACCGAAGAACGCGAGCCTGCGGTGCAACAGTTCCTGCTGCTCGCCGGCGGGCTGAGCTCGTTGGCCGGTCAGGAACATGAGGCAGGGCTGGTTCTGGACTCCTACCTGTTGCGGTCGCTGGCCGTCGCAGGGTGGGCACCGAGCTTCCACGACTGCGCGCAGTGCGGTGCCGAGGGACCCCAGCGTGCTTTCAACCTCGCCAGCGGTGGCACCGTCTGCCCATCGTGCCGGACGCCGGGCTCGGCTTCCCCGGCGCTGGCCACCCTTGAGCTGCTGGGCGCTCTGCTTGTTGGTGACTGGGACCTCGCCGACGCGAGCCTGCCCCAGCATCGACGTGAGGGCAGCGGCCTGGTGACAGCGTTTCTGCAGTGGCATCTCGAGCGCGGCGTGCGCTCCTTGCGCCTCGTGGAGCGGGTGTGAGCGCACCGCCTTTCCCGCATCCCTCCGGGGCCCGGCCACCCGCCATACCTGCCGAGCTTGTCCCCGGACACATCGCGCTCGTCATGGACGGCAACGGCCGATGGGCCAACGCGCGAGGCCTGCCGCGCACCAAGGGCCACGAGGCCGGAGAGGCCTCGCTGCTCGACGTCGTGGCCGGTGCCATCGAGATCGGCGTCAAGAACGTGTCCGCCTACGCCTTCTCCACCGAGAACTGGAAGCGCTCGCCCGACGAGGTCCGTTTCTTGATGGGCTTCAACCGCGACGTGATCCGGCGCCGACGCGACATCCTCAACGACTGGGGTGTGCGGGTGCGGTGGATGGGCCGGCGCCCACGCCTGTGGCGGTCGGTGATCAAAGAGCTCGAGGTCGCCCAGGAGATGACCAGGAACAACGACGTGATGACGTTGACCATGTGCGTCAACTACGGCGGCCGGGCCGAGATCGCCGATGCGGCCCGCCGGATCGGACAGCTCGTCCAGGAAGGCCGGCTCAAACCCGACCACATCGACGAGCACACCATCGCGCGATACCTCGACGAACCGTCGATGCCCGATGTCGACCTGTTCGTGCGGTCATCCGGAGAGCAGCGGACCAGCAACTTCCTGTTGTGGCAGTCGGCCTACGCCGAGATGGTCTTCCTGGACACGCTCTGGCCCGACTTCGACCGGCGTGACCTCTGGCGAGCGATCGAGATCTACGCCGAGCGCGACCGACGCTACGGCGGGGCCGTGGATCGCTCGATGGGCCCCGGTTAGGGCGCGGGTCACGTCCCCCGTCAGGCCTGGCAGTCGGAGCAGGTGCCGACAATCTCCAGGGTGTGAACCACGTCGCTGAAGTCGTTCTCGAGGCCGATCCTGTCGGCCCAGCGCTCGACAGCGGGCCCCTCGACCTCGACCGTTCGTCCGCAGGAGCGACAGACCAGGTGATGGTGGTGGGAGCCCGAGCTGCACCGCCGATAGACGGCCTCGCCGTCGCCGGTGCGCATCATGTCCACGTCGCCGTCAGTGGCCATCGCCTGCAGAGTGCGATAGACCGTCGCCAGGCCCACGCTCTGTCCCTGGGTGCGCAGGCGGGCGTGCAGATCCTGGGCTGAGAGGAAGTCGTCGATGTCCGCGAGCACGGCTTCGACGGCAGCGCGTTGTCGGGTCGGTCGACGCGCGTTTTGGGTCATCAGTGCCTCACCGGATCGTCATGCGTCGTGAGCGGGTCGTGCCCGTCGTGTGACGTGAGCGGGTCGTGCTCGTGGGGCGTCTTGTGTGGGTCGTGCTCGTCGTAGTGTCCCTGGTGCGGAGCGTGGCGATGCCCGTCGTGGAGATAGTCGACATGGTTGTCGTGCTCGATCACGGAGTGGCCACAGTTGGCGCCGTGTTCGTGCTCATGTCGCTCGGCCTCGAGGTGTCGCCGTCTCGCGATCCGGTCGTGCATGGCGCTGTATGACGAAGCTGCCATGAACAGCGCGATGGCCAGCAGGACGATGGTGCCGCCGGCGGGGGTGTCGGCGTAGTAGGCCGTCGTCACGCCGCCCACGCTGCAGATCACACCGATAGCCACGGCCGTGCGGATCGCTGACCGGAAGCTGCCGACGAGCAGCTGCGCAGTGGCATTGGGCACGATCATCAGGGCGCTGATCAGCAGCAGCCCGACCACGCGCATCGCGACCACCACCGTCACGGCGGTGAGCACGGCCAAGGTGATGTTGAGGGCAGTGACCGCCATGCCGGTGGCCCGCGCATACTCCTCGTCGTTGGCAACCGCGAACAGGCGAGGGCGCAGCGCCCAGGTGACTGCGACCACCACCAGGGCCAGGGCGGCGAAGACCAGGACGTCGCGCTTGGTCGTCGTGGAGATCGCGCCAAAGAGGTAGGAGTCGAGGTTTGCAGGCGCGCCACTTTGGGACTTGCCGATGACCACGACGCCCAGCGCGATGCCCCCGTAGAACATGACGGCCAGGGCAACGTCGCCGCTGGTTCGGCCGCGGGCTCGCACCAGCTCAATCACCACTGCGGCAACAACGGCGAACGCCATGGCGGTGAGGACCGGCGCCTGTTTCGTGAGGAAACCGACGGCGACGCCGGCCAATGCGACGTGGCCCATCCCGTCACCGATGAGGGACAGTCGGCGCTGGACGAGGAAGACCCCGACCATCGGCGCGGCGAGACCGACGAGGAAGGCCGCGAGGAGCGCTCTCTGCATGAAGTCGTAAGTGAGGATCTCAGGCATCGTGGTGTCCCGGCAGGTGGTCGAGCGGTCCGGCGGCCGGCCAGGCCGGAGGGGCGTCTTCGTCGTCGTCGTGGTGGCCGTCGTGATGGTGCGGATCGGCACTGGCCGCCAGTGCGCCATGCCACAGGTCGTGGTCCTCCGAGGTGCCGTCGAAGATGATCCGGCCCCCGTCGAGCCCGACGATGCGGGTGAGTACGCGGCTCAGGGCTTGGAGCTCATGGGTGACGATCAGCATCGTTGCTCCGCGCGCGGCCAGTCGGGCGAGCACCTGGCTCAGGATCTCCTGGCTGGACAGGTCGACCCCGGCGGTGGGCTCGTCCATGATCAGGACGTCCGGCTGTGCGGCGAGGGCCCGGGCGATCAGGACACGACGTTGCTGGCCACCGGAGAGGGTGCTCACATCGACCGCGGCCCGGTCATCCAGCCCGACGACGGCAAGGGACTCCTCGATGATTCGCCGGTCCTCGTGGTTCGCCCGACCCAGCCAACCCTGGTGGGGGAGCCGCCCGATCGCGACGATCTCGGCGACAGTCGCGCGTACGGATGTCGACAACGTATGCCGCTGTGGGACGTACCCCAGGCGGGCATGGTCGTGGAATCGGTCGATCGGCGTGCCGAACAGCGCCACCTGGCCGCCGAGGTGGTTGTTGAGGCCGAGCAGCCCCTTGACCAGCGTCGACTTGCCGGAGCCGTTGGGGCCGAGGATGGCGACGATCTCACCGGCATGGATGTCCATGGTGACGTCGGAGATCACCGCGCGGTCGGCATACCCGAAGGACGCCGATCGCAGCGAGACGATGGCCTGCGAGCTGATTGCCTGCGAGCCGTCGCCGGGAGAGTTCGAGGTGACGGTCACGAACAGCCCTGACCGGCCCGAAGCGCCGTGAGGTTGGAGCGCATGATCTCAAAATAGTCCTTGCCGCTCGACCGCGTATTCAGGCCTTCGATCGGGTCGAGCGTGGCCATTCTGGCGCCGGTCTCCTCGGCCACGGTCTGCGCTATGGCCGGGCTGGCCAGCGTCTCGGCATAGATCGTGGTCACTTCGTGAGCCTTGGCGTAGGTGCTGACGGCCGCGAGCGCTCCAGCCTTGGGCTCCTGGTCGGGGGAGATGCCGTTGATCGCGATCTGCCTCATGCCGAAACGCTTTGCGAAATAGGCGAAGGCGGAGTGACTGGTGACGATGTCTCTTCGCTGGCAGCTGGCCAGACCCGTGGTGAGCTCTCCGGAGAGTGCGGCGAGCTCGTCCTCGAAGACCTTGGCGTTCTTCTCGAAGTCCGCACGGTGGGCAGGGTCTATCCGAGCGAGCCGCCCGGCGATCACCGTGGCCACCTCGGAATAGCGCTGCGGGTCAAGCCAGAAGTGCGGATCGGTGGTGCCAGAGGCAAGTCTCAGGTCGAGGTGGGCTGCCGGGGCAACATCGAGGCCCCGGTTGCCCCCCTCGGACTCGACGGCTTGGTCGACGGCGCCTTGCAGGCCTTTTTCGTACACCACAAGGCTCGCCCGGCTGACCGTGGCCACGTCCCGTGGCGTGAGCTCGATGTCGTGCGGCTCGGCGCCGGGCCTGGTCAGGCTCGTGACCGCGACGAACTCTCCGCCGACTTGTTGGGTGGCGAACTGCAGGGGGTAGAACGAGGCGACGACCGCGAGCCTGCCGCCCACCGTGCCGTTCGCGGCGAACCCCGCGGACCCGCAGGCGCTCAGTGCGAGCGCGGCGATGATCAGGGGGGCGACACGGAGGCTTCGGGTCGTCATGTCCCTGATTATCAGTCTCAATGAGAATGATTGTCAAAACCAAAGATGATGCACGTATGCCCGCCCGGGTATTCCCGTTGTGACGCAGGGAATCCCGTTGTGACGCAGGGAATCCCGTTGTGAGAGCATGGGGCCGGCGCGTCCCTGCTCCCTTCCCCCAAGGTTGAGCGGGGACGCGTCTTTTTGTCCTTTTTCCCCTGATCCTTGGCTTGAAATCCTTGGCCAGGGTCAGGTCCCGCTCAGCCTGTCGGGGTCAGTGCCTGGGGAACAACAAGGTGATCGCCATGACGGCCGCGAGCAGCAGCACGGCGGTCCGCATGATCCGCTCCGAGCTGGTCAGACGAGGCCACGACAGGTAGAGGATCCACGCGACGAAGACGGCGCCAAGAGACATGAGGATGAACCCGACCGGGCCGGCGATCATGACGCCTGCGACCAAGAGGGCCAGCAGGAGCAGGAATGGCACGGCTCGGGGCAGGCCGGTGAGCTTGGTGACCAGGGGAAGGCTGGCGCGTTCGATGCTGGGGCGCAGGGTATTTGGCACAGCTCGAGGCTACGCGAGGCAACCGTGCACCCATTCAGCTGGCCTGAGAGCGGCAGGTGCACCGGCCGTGGACGGCCAGGTGCACCGGCCGTGGACAGGAGTGGGGGTGTGGCACAGATAGCCTTGCCCCATGGCCGCTACCTCCACGATCGACACCATTGTCAGTCTCTGCAAGCGCAGAGGCTTCGTCTTCCCGTGCGGTGAGATCTATGGAGGTACCCGCTCGGCGTGGGACTACGGCCCCCTGGGCGTGGAGCTCAAGGACAACATCAAGCGCCAATGGTGGAAGTCCATGGTCCAGGAGCGCGACGACGTCGTGGGCCTGGACTCCTCGGTGATCCTGCCGACCAGGACGTGGGAGGCCTCGGGTCACGTCGCGACGTTCACCGACCCGCTCACCGAATGTCAGTCGTGCCACCACCGTTTCCGCGCCGATCACCTGCAGGAGGCGGTGGCAGAGAAGAAGACCAAGGGCGGCAAGGTCAAGGACGCTGCGGCCGAAGCCGACGCCATCGATCCTGACACCATCGACCTGGCGACCATCGCCTGCCCCAACTGCGGCACTCGCGGCTCCTGGACCGAGCCCAGGCAGTTCTCGGGCCTGCTCAAGACCCACCTCGGTGTCACGCAGGACGAGTCCGGACTGCACTACCTGCGCCCCGAGACCGCCCAGGGCATCTTCCTCAACTTCGCCAACGTCATGAACTCCTCGCGCAAGAAGCCGCCCTTCGGCATCGCCCAGATCGGCAAGAGCTTCCGCAACGAGATCACGCCCGGCAACTTCATCTTCCGGACCCGCGAGTTCGAGCAGATGGAGATGGAGTTCTTCGTCGTGCCCGGCACTGACGAGGAGTGGCACCAGTACTGGATCGATGCGCGCACCCAGTGGTACGTCGACCTCGGCATCAACAAGGACAACCTGCGCCACTTCGAGCACGCGGCGGCGAAGCTCTCGCACTACTCCAAACGCACCGTCGACATCGAGTACCGCTACAACTTCCAGGGCAGCGAGTGGGGCGAGCTCGAGGGCGTCGCCAACCGCACCGACTTTGACCTCAAGACGCACTCCGAGGCCTCCGGCACGGACCTGTCCTACTTCGACCAGTCGTCCGGCGAGCGGTTCACGCCATACGTCATCGAGCCCGCGGCCGGTCTATCCCGTTCGTTGATGACGTTCCTGCTCGACGCCTACACCGAGGACGAGGCGCCCAACACCAAGGGCGGCGTGGACAAGCGGGTTGTGCTCAAGCTCGACAAGCGGCTGGCGCCGATCAAGGTGGCCGTCCTGCCGCTGTCGCGCAACGCGGACCTGACCCCGAAGGCCAAGGACCTGGCTGCCCAGCTCCGTCATAGCTGGATGGTCGACTTCGACGATGCGGGTGCCATCGGCCGCCGCTACCGTCGCCAGGACGAGATCGGCACGCCGTTCTGCGTCACCGTCGACTTCGACACCCTTGACGACCACGCGGTCACCGTGCGCGAACGCGACTCGATGGTTCAGGAGCGGGTGTCGCTGGACCAGGTCGAGGACTACCTGGCAAAGCGCCTGCTCGGCTGCTGAGCCACCATCGGAGGACCATGACCGCAGTACTCCCTCCGCTTCACATCGGCCGCCACACCTTCATCTCCCCGGTGGTGCTCGCCCCGATGGCCGGCATCACCAACAGGGCGTTCCGTCGGTTGTGTCGGCAGTACGGCGACGCCGGTCTGGGCCAGTCCGATAGCGCGGGTTCGGGGGAGTCCGGTGCCGAGGGCGCGAGCGGCGCGACGTCGCTCTATGTCAGCGAGATGATCACATCACGTGCCCTGGTCGAGCGTACGCCGACGTCGATGCAGCTGATCGAGCACGATCCTGACGAGTATCCCCGCTCCGTCCAGCTCTACGGCGTGGACCCGGCCACCGTCGCGGCGGCGGTGCGGCTGCTCGTGACGGAGGACCGTGCCGATCACATCGACCTCAACTTCGGCTGTCCGGTTCCCAAGGTCACCCGCAAAGGCGGCGGCGCGGCCCTTCCGTGGAAGACAGACCTTTTCCGGGCGATCGTCGCCAGCGCGGTCCGGGAGGCCAGCCCGTATGCCGTGCCCGTCACCGTCAAGATGCGCAAGGGCATCGACTCCGACCACCTGACCTTCCTGGAGGCCGGCCGGATCGCTGAGGGGGAGGGCGTCGCGGCCGTGGCACTCCATGCGCGCACCGCGTCGCAGGCCTATTCGGGTGAGGCCGACTGGTCGGCTATCAAGGCTTTGAAGGATGTCGTCAAGAGCATTCCGGTGTTGGGGAACGGCGACATCTGGTCGGCGCAGGACGCGCTCGCGATGGTTGAGCAGACCGGCTGCGACGGTGTCGTCGTGGGGCGGGGTTGCCTGGGTCGGCCATGGTTGTTCACCGACCTCGCAGCGGCGTTCGCGGGGACCTCGGCCAGGGTGCAACCCAATCTGGGACAGGTGGCCGCGACCATGCGCCGACACGCTGAGTACCTCGCCGAGTTCCATGGCAGCGAGATGAAGGCGTGTCGTGACATCCGCAAGCACGTCCCTTGGTACCTCAAGGGATTCCCTGCCGGCCACGACGTTCGTCACCGACTTGCCCTGGTTGACTCCTTCGCCGCGCTAGACGATCTCATCGCCGGGCTCGACCTGGACGCTCCGTGGCCCGGTGAGCCGGCAGAGGGCCAGCGGGGACGCGCGGGCTCGCCTCGGCGGGTTGCCCTGCCGGACGGATGGCTCGACTCCCAGGAGCTCAACGAGGCGGCCGCTGCCGTGGTCGCCCAAGCCGAGCTGTCCGTCTCGGGCGGCTGACCGCTCGCGATCCAGGTGACCCGGCGTCTGTGATCTGAATCTCCTTACGTCGCCACAGCTTTCGCGTCAGGTGTGCGTGGATGTCATTCGATGTGGCCTGAGGCCCGATAAATTTCGGGGCCTTTGTCCTGACGAATATCGTAGGTACTGCAGGGACGATTGTGCTTAGGTGAACCCGAGGGGGTACACCGGTCTGGTGGCTCCCGGCCTCAGATACCTCGGTTCCGGAAGGGAACAGCAGACATGTCTTCCACGAGTAACAAACCGGTCAAGTTCATTGGCCTGTTCACGGTTATTGCCGGCATCCTCATGATTGTCGCTGGCGGAGTCACCTGGGGCCTCGTGCAGACCCAGCTCAAGGCCGAGCACATCACCGTCGCAGCAATCACCCCCGAGAACCCTGGTCGGCTCGCAAAAAAGGATGTCGCCGGTCCGTTCACCGCCTACGCCCAGGCCAACGCGATCAACGAACACGCGCTCGAAGGCGCCCAGGGCAAGACCTACGCCCAGATCGGGAAGGACGCGACTGCGCTCAAGGACAAGCTCAAGGCTGCCGGTGCTAGCGACGCGGATATCGCGACCAACGCGGACGTCATGGCCCTTGCCGCCACGCGTACCAACACCATGAACGGCTCGTTCCTGCGGGCCTCGCTCTTCACCTCGGTCGTCGCCTTCGGTGTCGCGGCTCTGGTCATCGGCCTCGGCGTCCTGTTCATCCTTCTCGGCTTCGCCCTGATGAAGGTCTCGAACACGATGGTTACCGTCCATGAGTCAGTTCCCGCCAAGGAGTAGTCCGGCTGTCTGTGTAACGGCTTGACCTTCGCCGAGACCTGATACCCCACCCGGCAGCACCGGGCGCACGACAAGCGCCACCTCACCCAGTTCCTGGCCGGGGGAGGCGGCGCTTTCCTGTGAGCCGGGACGGTGGCAGGCTCGACAGCATGTGCAGGAACATCAGAACCCTCTACAACTACGCTCCGCAGGCGACTCCCGCCGAAGTGCATGCGGCGGCGCTCCAGTACGTCCGAAAGGTCAGCGGGACCACCAAACCGTCGGTGGCCAACCAGCCCGCGTTTGACGAGGCGGTCGCGGAGGTAGCGCACGCGACACGGCACCTGCTCGACGCGCTAGTGACCACTGCGCCGCCGAAAGACCGCGAGGTTGAGGCCGCCAAAGCCCGAGCCCGCAACGCGATTCGTTTCGGCGCCGGCGCACCGGTCTGACGGCGACGGTCTTCAGCCGACAGCGAGCGGCCGGTCCGGGTCGGTGATCCAGTCGCTCCATGAGCCGATGTAGACGTCGGCATCTTCTGTGATGCCTGCCACGCTCAGAGCGAGGGCCAGATGGGTGGCCTGCACGCCTGAACCGCAGTACGTGCCAACTGTTCTCGACTCAGCGGTGCCAGTCACGCCCCCTGTGGCGAGCTCCTGAAGACGACCTGCCAGCTGACCGGCCGGCAGGAACCGCCCGAACTGATCGACATTGTCGAGCGCCGGGGCGCTGACGGCTCCGGGAATGTGACCGGCGACCGCGTCAATGGTCTCGTTCTCCCCGCGGAACCGGTCTGCGGTGCGAGCATCGAGCAGGACGTGCCGAGCGGCATACGTCGCAGCGGCTGTGGCGTCCAGCAGGCGACCGAGGCCGGGACTCGACGGCGAGAAGTCGCCGACTCCCGGCGTGCACGGACCGGATTCGGTGGGCTGGCCGGCGGCGGTCCAGGCCGCGATCCCACCATCGAGCACGCGAACGTCCAGGAAGCCGAGGTGCCGCAGCATCCACCAGACCCGGCTGGCCGGCAGGGAGAGCCAGTCGTCATACGCGACGACCGGACGCGACATGGTGACGCCCGCCGATCGCATTGCGGCGGTGAAGGTCTCGACCGTCGGCATCGGATGACGACCGCCCACCCCGTCGAGGCGGATCGTCGCCAGCTGGGTGTCCATGTCGACGTACGACGCACTGGGGATGTGGGCCCCTTCGAACTCCTGACGCCCCGAGGACTCGCCCAACCGGAAGCGAACGTCCAGGACAACCGGCCGTTCGGTCACAGGGCCCGCCAGGAGCCTCTGGAGCTCGTCGACCTGGATCAGAGGCGATGCGTTCATCGCACTCTCAGTTGAAGGTGCTGCGTTGCGGCGACGTGGTCAGTGCCGGGTCGCGCTGGATCACCGGTGCCAGGATGTCGTCGATGGCGACCAACAGCCCGGCGTCGAGCTTGACCCCGGCGGCATTGGCATTCTCGATGACCTGTTCGGGCCGCGAGGCGCCGATGATCGCGGCGGACACGTTGGGGTTCTGAAGAACCCATGCGACAGCCATCTGCGCCATCGTGAGCCCGGCTTGCTGCGCCAGCGGGGCCAGCTGTCGGACGGCGGCGAGCACCGGGTCCTTGAGCCACCCGCTGATCATGTCGGAGCCACCGTGCTGGTCGGTGGCACGGGATCCGGCCGGTGGAGCCTGACCCGGTTGGTACTTGCCTGTCAGCACCCCTTGGGCGATGGGAGACCATACGATCTGCCCGATCCCGAGCTCCCGAGAGGTTGGAACCACTTCGCCCTCGATGACTCTCCAGAACATGTTGTACTGAGGTTGGTTGGAGACAAAGGGGATCCGCTAGCTCTCGGGCCAAACGGTGGCCCTCGCGCAACTGAGCCGCGGTCCACTCCGAGACACCGACGTACAGCGCTTTGCCCTGGCGAACGACGTCGGCAAACGCCTCCATCGTCTCCTCCATCGGTGTCTGGCCGTCGAATCGATGCGCCTGATACAAGTCCACGTAGTCGGTGCCAAGGCGACGCAAGGAGCCGTTGATGGACTCATGGATGTGTTTGCGTGACAGGCCATGGTCGTTCTGCCCAGGTTGCCCCATCGGGAAATAGACCTTGGTGAAGATCTCCAGACCTTCGCGTCGCTCGCCCTTCAACGCCTCACCCAGGACGGACTCGGCCTTGGTGTCGGCGTAGGTGTCCGCGGTGTCGAACGTGGTGATGCCGACGTCCAAGGCCTGTCGCACGCACGCGAGCGCCTGTTCCTGTTCGACCTGCGACCCGTGGGTCAGCCAGTTGCCGTATGCGATCTCGGATACCCGCAGTCCACTGTTGCCAAGGTTCCTGAATTCCATCCGACGAGCCTAGGCATCAGGGTGGGGCCGGACTGACCCGCCCCGGCAATCGGCCGTGGGTGCCCTGGGAGGGACCACCCGGCATACAGTGCGTGGTTGTGAGCACGTATGCCGTGGCCGACCGCGAGCGTTGGGTCCGTGAGGACCCGGCGCACAAGCAGGCCGACCGCGATGACTTCGCCAGGGATCGCGCGCGGGTGCTTCACTCGGCATCGCTGCGGCGGCTGTCGGCCAAGACCCAGGTAGTGCAGCCGGACAGCGATGACTTCGTTCGCAACCGGTTGACGCATTCACTCGAGGTTGCCCAGATCGGCCGTGAGTTCGGTGCCGCGCTCGGGTGTGACGCGGACGTGGTCGACACCGCGTGCCTGGCGCACGACCTCGGGCATCCGCCGTTCGGGCACAACGGGGAGACGGCGCTGAACGACATCGCTTCCGACATCGGCGGCTTCGAGGGCAACGCCCAGACGCTGCGCCTGTTGACCCGTCTCGAGGCCAAACGGGTACACGCTGACGGCCGCCCCGCCGGACTCAACCTGACCCGGGCGAGCCTGGACGCAGTCACGAAGTACCCATGGGGCAAGGACGAGAACCATTGGGGCACAGCGAAGTTCGGCGTCTATGCGGACGACCTCGAGGTCTTCCGCTGGTACCGCGGGACCGAGCCGGACGGAAGGCGCTGTCTCGAGGCGCAGACGATGGACTGGTCCGACGATGTGGCCTATTCGGTTCACGACGTCGAGGACGCGGTGGCCTCAGGACGGGTCGATCTGAGTGCGTTGCGCTCGACGTCGGAGATGGCGGCCGTCATCGGACTGACGCGAGAGCTGTATGCCAGCGACCTGGACGAATCGGAGCTGGCGGAGGCATTGGCGCGTTTGCTCGAAACTGGCTGGATCCCTCAGTCCCACAACGGTTCTCGCACCGACCTGGCTGCGTTGAAGGACATGACGAGCATGCTCATTGGGCGGTTCGTGCAGTCGGTCGGGGTGGCCACCCGGGACAGATACGGTGATGGGAGGCTGACCCGATACGCGGCAGACCTGGTCATCCCTGATGACGTCCGTGCCGAGTGTGCCGTCCTGAAGGGCACGGCCGCTCACTTCGTGATGTTCACCGACGAACGGAAGTCCGTCTTGGGCGATCAGCGTGAACAGATCCACGAGCTCGTGGCCGCCTATCGCGACCAGCCAGAGGCCCGCCTCGATCCCCTGCACCGTGTCGACTTCCTGGCCGCCGCCGACGACGGGGCGGCACTGAGGGTGATCATCGATCAGGTCGCCTCGCTGTCGGATCCCCGGGCCATGGTTCTGCACCAGACCTGGTGCTAGGTGACGGGCCGTTGGCTGGTTTATTGCATCAATGCGGCGTGATTGACCGGCACTCGTGAAACAAACCGGCTAGCGGGCAGTCCCTGAGCCGCAGCACACCGACGTTCAAGGAATCAACCGCCTAGAATCACCACGGCGTGGAGGAGGCAGTGTGGCGGGTCTGATCAAGGCTGAAGACGTGGCTCAGGTCAAGGAGCGGTCGTCGATCGAGGATGTGGTGCGCGAGCACGTCACCCTGCGCTCGGCCGGTCCGGGCTCCCTGAAGGGGCTGTGCCCGTTCCATGACGAGAAGAGCCCGTCGTTCAACGTCCGCCCGGCCACCGGCGCCTGGCACTGTTTCGGCTGTGGCGAGGGCGGCGACGTCATCTCCTTCGTGCAGAGGGTCGAGCACCTGACCTTTGCCGAGTCTGTCGAACGCCTGGCCGGCAAGCTGGGCATGGAGCTGCGATACGAAGAGGGCGGCGGACCCCGCAGCGGTGAGGGTCTGGGCAAGCGGTCGCGCCTGGTCGAGGCAAACCGAGTCGCCGCAGAGTTCTACTGCGCCGCGTTGCTCAACCTGCCCGAAGCGCGCCCCGGTCGGGACTTCCTGCGCGAACGCGGTTTCGACCGTATGGCGGCCGACAAGTTCGGCGTCGGATTCTCACCTCGCGGGGGCGAGGAGCTCACAAAACACTTGCGGGACAAGGGTTTCAGCGACGACGAGATCGTGGCGGGCGGTCTGGCCGGTCGTGGTCGTGGCCTCTATGACCGCTTCCGTGGTCGCCTGATGTGGCCCATCCGCGACATCACCGGCGATGTGGTCGGTTTCGGTGCACGGCGGTTGTTCGACGATGACCGGATCGAGGCCAAGTACCTCAACACCAGCGAGACCACGATCTACAAGAAGTCGTTCGTGCTGTACGGCCTGGACATGGCCAAGAAGGCGATCGCCAAGGATCGACAGGCGGTCGTGGTCGAGGGCTATACGGACGTCATGGCCTGCCACCTCGCTGGCATCGAGACCGCTGTGGCCACGTGCGGCACCGCGTTCGGCCTCGAGCACATCAAGGTCCTGCGCCGCATCATGCGCGACGAGAACGACCTGGCGCCGGCCAAGGTGGTCTTCACGTTCGACGGTGACGCCGCCGGGCAGAAGGCCGCCATGCGCGCGTTCGGCGAGGACCAGCGCTGGGCCTCACAGTCCTTCGTGGCCGTCGAGGCATCGGGCAAGGACCCCTGCGAGCTGCGTCAGGCCGGTGGAGACGCCGCCATACGGGCTCTGATCGAGGATGCCGTGCCCATGTTCGAGTTCGCGGTGCGCACCACCATCGCCCGCTTCGACCTGGCCAACGCCGAGGGCCGGGTCCGGGCCCTGGAGGCTGTGGCCCCCATCGTGGCCGGCATCCGCGATCGTTCCCTGCGGCCGGAATACACCCGCACCGTGGCCGGATGGTTGGGCGTCGAGGTCGAGCAGGTCGCCAGCGAGGTCGGTCGAGCCACTCGTATGGCGGCGCGCGCGGCCACCGCTGCCCCCGCCGCGACCGCTGCCCCCGCGCCCGTGACCGACTCACGGGCGCACGCGGTCGATACGGAATATGGCAGCGAGCAGCGCCACGAACAGGAGCACGAGCCCGGTCCAGACGACGGAGGAGAGCATGGCGATGAGCACGCCTTCGAGATGCCCCGCCCGGACCTGCGCGACCCGGTGGTCTCGGCTGAACGGCAGCTGCTCCAGGCGGCCCTGCAGTTCCCGAGCCTGATCGACCCGGCAAACTTCGATGCCATCGCTCCCGAGTCCTTCAGCGCCCCGGCCCATCGTGCGGTCCATGACGCGATCCGGGCGGCGGGCGGCATCGAGGCAGCCAGCAAGCCAGGTCATTGGGCTGATCGGGTCAGCGAGGCCGCAGCTCTGACGGTTCGCCCACTGGTCAGCGAGCTCGCCGTGGCGTCGGTGCCAGCCCGCTTCGACAAGACCACGGGACTGCCCGAGCCTCGCTATGTCGAGGGGCTGCTCATCCGCATGCAGGAGGTCCCTCTGATCCGCCAGATCGGCGATGCCATCAGCGCGATGCGTCGGGTGCCGCCAGATGACACCGACGCCAGCCGTGAGCTCGGCGTCCACCTGCAGGAGCTCCAACGGGAGCTCGCCAACCTGCAGTCCAGGCAGGACTGATGGGACGGCTCACCCGTCGGGCCCCGCGTCCCGACCTGCCTCCAGCCATCGAGAAAGCACTTGAGCTGGCCAAGGGGGAGCGGGTCCTGGCGTTCGCGGTCGATGACAACACCGGCGGGTATGTCGTTGCCACGACCTACGCTCTGGCCGTCTTCACATCGAGCGTCGAGCGCATCCTTCGGCGTCGGTGGCTCTCCGTTGACGCCGGTGCGTGGGAGCCCGTGACGGCGACATTGACCGTGACGTGGGCCGACGGACGACGTGCCGGTCAATGGTCCTTCCGTGATCAGCAGACGCTGCTGCCCGAGACGGTGCGGGAGCGGGTCCAGGCAAGCGTGGTTCTTTCGACGCGCCTCAACCTCGGTGATCGGCGGACGGGCCGCGTCGCCATACGGCAGGATTTTGCCACGCGCGAGCTCATCCCTCAGACGATCCTGGGACGATACGCGCGTGCCGACGACCCTGAGGTCCAGGCGCACGTCCAGGCCGCTTTGGCACATCTGAGGGACCAGGTCGGACTGCCTGCTTGATCGGATTTCCGGTTGGGGAGCCAGTTTCAGGACTGGCCGAACCCTTTGCTACAGTCTCACCCGCAGCATTCCCCTGTAGCTCAATTGGCAGAGCAGCCGACTGTTAATCGGCAGGTTACTGGTTCGAGTCCAGTCGGGGGAGCAAACCCGCAGGTCAGAGGCTTAGAGCCTCTGGCCTGCTGTGGTTCGTGACCATTTTATGACCAGTTTATTCGAGCTCGACTGTGCCTGCGAAGTGCCGGGGCACAAGCCGCCGACGGCCGTCGTCGGGCGGCCCGATGAAGCCGGAATGACGGTCAAGAGCAGTCCAGAAGGGCCCGCGGGGGTATCCCGGTTCGCGTCGCGGAGTTGCTTGAGTCGCGAGGGAGGTGCTGCCGGGGGAGGCTGCTCCGGCATCGGTCACTGTTCGATGGGTGGTTGATCCAAGAGTCATCGGGACACAGTCCGCGCGGCGACCGGTTCCACAGTCCCGTCCCGGATCAGGTCCTCGAGTGC
>DATCNE010000326.1:0-1560 GCA_036565395.1 Dermatophilaceae bacterium
ACGATCTCTTCGGCCAGGGCGACCTCGTTCTCGCTCGGTGTCCCGAAGCTGAACCCTTTGAGCGCCGCACCCTGGACCGCGGCCAGCACATCGGGATGCGCGTGGCCCAGGATCATCGGGCCCCACGAGCAGACCAGGTCGACATACTCACGGCCATCCACATCGGTGAGATAGGGGCCGGTCCCGCTGGACATGAACCTGGGCGTCCCCCCCACCGCCCTGAAGGCGCGCACGGGGCTGTTGACTCCACCCGGGGTGACGGCGGCGGCCCGGGTCAGCAGCGCCTGGGACAGGGGTGCGTCATACGGATATGGAGTCTGCGGAGCCGTCGTGCGAAGAGTCGTCATGTGGGCAAGTCTCTCAGCCATACCGGTGCGCTGCGCCAAGGCCTCAGGCAGGTTGCTCCTCAGCTGCAGAAACCTCGTCGCAGACCCCTGTGCTCCGGATGCCGGCACTGATGGCCTCCATGGCGCGACCCAGGGCGAGCATGTCGTCGCGGGACAGGTGGGCAACGAGGTGGCGGCGAACGCTGTCGACATGGGTCGGTGCCATCCTGACGATCTCGGCGTAGCCGATATCGGTCAACACCAGCTCAACGCCTCGACGATCCCCGACACAGGCCTCACGGCGTACCCATCCACGCTTCTCGAGGCGCCCGGCGGTGTGGGTCAACCGGCTGCGGGACTGCACGACCAGCTCGGCGATCTCGGACATCCGCAGTCGCCGGTCCGGCTGCTCGGACAGCATCGAGATGATCTCGTACTCGGACAGCTGCAGACCCTGGGCCTGGAGGTCACGATCCAGAACGGCTTCAAGCAGCCGAGTTGCGTGCAGGAACTCACGCCATGCGTGCTGTTGGTCCGCATCAAGCCATTGCGGCTGCGGCGTGTGTGTGCTCATGGAATAGATCCTATCGTTCTTTAGTTGAAACTTAAACTGATTGCTGTTAGCGTCATCAGCGATCCCACACGACCATCAAGGAGTACCACCATGACCAACCTCTCTGACCTCACCGCTGGAACCTGGAACGTCGATGCTTCACACAGTGAAGTCGGTTTCGCGGCTCGCCACCTCATGGTCAGCAAAGTCCGCGGCCAGTTCAAGGACTTCGCCGCGGTCGTCACCGTCGGGCAGCCGTTCGAGCAGTCGACCGTCCAGGCCACCGTGCAGCTGGCGTCGATCGACACCAACAGCGCGGACCGCGACACCCACCTGAGGTCGGCCGACTTCTTCGACGTGGAGAACAACCCCGCCATGACCTTCACGTCGACCAAGGTCACCAACGAGTCCATCGAGGGCGACCTCACCATCAAGGGCATCACCAAGCCGGTCAGCTTCGACCTCGACTTCGGCGGCGTCAGCGCTGACCCGTGGGGCGGCACCCGCGCCGGCTTCGAGGCCACCACCGAGATCAACCGCAAGGACTTCGACCTGTCGTGGAACGCCGCGATCGAGGGCGGTGGCGTTCTCGTCGGCGAGAAGGTCAAGATCGCTCTGGACGTCGAGCTCATCAAGGCCTGACCAGTCAGCTCTCGCACATTGCGAACGGCCCGGTAGCGC
>DATCNE010000327.1:0-9011 GCA_036565395.1 Dermatophilaceae bacterium
GGCGGCTGGTCGGGAGCTGCTCACGGACGACCAGCGTTACGACGAACGAGTGCTGCTCGGGGTGCGTCTGGTGGATGGGCTGCCGATCGACGTCCTGCGTCCCCTGGGCAGTGAGGCAGTCGCCGGCCTGATCGCGGACGGACTGGTTGACGGGCCGAGCACAATGCGGCCGCGCCGGGTCGTCCTGACCCTGCGCGGCCGCCTGCTCGCGGACACCGTCGTGCGGCGCCTGCTGGGGTTCTAGCTGACGAAGCGAATCGTGAACGGGTAGCGGTAGTCGCGACCCTGGCTGGCTGCCACGGCGCCGAGGATGTGGCACACGAGCATGGCCACGGCGATGGCGCCGGCCGTGACGAATCCGATGAGCACGAGCATCAGCGGGAACGAGATGGTCAGTCCGGTCCACAGTGTCAGCTGGCGGACGGACTGGTCGACGGGCCGAGCGCAACGCGGCCGCGCCGGGTCGTCCTGACCCTGCGCGGCCGCCTGCTTGCGTACGCCGTCGTACGGCGTACGCCGACGTGGTGGGTGTCCGAGCCTAGGTGACCATCTGCGGGACCATCGGGTAGGTGTATTCCTCGCCCTTGTTCGCGGCCATCGCGGCGATGATGCTGAAGACCACGGACAAGATGAAGAAGAGCGGATAGGTGAGGAATCCGATGACCACGGCCATCAGCAGGCTCGAGAGGAAGTAGCCGATCGCGATGATGATCTGGAAGTTCAGCGCCTGTGCCGCGTGGCGACGGATGAAGGGGTCACGGTCCCTGTAGATCAGAAAGATCACCAGCGGCGCGATGAACGTTGTCAACAGGCCGCCGATGTGGGCGAACAACGACCACATGCGGGCGTCACTCGGCGAGACAGGCGCCTGCGCCTGAGCGCCGTATGCCGGAGTCTGAGCGCCGTATGCCGGTCCGGGCTCACTCATCGGAGGTGGAGGCGGTGGAGGCGGGGTGTACGGCTGCGGCGGTGGTTGGTCACCCTGAGCGGATGGGTCCTGCGGGATTTCACTCATCACATACCCCTCATAAGGTCGAGCGCTCAAAACGCGCCTTATGAGAAAATCTACTGCTCAGAGCCCATTAAGGTCGAGTGTTTGTCAATACATTCCGACGGCGTGTCTTTACGCAGTGACGCTGAGCCCTTGTTCGTCACTCCTGCGTCGTGACACTGAGCCCTTGTTCGTCAGTGACGAAGTCAATCAGCTCTTCGACACTGGCCAGCAGTGTCGGCTCGAGGTCGGCATAGGTGCGCACGGTCGCCAGGATGCGCTTCCACGCGTGCGCGATGTCGGTCTGGGACTCATGCGGCCAGCCCAGCTCGGCGACGATCCCATGTTTCCAGGACTGACCGCGGGGAATGATCGGCCAGCTCTGGAACCCGAGGCGTTCAGGTCGCACGGACTGCCACACATCGACATACGGGTGGCCCAGGATCCTGACGTACGGCGCGAAGCGGCTCAGCGCTCGGGCCTCCTGAACCAGCTTGGTCTCCTTGGTCCCGGGGACGAGGTGGTCGACGAGAACCCCGAGGCGACGACCCGGGCCTGGTGCGAAGTCACGAACGACGGCAGCGAGATCGTCGACGCCGTCAAGCATCTCGACCACCACGCCCTCGATCCGCAGGTCGTCGCCCCAGACCTTCTCGACCAGCTCGGCGTCGTGCTTGCCCTCGACGAAGATGCGTGACCCTGACGCGACCCTGGCGCGCACCCCCTCGAGTGCCCGTGAGCCGCTCGCGGTCCGTGACGCCGCGACCTTGGCGGCTTCGGCGGCGGCGCGGGCGACAGCTGTCGGTCGAGTCAGGATGACCGGTGCGCCGTCGAGCAGGAACCCTGGCCCCAGCGGGAAGCCCTTGCTGCGGCCGCCGCGGTCCTCGAGGTGGACGACCTGCATGCCCCCCGCCTTCTCGACCCTGACGACCGCACCGCACCAGCCGGTCTCCACATCCTCGACCACAAGCCCGGTCTCGGCCTCGACCTCGCGCGCGCGCCCGCCCTTGGGGACGCGCCAGTCCCCAGAGAGAACATCACTGCCGTAACGATCGTTCACCGTGGCATCGTAGACTTGGCACTCGACATATCGGAGTGCCAACGCGCCGCCAACGAGGCCGGGACGTTCGCTGGCTGGGTCAACGAGATGGAGGTGGGGCGCATGATCGAGCAACGCAAGCTGGCGGTGCTGCGCGCCATTGTTCAGGACTACGTCCAGACGTCCGAGCCGGTCGGCTCCAAGGCGCTGCTCGAACGACACCACCTCGGAGTGTCGGCGGCCACCGTTCGCAACGACATGGCAGCGCTCGAGGACGAAGGACTCATCGCGGCTCCCCACACGAGCGCCGGCCGGGTTCCGACCGACGCCGGCTACCGGGTGTTCGTCGACCAGATCAGCGAGCTCAAACCGATGAGCGGCCCGGCACGCACCGCCATCTCGACCTTCCTGCAAGGGGCGGTCGATCTGGATGACGTCGTGGATCGCACGGTCAGGTTGCTGGCATCCCTGACCCAGCAGGTGGCGGTCATGCAGTACCCATCGCTGACCCGATCCTCGGTGCGCCACGTCGAGCTCGTGCCGATCGGCGCCAACCGCCTGATGGTCGTTCTCATCGTCAACACCGGCCGGGTCGAACAACGAGTCATCGAGTCCTCGTGCGACCTGTTGAGCGCTGACGGCGAACACCTCATCTCCGACCTGCGCTCGGGACTCAACGCCAGGGCCAGCGGACATCAGCTCAGCGAGGCAGCCTCGTTGCTGCAGTCGCTGCCCGACAGCTTCGCGCCGGCCGACCGCGACCTCGTTCGAGCCGTCGTCCGCTCGCTCGAAGACGCGCTGGTCGAGGAGCGTGAGGAGCGCGTGGTCCTGGCGGGAACGTCCAACCTCATGCGCTTCGGCACCGACTTCCCCCTCACCATCGGTCCGGTGCTCGAGGCTCTCGAGGAGCACGTCGTGCTGCTCAAGCTCTTGACCACCCTGAGCGACGAAGGCGACGTGGTGGCGGTCCGCATCGGGCATGAGAACCCCCACGCAGGGTTGAGTGCCACGTCCGTGGTCAGCACCGGCTACGTCACCGGCAGAGATGTCCTGGCCGGGCTCGGGGTGCTGGGCCCCACCCGCATGGACTACCCGACAACGATGGCGTCGGTCCGCGCGGTTGCCCGTTACGTCTCCCAGATCCTCGACCCATAACCCGTCTCTCCCCACCGCTCGTGCACCCCATCGCTCGTGCCTCCCATGACTCGGGCAGCAACACACCACATCTGCGCAAGGACATTCATTGAACGACTACTACAAGGATCTCGGCGTCAGCCGCGACGCCAAGCCCGAGGACATCAAGCGGGCCTATCACCGGATGGCCCGCAAGCTTCACCCGGACGTCAACGATGACGACGAGGCGGAGGACCGGTTCAAGCGGGTTTCCCAGGCCTATGACGTGCTGTCCGACCCGGACAAGCGGCGAGCCTACGACTCCGGCGCGGACCCCTACGGCGGAGCGAGCTCCAGCTTTGGTCAGGGCTTCTCCTTCAGTGACGTCATGGACGCCTTCTTCGGCCAGGCCGCCGGCGGTGCAGCGCGAGGGCCACGGTCGCGGCAGAGCCGGGGCCAGGACGCCCTGATCAGGCTCGACATCGACATGTCGGAGGCCGTCTTCGGGGTCGAACGTGAGCTGACCATCGACACGGCGGTCGCCTGCGGCACCTGCCATGGCGACGGATCGCAGCCGGGCACCGGCACGCGCACCTGTGACGTCTGCGCCGGTAGAGGGGAGATCCGGCAGGTCCAGCGCTCGTTCCTCGGCCAGGTCATGACCTCCCGACCGTGCAGCGCCTGCCAGGGCTATGGCGTCGTCATCTCCGACCCCTGCTTCGAGTGCTCCGGCGAGGGTCGTGTGCGCAACCGCCGCAACCTCACCATCCGCGTCCCGGCCGGGGTGGACACCGGCACCAGGATCCAGATCTCGGGCAGCGGCGAGGTCGGTCCGGGAGCAGGGCCGGCCGGTGACCTGTATGTCGAGATCAACGTCATCGCGCACGAGACCTACCAGCGCCGCGGCGATGACCTGCACTGCTCTGTCGAGCTCCCGATGACCGCAGCCGCCCTGGGCGCGACCATCAAGCTCAACACCTTTGACGGGATGAAGGATCTCGTGATCAAGCCGGGCACCCAGCCGGGCGACGTCATCACGCTCAAGAGCCTCGGTGTGACCCATCTACGGGGGACCGGCCGCGGCGATCTCCTGGTCCATGCCACCATCCAGACTCCGACCAAGCTCACCGCCGCGCAGGAGGACGTGCTGCGCCAGCTTGCGGTGCTGCGGGGCGAGGAGCGTCCTGAGGGTCGTCTCACCCCCGCTTCGCAGGGACTGTTCGGCAAGCTGCGCGACGCGTTCCTGGGCAAGTAGGCCCATGTCCTCCTGGACACCGAAGCTCGCGACGTGACCGCCCCGCTGTTCTTCGTATCGGCGGATCGGCTGGCGGGGGCCGCTGCCGGAACGATGTTCGTCCTGGACGGTTCTGAGGGTCGTCATGCCACCACCGTCAAGCGGATCGGCGTCGGTGAGCAGGTGCTGCTCGCCGACGGGGTCGGTCATCGTGCCGAGACCATCGTCGAGGGCGTCGGTCCGGGTGAGCTGCATCTGCGAGTGCAGGCGATAACGCTTCAACCGCAACCGGATTCGCGCTTTGTGCTGGTTCAGGCGCTGGCCAAGGGTGACCGGGACGAGCAGGCCATCGAGGCCGCCACCGAGCTCGGGGTGGATGAGGTCGTCCCGTGGCAAGCGGCTCGCAGCGTCGTGATCTGGCGCGGGGAACGAGCGGCCCGGTCGTTGCGCAAGTGGGAGTCGATCGTGCTGGCCGCGGCCAAGCAGTCGCGGCGGACCCGTGTGCCGGTGGTGAGTGAGCCTGCGAACCAGCAGGCCGTCATACAGCGGATCGGTGAAGCCGCACTGGCACTCGTCCTGCATGAGGAAGCCGAGCGCGCCTTGGCCGGGCTCGAGCTGCCGTCGTCCGGTGACGTCGTCCTCATCGTCGGTCCCGAGGGCGGGATCTCTCCGGATGAGCTCAGCGCCTTCGTCGCAGCCGGAGCGGTGATGGTGCGGCTCGGGTCCAACATCCTTCGCTCGTCGAGCGCCGGACCTGCAGCACTCGCGGTGATGAGTGCAGCCGGTCGCTGGCGCTGAGCCCGCTGCCCGCTGCCCGCTGCCCGAGGTCCGCTGTCCGGTGGCAGGGACCGGTCCATGGCCGGGCGCGTTCCTCGCTGTGGCTGCCGGCTGCTGGCTACCGCGCGGACCGCTGCAGCGTTGCGGCCGCGGTGCGTCGACCGACGCCGAGCTTCGAGTAGATGTGCTCCAGGTGTTTCTTGACGGTGCTCGGCGCGACCCAGAGCTGCACGGCGATCTGCGCGTTCGTCTTGCCTTCGGCTACCAGCGCTACGATCTCGCGCTCCCGTGACGTCAGCTCGGCGTAGGGATCGGCCTCAGCGAAGACTTCTTGCGTGCGAAGCGCCTCCGACAGCTGTCGGCGCAGTGCGGCATACGCCTCGAGACGGTAAAGGTGCGGCCGAAGCATCTCGAGGACCGCGCGGTCACGTTCGGAGAAGTCGCCCGCCGCCGCCTCCCGGAACAGGATGAACGAGCGCTGGCGCGGCAGGACGGCGGGCAAGCCGAGGTCGATCATGTGGTCGAGCCCAGCCGGTCGGAAGTACTCCCGGAAGATCGGCAGGTCGTGGTACCGGCGCCGGTCGATCAGATCGGACATCGTGACTGTGCGTAGGTCGCCCGTCCTGGTTCGGTAGTCGGAGATCGGGCACGGGCCGACACGCCAATACAGCTCATCGGTGTCATCGGGGTCATCGACTTCGTCGTCCGGGCCGACCACCGCGTAGAAGCGCTGCACGTTCAGATCGAGGTCCTGGTAGGTGATGTCGTCGCAGTGGACGAGGTCCTGCATGCGGGCAACGACACCGACCGGATAGGGCTCGTCGAACTCGAGCCCCGCGACGTCGCCCACGAAGGCGAGAAGCGCCTCGAAGTCGGCGCTCTGAAGCCGCACCATTTGTCAAATGCACGCCGAACGGCGAATTCACACCATGCGCACAAATGGGGACGCTTCTGTTGTCACCACGTAGAGGCGGCTCACGCAAAGCTCCTCACGGAAAGCTACGAGAAAGAAGATCGACATGGCACGCATGGCAACACGAATCGCTTCAGGACTGGCCGCGGCAGGAATCGCCACACTCATGTCCGTGACTCCTGCTCAGGCAAGGCCCATTGATCCCGGAGGCGGCGGCTGTGTCGGCGCCGGCTGCACCTACACGGCGCCTGCTTCCGCGTCGAGCGAGGACTCCGGTGAGACACCCTGGCTGAAGATCGCCCTCGGCGTTGCCGGTGGGGTTGCGCTGGTTGGCGCGGGGGCCGCGACGGTCAGCTCCCGCAGTCGTCGTCAGCCCCACCAGGCGCACCCGGCTTAGCACAACAGCGCCAGGTCCTTCACCGCGTGGCCGCGTCCCATGGGCGCGGCCACGCGGTGTCGACCTCAGCCCTCCCTGGACGCGGAACCTTGGACTCGCCGGACGCTGAGCTTTCGCTACTTGACGGTGAAGGGCTTTGACGTCTCGGCCACGAGGCTCTGGCCGTCCTTCATACTGACCTCGAACATCCGGAACGTGTAGTTGCCAGGGGTGAGAACACCCAGGTTCACCTGCCAGGTGCCTCGGATCGGGCACCCGCTGGAGGCCATGGTGGACCCGGACTTGACGACCGCCCCGCCCTTCTTCAGCTCCCACTGGGTCGTCGCCTCGAAGGCGCAGGACTCGCCGTTGGCCACCACGGGCGCGCCCGCCGCGAACACCTTGCCGCGCTCGGGGGAGAGGATCCAGATCGGCGCGAGGTCTTCGTACTGCTGCTCCTTGGTCGGGCGGTTGTAGGTCTTGTTGGTGGCGTAGGTCCCGAACAGCTTTGGGGATCCATCGGCGACCACGAACTTCACCGGGATCGTCCCTTGGCCGATCGCCGCCTGGGCGGTCCACACGAGCTCCTGCACCGCGAGCTTGGTCTGCTCGGGGGTGAAGCCGCTCGCACCGGGGCCGCTGAGCGTGATGGTGATCAGGTTCGGCGTGAGCTTGAGGTCCTCGACCTTTGTCCCGGACCATGGCTGCAGGTAGGGCTCGAAGTTGGTGAACGGCTGGGCGTTCATCGCCAGAGCAACGGCTGCCTTGGCCTTCTGTGCCGGCGTGGCTCCAGCCGGAACGGCAGTCCGCACGAACTCCCGGTAGAGGCCGAACGTGTCGCCGGTGCCGGAGCTGGCGCCGACGAAGTATGCCGGCAACGCCACTTGGGTGGTCGCCCCCGTCGCGTTCGAGGTCGGTGTTCCGGTCGTGCTCGACGTGGAGGTCGCTGCGGGCGTGACCTGCTGGCTGCTGCCGGTGTTGGCGACGCCCCAGGCGATGGCGCCGATGAGGGCCACCGACGCGGCTGCGGCAACGGGGATGAGCCAGCGTCGTCGGGGCTCCGTCATCTCTGTCTGCTCGTGGACCATGGCCAGGATCTCCGTTCGTCGTTCTCGGGGGGTGATCCGCTCGGCGTGACGGCGAAGGCTCTCGCGGAGCTGACGCTCGATGTCACTGTCCAACATGTCGTCGTCTGTCATGACGTGCCCTCCACATCGGCGCGTAGGGCCGCCAGGCCCCGGTGGGCATGAGCCTTGACCGAGCCGGGCGAGATGTGCAGGGCATCGGCGATCTGGACCTCGCTGAGGTCAAGGTAGTAGCGCAGGGTCAGCACCTCTCGCTGTCGTCGGGGCAGGCGACCCAGAGCGGCAACCAACCGGTCGCCGGTCGCGTGCTCGAGGGCGAGCGTCTCGGCGCTGGGCTCGGTGGTCGTGCCGTAGGCGGTGCGGGCTCTGGTCTCCGCGCTCAGATAACGGTCCTCGACGATCTGGTGGCGGAGAACCGAGCGTGAGCTGTTGACCACGCTGCGGCGCAGATAGGCCAGAGCCAGGTCGTGGTTTCGAAGCTGGGACCAGTGGGAGTGCATCGCCACGAAGGCTTCCTGCACCGTCTCCTCGGCCACGTACTGATCCCTGACCAGCAGCCACGAGAGGCGGACGAGCGAATGCCAGTGGGCGGCATACAGGTCGGTGAGAGCTGTATCGGCCTCCCACCCCGCGATGGCAGGCCCTGTCTCTCCTCGTTCGGCCACGGTCAACATTCTCACGCTGGTATGACGCGCGGCTCCATTCCGCGGTTGACCGGTGTGTCCACGCACGGTGTCCAGGCCAGCCGTACGCTCGTCCCATGAGCACCGAACACGCGAGCACCGACAACACTTCGGCCAACGCTGCGGCCAACGCTGCGGCGCCGAGCGACTGCCTGTTCTGCAAGATCGTGGCGCGAGAGATCCCCGCCGACATCATCCATGAGACCGCGACGACGCTGGCCTTTCGCGACATCGAGCCGCAGGCGCCGACCCATGTGCTGGTGATTCCCAAGGAGCACCAGCCGGACGTCGTGGCGCTGGGTGCGTCATCGCCGCAGGCGGTGGTCGAGCTGTTCGAGGCGGTCGGTGCTGTGGCGGCCCAGGAACGCCTCGAGGCCGGTTACCGCAGCGTGTTCAACACCGGTGCGTTGGCGAACCAGATGGTGTTCCACGCCCACGTACACGTGCTGGGGGGCCGTGCGATGACGTGGCCGCCAGGCTGACAACCCACGTAGACTGGGCGCAACATGACAGAAGCTGGACAGCCCACCGTTCCTGAGCCGCAGGCCGCCCAAGACCAGCCTTCACCGGCCGGTGGCCCACCCGCGCACACCATCGTCCTTCCGCCGAGCCTGTCCATGGTGACGCTGCTCGGGCCCCGCGACGAGCTGTTACGCGCGATGGAGCACTCCTTCCCGCACCTTGACATCCATGTGCGCGGCAACGAGTTCCATGTCTCCGGTGCTGCAGCCGAGGTCGCACTGCTCGAGCGCCTGATCGACGAGCTGCTCGTCGTGCTGGCGACCGGACAGTCGCTGAAC
>DATCNE010000328.1:0-3588 GCA_036565395.1 Dermatophilaceae bacterium
TCCGTGAGCACCTCCAGGGAGAGTCCGAGGCTGCCCTCGCCGCCATCGCGGCAGTCGCCGCACGGCGGACGGTCTGCACCTGTGTTGGCACTTCATCTCCCGCCACCGAGGAGGTCGCATGAAGCCCAGTCGTTTCACCTACCACGCACCGCAGGAGCTCGAAGCGGCGCTCGACCTGCTGGGCCAGCACGGCGACGAGGCAAAGCTGCTGGCCGGCGGGCAGAGCCTGCTTCCACTGCTCAGCTTCCGGATGGCCGCTCCTGAGCACATCGTCGACATCAACCGGTTGACCGGTCTGGACACCCTCCGGCGCACGGACACCGGCTGGTGCATCCCTGCCCTCGTTCGACAACGTGCCGTCGAGCGTTCGCCTGAAGTCGCGGCGACCGTACCGCTGCTCATCCAGGCCCTGGAACAAGTGGCACACCCGCAGATTCGCAACCGTGGGACGGTGTGCGGCAGCCTGGCGCACGCGGATGCCGCGGCCGAGCTCCCGGCCGTGATGCTCTCGCTGGATGCCACGATGCACGTCGTGTCGCGAACGGGCGAGCGCAGTATCAGCGCCGAAGACTTCTTCGTCTTCCACCTGACGACCGCGATCGCGGACGACGAGCTGCTGCTGGACGTATCGGTCGAAGACCTGCGGCCGCGGACGTACAGCTCCTTCCAGGAGTTCGCCACGCGACGCGGTGACTTCGGTATTGCGGGGGTCGCGGCGGTCGTCACCGTCGACGAGTCCGGTGTGGTCATCCGGAGCCGCCTCGTTGCCGCGGGCGTTGCCCCAACGCCCGTGCGGTTGGTCGGCGCAGAGCAGGTTGTTCTGGGCCAGCGTCTGGAGCCTGGCGTTCTCATCGCGGCCGGTGCCGCCGCGCGAGAAGAGGTCTCGCCCACGGGGGACGTGCATGCCGGTGGTGCCTACCGACGCCAGCTGGTCGGCATACTCACCCAGCGCGCGCTGCGCGACGTCATCACGAAAGGAAGCCTGGAAGATGTCCCAGTCTGATCTGCTGCCGACCGAGGACATGGTCCCTGTCCGAACCACCGTGAACGGTGTCGAGCACCACGAGGTGGTCGAGAGCCGAATGACCCTGGCCGACTTCCTGCGCAAGCGACTGCGCCTGACGGGGACGCACCTGGGTTGCGAGCACGGCGTCTGTGGCGCCTGCACGATCCTCGTGGACGGTGCCGCCGTCCGGTCCTGCCTGATGCTTGCCGTGCAAGCCGAGGGCCGACAGATCGAGACCGTCGAGAACCTGCAGCAGGACGAGGACCTCAACCCCCTGCAGGCTGCGTTCCACAAGCACCACGCGGTCCAGTGCGGGTTCTGCACGAGCGGCTTCCTGATGAGCGCCACCGCCGCGCTGCGCGAGGGCCCCATCTGCACCAAGGCCCAGGCGCGCGAAGTGCTGAGCGGCAACATCTGCCGCTGCACCGGCTACGCGGGCATGGTCAACGCCCTCGTCGAGGTCGGAAGCGAAACGGGATGCGCCGATGAGCACTGACCTGGCTGGCAAGGCACCGACCGGTGATCTGGCTGACAAGACACCGATGATCGGGAAGTCCGTGCCCCGTCGCGAGGACCATCGGCTCCTCACCGGCGGCGCGCGTTACCTCGATGACCTGGAAATGCCAGGCGCCTACGAGGCGGCGTTCCTGCGCAGTCCACACGCCGCGGCCAAGATCCTCGGCTTCGACACCGACGCGGCCCGGGCGATCCCCGGCGTCATCGCGATCTTCACGGCCTGGGACCTGGAGGAGATCCAGAAGCCGTTGCCGCCCAAGGTGGTCCACCCGGACCTCGCGGACTTTCCTCGTCTGGCCATGCCGGTGGACGCCGCCCGCTATGTCGGTGAACCACTTGCTGTCGTGGTCGCGGTGTCTCGCTACGTGGCCGAGGACGCGGTGGACCTCATCGAGGTCGGGTACGACGTCCTGCCGGCGGTCTCGTCCATCGAGGCGGCTTTGCGCCCGGGGGCCCCGCTTGTCCATCCGGCCGCCAAGGACAACGTCGCCGTACACGTGACCCAGCGTGCGGGTGATCCGGACGCGGCCCTGGCTGACGCCCCGCACAGACTCCGCGAGCGCTTCACCGTCATGCGCGGCGGCGGGCACTCCATGGAGACCCGTGGCGTCGCTGCCCGCTACGACGAGGCCAGCGGCCAGCTGACGGTGTGGGACTCGACCCAGTCACCCCACTACGTGCGCAACATGCTTGCCTACCTGTACGGCATGCCCGAGGACGACATTCGCGTCATCGCCCCGGCTGATACCGGTGGGGGATTCGGCCCCAAGGCCCAGTTCTATGGCGAAGAGGCCGTGATCCCATGGGTGGCCAAGCTGCTGCACCACCCCGTCAAGTGGATCGAGGACCGACGGGAGAACTTCGTCGGCACCATGATGGAGCGCGGTCAGACGCACCACATCGAGATCGGCTTCGATGACGAAGGCCACATCCTGGTGGTGAGCAACGTCTTCGAGCATGATCAGGGCGCCTACTGTGCCGGGCTCCAGGTGCCGATGATCACGTTGAGCAGCCTGACCGGTCAGTACAAGATCCCCAACATCCACACCGAGCTGCGCGGGTGCTACACCAACATGGTGCCCACCAGCTCTGTGCGTGGCGCAGGTCGCCCTCAGGCCGTGGTGGCCATGGAGCGCATGGTCGACAGGATCGCCGAGCACCTGGGCCTCGACCCGGCAGAGGTGCGCTTTCGCAACCTGGTGCAGGCTGATGAGTTCCCGTACCAGGTGGGGCTGACCTTTCGGGACGGGAGTCCGCTGACCTATGACAGTGGCAACTACCCAGTGATGCTGCGCGGGGTGCTCGAGCGGCTGGGATACGAGCAGGCGCGTGCGGACCAGCAGGAAGCTCGCGCCCAGGGTCGACTCCGTGGGATCGGCATCGCTGCCTACGTCGAAGGGTGCGGCCTGGGTCCGTACGAGGGGGCAAAGGTTCGGCTGACCAACAGTGGGGAGATCCTGGTAACGCTCGCCGCGGCACCCCAAGGCCAGGGTTACGAGACCGTGTACGCGCAGATCGCCGCGGACGGCTTGGGCCTGGACATGGAGTACATCAGGGTGACCACTGGCGACACGGGTCGTATCGCCTTCGGCCAGGGCACCTTCGCATCGCGGATCACCGCGACCGCAGGACCGGCGGTCCTGAACGCCTGCCGTGCCATGCGCGAAAAGGTGATGCGGGCAGCGGAGGCACTGCTCAAGGTTGACGCCTCACGGCTGGTGTTCCAGGAAGACCGCGTCTGCGTCGATGGCGAACCCGAGCGCGGACTGTCCTTGAAGGAGATTGCGCAGACTGCGAACATCGGGCGGCATGGCATCACCCTGAAGCCGGGCGTACCGCCGGGGTTGGAGACGAGCTCGTACTTCGCCCCCGAGAGGGCTGCTTACGCCAGCGGCACTCATGCCGTCGTCGTGGAGGTCGATCCCGAGACGGGGCAGATCGAGATCCTCAAGTACGTCATCGGTCACGACTGCGGCACGGTTATCAATCCGATGCTCGTGGACGGTCAGGTGCTCGGCGGGTTTGCCCATGGCATCGGCAACGCCATGTTCGAGGAGATGTTCTAC
>DATCNE010000329.1:0-3169 GCA_036565395.1 Dermatophilaceae bacterium
GCGAGCTGGGTGCGCAACGGGTACGACGACGAACTCCTGCCCAATGTCTTCGAGGACGCCGCGCACGCGCACAGCTGGCTGCCGCTCGACTGGCATCCGGACCACTTCGACACCGGCGAGGTCGAGGTCGCCTTGTCCGTCGCCGTCGCCGAGCCGGTAGCGGTCACCGGCGAGCTCGGCGAACTGCTCGAGCAGCTGGAACGGCGTGGCATCCGTGCCCTGCGCGAGGTGCTTGGCCGACCCCTCTCGCACGGACCTACCGAGGTCACCGACGCCGAGGCCGCTCGGCTCACCGAGACCTACCAGGTGTTCCTCGACGTGATCGGTGACGGGCTGAGGCTGACCGGCGCAGGCTACCTCCCGCCCGCCATCGTCGAGCGCTTCACGGAGCGCAGCGGCATCACCGGTTGGTGGATGGGCAAGGCCAACCGCGAGGACCTGACGCCACCGGTCGCGGGCGTGCGCGACACCGCACGCGCCCTCGGCCTGGTCACCGTCCGCAGGGGAAGACTTAGCCCGACCGTGGCCGGCACCCGCTGCCGCCACGACCCGCAGGCACTCTGGGAGCACATCGTCGGCCGGCTCCCGTTGGGCACGAAGGACTTCGATCGACACGCCGGCTGGCTCGCACTCGCCGTGGCCGGCAGCGGCATCCCGGCCGAGGAATGGCGCGACGAGATCGGCGACCTGCTGCTCGCCCTCGGCTGGCGAACCGACCGCGACTCGTACTCCCGTCCGCCCGCCCACAGTCCCACCCTCGACGTACTCGACGAACTGGCCGGCGCGGCGCGCACCGGCTGGCGGGTTGCGGGCACCGATCTAGCCGTCGCGACCACCGCACGCGCGGTCATCCGCCAGGACTAACGCGTTCCTGGGACCGGCCCGCTAGGGATCGGCTAGGGAGACTCGTCACTGAGTCCCCGGGTCCCACCTTGGCGCGCATCCTTTCCGCGGCCGCCCTATGATCCGTGCATGTGGCGAGGGTGTGCAGTGGTGGGAATGTCGTTTGTCGCCGCGCTGCTGGTCTCCTGCAACGCCCTCGGCGATGCTTCGGCTGGGGGCACGGCATCCGTGGTGGCGACTGCTCAGCCAACCGCGACTGCTCAGCCGAGGCCGAAGCGCTGCCCATTCCCGAGGGCGTCGTCGCGTCGGGCGCATTCAACCCGGCTGATGGGTCCACGACGGGCACCGTCGACGTCGTCGTGACGAGGAATCTTGCCGAACTCGTGCTACGCGACCTCGTGTCGACCCATGAGCGGCTCGGCGTGCGTGCACCATTCGGCGACTCAGAGGCGGACCCCTGCGTGGACGGTGCCTCGTTTGCGTTCGCCGACATTGTCGCGGGCACGCCGACCGGCCCGCTGATCCTGCCCTTGTCGTTCGGTCGCGGCGACCCGACGTTCATCAGCGAGATCGCCCTGACGACGTTCAAGCAAGCGGATGGCAGCAGCGACTGCATCAACCAAGTCGTCGCGCGCGCTCCGCTCGTGTGGACTTTCGGCCCCCTGCGTCCTTACCTCGACACTCTCGTGGACGGCGGAACCCGGAGCGGTGCGGGCGGCGAGGTGGTCATCGACGGCACTGGCCGCCCGGTCGCCTATACCGTTGCCCCGAACGACCTGCTTCCCGAGGTCGCCGGCCGGTTCGGCATCACCCCCGACGATGCGTTCTACCTCAATCCCGACCGCGCGGGGTCGCCCGAGTATCCGATGCTGTATGTGAACGAGGTCGTCAACCTGAACCTCCGCGCACGGTGAGCCACTCCAGGAAATCGAACAGTCCGCGCTTGGCATGCCGCAATACCCGACGGCCTCCCGCCCGCTGACGGAACGACGAGCAGTGCCAAAAGGGGACTCCCACACGAGGAGGGCGTTGCTGTCCCGCAAGGTGTGCCATGCGGGACAGCAAACACGTCAACCAACGGTGTTGCCGACACCCACGATCGCCCGCACTCGCTCCCGTTCCACCGCCCGGTAGACGGTAGAGCGAGCAACCCCGAACAAGTCGGCGAGCTCAGCGGTGCTGTACTCCCCGCCCTTCAGCAAGGCCACCAGATGCGCTTCCTGCCGGCGATTGAGCTTGGGCTGCTTGCCACGCAAACGCCCTTTGGCCTTGGCGACCTTCATGCCCTCCTTGGTGCGCAGCCGAATCAGGTCCGACTCGAACTCAGCAACCATCGCAAGCACATTGAAAAGCAGCCGGCCGACCGGGTCCGCCGGGTCGTACACCGACCCGCCCAGATTGAGACGAACTTGCCGCACGGTCAGCTCGTCGGCGATGGCCCTGGCATCAGGCAGGGACCGGGCAAGCCGGTCGAGCTTGGTGACGACCAAGGTGTCGCCTTCACGGCAAGCTGCCAGAGCTTCACGAAGACCGGGCCGCTCCCTGTTTGTGCCGGTAAGCCCGTGGTCTACGTACACCCGGTTCCTGTCCACACCCAACGCGGCGAGCCCGTCACGCTGAGCGGTCAGGTCCTGCTGATCGGTGGAGCATCGGGCATACCCAATGAGTAGCGCCGCCGCCATGGCGCACCTCCTACAAACTTGGCCGGCCCGAGGCAACGCCCCGGTTACCGGCGACGGCCGAGGCCGCTTCCCTCACCCCACCCCTATACCAAGGTCCGCAACGGGATCCCTCACCGCACAAGAACGCACCCATAACATGCAGGTCAGGGCATTTCGCTGCGGCGTTGCAGAGTGAACGGCGCCAGTCATAGGCGGCGGTATGACGCAGCCGGCTCAGCCATTTCATCCTGCTAGGGACGAAGCTGCGCGCGTCAGACCCTAAGCGGAGCCTCGGCGTAGCCGGGGTGGCGGCTACTCACCTTGCGTGCTGCCGCGAGGTGGCCGCCGAGGTAGGCGCCGACTCCCGAGATGGCCGCTCCGGCGAGAGCGAGCCGGACTCCGGCGCCGCGCCGGCCCCGCTGACGGGCAATCCAGGACGCCGAGTAGGTGCCAATCGCTAGCCCGTTTGTGACGGCGTGGACGAGGCCTACTCGCTTGTCGCGCGACCCGGCCGCCGACCACTCAGCCCATCCGGTCCAGGCTGTCGGGCCGGCGGCGAGCAGACCGGTGCCGATGAGCCTCTGGGCCGCGGCGGAAGAGTCGCGCCCTCCGAACAGGTCAAGCAGGGTGGCGGAAGTCCAGGTGCCGATCACGACGTCGGTCAG
>DATCNE010000330.1:0-8263 GCA_036565395.1 Dermatophilaceae bacterium
GCGCCCGCGACACTAGCGAGCGGGACCTCCCCCGCATCTCGGCCGACCGTGCATACGACATCAACCGATTGGCGTGGGAACACTTCGCGACGCCCGTGGCGGCGGAGTTCGCCCAGAACTACCTGGCACGCCGGCGAGGCATAGATCTTGGCGCCCTACGTGGATTCTCGGGCGGCGCCCCGGTCGTGGGTTACGCCGGCACCGGGTGGACGACCCTGGCCAGTCACCTGCACGACAAAGGCGTCATCGACGACGAACTGCTGGGCACCGACCTCGCGCTGTTCACGCGAGGCGGCCGTCTCGTAGATACCTACCGCGGGCGAATCATCGTCCCTGTCACGAACGGCTCTGGCCAGATCAACGGCTTCGTTGCTCGCGACGTGACCGGCGACAGCCGTGCACCAAAGTACCGAAACCCCACTCGCACAATGACATTCAACAAGTCGATGATCCTCTATCAACCAACCCATCATGGGTTGGCAGCCGACGCGAATGTCGTGATCGTCGAAGGCGTGCTCGACGCGCTGGCCATCGCCACTGCAGCCGCGCGGCGAGGCGAGATGGATCGTTTCGCGCCATGCACAACCAGCGGGGTG
This sequence comes from Dermatophilaceae bacterium, assembly GCA_036565395.1. Lineage (GTDB taxonomy): Bacteria > Actinomycetota > Actinomycetes > Actinomycetales > Dermatophilaceae > UBA4719. The sequence continues at coordinate 597 of DATCNE010000330.1, forward strand.
ACCGCCTCCCACGAGCAGGTATCCCGGGTTCTCGCCCTCCACGGGCGGCCCCCAGTGATCGCCTTGGACGGGGACGAGGCCGGGGTCGAGGGGACTGGCCGTTGGCTCTCGGGTCTTTGCCTCGATGGCGGGCGGCCGGCTCTCGTGACCAGGCTTCCGACGGGGATCGACCCAGCGGAATGGCTTGTGGTGCAGGGAGACTCGGGCCTGACGGCCTTCGATCGTCGCGGTTGCCTGCGCACCGACGAACACGGCATCCGCCCATCGCTGCCGGGGCGGGAGCTCGTGCGACTCCTCGCAGAACGTCACCCGCAGCCACTTCGTGCCGTCCTGACCAGCCTCGCGCCGCTCGCTGAGCAGTTGCCTCCCGAACCCGCCGCCCGCCTTCTTCGGGAAGTAGAGCAGGAGATGACCCGGCTCGGCTGGAACCCGAACGGCTCCTTTACCCGTGCGCTGGCCGAGGCGCTCGCCCGGGTGAGGGTGCCGCCTGAACCTCAAACCACCGCAGGCACTTATCCACACACCTATCTGTCCGAGCCGGGCATCCACAGATCCGCCACGCCCGATTCCCCCTGCGTCGCCTGAGACGGAAAGTGTCCACGTACCCGCTACCGCTGGCTCCCTGACAGCCACTTCGCGGATCGCACGCACCCACAGCGGCAACTGGCCGCGCATACGGAAGGAGACCCATGAACACCACCAACAACTGCCCACAGCTGTTGGACCTGGCAGCCGAGCATCTGACGGCCGCCGCACGCCACGCTGAGGCTAATGCCTGCGGGGACCTGACCTCGCCCTGGCACAGCCTGGCCGGCCAAATCCAACTCACCGCCGGCGGCGTGAGCCCAGTCTGCGACGACGAGCCCGTCGCGCCGCGGCCTTTCGGCGTCCAAGACCACCTCAACGCAGCGCTCACAGTTCTCGACTCGATCCCATCTGGACTAGGGCCACCAGACATCGGCGTCTGGGCCTGGAGAGTGGCAGACCTCCGCTCCCTGGTTACTGCCTGGGCCGGCCAGGCATGACCACGACCACGCTCGGCGATCTCCTGGCTCGAGCCGACGACCTCTGTCGCGAGCTTCGCGACAGCCCAGACCCCGTGCCGCTGAACGCCTGGGAGTCCTTTGATGCCACGGCATACCTGCTGATGCGCGAACTCGTCGGCCCCGCTCGCACCGGCAGCCGGGCCCTCGCGCTGTCCCACGCCGCGCTCTGCCGAGTGATCGACGCCTACCCGGCACCGCTACGAAGCGCGACCACCGGGCCAGTCGGCGCCCGAGAAGTCGCCCACCTGCTCGGCCGACCACGATCGGCTGTGATCGCGAACATCCGGAAAGGGCAGATCCCCTCGACCTGGGACGGGCGACGTTACCTCGTCGACGTCACGAACCTGCCGAGCCGCCAGGACGTTCGACCGGCCGACCCGCTCAGCCCGGAACCGCTGCCACGTCTCAGTTGCACTCTCGGCGTGGCAGCGGATCTGATGGCAGAGAATCGCGGCCAGGTGACTCACGATGTTGATGCCGGGTTTGAATCCCTCGACTCCGCAACCGCCCCCGTCCTTGCCCACGTCTTGGGCATCATTCACGTGGCCGCCTCGCACGCGGTCAGAGTGGGACCCTTGAGCGACATCGACCGGCCACTTGCTGTGGCGCGGTACTCCGCCACGGCTCTCGACATGCTTGGTGACGTCCGGCGAGGCTCACCGATGCTGGCCGCGGCAAGCTTCTCTCCCCCGTCGAACCCGGTGTCGCTGAACGAGCGTCTCGAATCCGGACTGCGTCAGTGGGTTACCGCGGCACGAGCCGAGCTGAACCGGACGGTCCCGAGCACGGACGTGATCCGCAACGTCATGAACCAAGGCATGCATATCTATGCCGTGTCCGCCCGCCTCCTCGAAGCCGCCGAGTTCGCTGGTGAACCGGTAGGCGACACCGCTGCCGCCGCCTCGCGTGGGTCACTTCACACCGCGATGGAGGCGATGGGCCAGGCGGATCGCCTCTGGGGCACGGTGACCACGGCGTTGCGGCCATCACACGAATACGTCTCAGCCGCACGCCAACTCCATGCCGTTCTGACCGAAACGACCCACGACGGGCTGCACGCGCGCGATATCAACGAGATCACCAAGAACCTCGACATTGGACAGGCACTGGTGGACGTTCGGTACGCCGCCCGCGACGTCGCCGACCTGGCTCGCGATGCCCAGCACTTGCCCGGCCAACTACTGCGGTGCGAGTTGCTGTTCGCGCCGGCGGCCAAACTGACGCCCTCGGTCGAACGACTTCATGCGCGAGCTGCGGGCAGGTACATTTCAGTCCCGCCAGACGAGGCCCCGGCGCTCCTTGCTTCGACCTTAGGCGTGGCAGCGGCGGCTGAGCTCGCAGCTCGGACACTGGATCAGGCGCTGGTCCCCGCAACGGGGGCTGCGGACAATTCGCTCTGGGAGAGGCAACCCGCCATGACGCCGGAAATCTGAGGTCATCCCGGTCATGATGGCCTGATGGAGACTGGCGAGATGTGAGCCTATTGTGCACGCGCGACAGGTCCACTCGTGCAGGTCGAGGTCCTCAAACACGGAACGAGGAAGCCGCCGCGGGTTCTCATACGTTCGTGGCGCCCGACTTCGAAGGGCTCGAGGAGTGGGTGCCACCAGTCCGACTGAAGGTGCCGTGGTCGCAGGTACCCAACTTCGACCAATGGATAGTCACCACCGCTCGGGGATTGGGATCGGTCCGAGCCGGGCTCTTGGCGCATCGTGTACTGGCACGAGGGCGATGGTGAGATTGCCGTGGTCGCGACCGGTGTGGCGGATGCGGTAGCCATGGGGCAGGTTGTCCGCCAATCCAGCCTCGTGGATCGCGCGGCGGTAAGCCACGCGCGTACCCGAGTCTGGATCTCGTACCTCGATGAAGCCACCATGGGAATCCAGTTGCGCCATGAGGTCCTCGACGTTGACGGCAACCACGCGCGCGGGCGTTGGAAGCAGTTTGGCCTTCACTTGCGGCTTCCGCCTCGGACGCGACGGTGGCCCGTCCTCGAGCCAGGATCGCCCAGCCTCAGTTAAGCTCGCGGCCCACCTGCTGGCACTGCGGGAGATCGTCACGAGTCTCCTGCTCCGCAGGGCGACGGCGGTCACCTTGTGGCTTGCGGTCTGGCCACACTCGCTCTGGGCAGCTCCCACCCATCCACCGCAAGACGGCGACTAGGCGATCGTTGAGCTTGCAATTGGCCAGGGTCACGTCACCATCACACCGCGTCTGAGTCGACCGCGCGACCGTTTGGGTGACAAATGGCACGCATGGCGAAGGATGCCGTGCCACGGTATACACATGAACGACAACACGCCGCCGGTTTGCGGAGACTGTGGAACGCCAATGTCGCCATTCGTCCTTGGGGAGCAGGTTACCGAAGGCCATAACCTGACGATATTGGCCGACTATACCTGCGATAACCCGGACTGCCCGGGCAAGGATTCGGACTTAGCCAAGGCCGCTCCTCAACACTGACGGGGCGGTACGAGGCTCTCGAGTGAGAGATGTGCCTTGGAACGGGCGAGGTTCGCGGGATGTCACCCTCTTCGCTGCGACGACCCCAACGATGCGCGTGTTTGCTGACAGACGCCACTGAATCGGCGTCACGAGCCGCGCAACGCCCAATCACGTCTGAGACCCACCGGAGCAAATTCGAATGCTCAGTGCACGCCCCATTCTTGGACTCGTTGTCTGACTTGACCGTCCACAAGATCGTCCTCAGCCCGGGCTAGCCTGCTTCACGACTGAAAAGAGTGTGGATTGATCAGGCTCCTCCGACTTCTGGTTTATCTTCGGCCCCAAACGTTGGTCTTAGGCTTACCGTCCAAAAGGCTGACGAATTGGATCGTTGCCTTGGCGTCCCGCAAAAGCGCCCGCTCGGCAAACGTGACTTCAACGCCCCGTGTCCACTCACGTACTGACCCGCCCGCAATCACCGGCGTATCCAAGACGAGGACTCTTGAGGGCGCATCGCAACTGTCGTCGAAATGAACCCGAGTCATCTCCACGGGTGCGACAAACTGTATTACCACGTCAGTGATTGGAAGCCTGCCGGGGTTGTGCGCAGTAAATCGGTATCGCGCGCGGGACTTTCCCGAACTGTCGGGATGCACAGGGGAGTCGAGAGCAGACCAAGTGACGGCAACGCCGTCGAGGTCGACGCGGCTCTTGGCGGCCTCATCTCGTCTGAGTTGCAGAACCTGCACGGCTGCGAAGCCAACGACGGCCATGGTTCCCAGCCCTGACACCCACGTGGCTACGTCCCCCCATTGAATGGTCATCCTTGCTCGCCTCCCTGTAACCTGGCAATCACTCGGTTGATTACTCGATCTCGGACAACTGTCGCCGGGACGTCATAAGGACGTTCCGCAAACCCCATGACTCCCGGGCTCGGTCTGCTTGACGGTGTGGACGTGGCGGACAGTACGGGCAAGAGTCCCCTCCCCCTTTGCCATGAACACGGCTGGGCTTCTCCAGTTGGTGGTACAGCTCTTCAGACGGGTTCCGGTCAGTTGTAGAGACGGCTCAATGCACCCTGGTCGGTCGGCTTTTTATGTCGCGAACCAAACGGGGTTAATTCATTCGGGCCTTAAGAAGGTAAGACAGCAGAAACAGGACTCGCCAAATCCGAGCGGCCGCTGCGCAGGCCACGCTGAGCAAGATGGCCTGGCTAAGTGGGGCGCCACGGTTTGCCGTCGTGTCGAGCACCATCATCGTCAACGTTGCAGTGAGCATTAGACCGAGCGTTCTAAGAAGAGCAAACATGGGATGCCCAAGGCCGACAACCAGAGACTGCGGCATTCCCTTGGGCATCCCGCCCAACGGCTTGTCGATACTTGCAGCAAGAATGCTGATACTCGTCATAGTCAATCCGAACAGCGTCCCGCTTAGTCCAGCGACTGTTTGATACAACGACCGTCGAGCAGGGCCGTCGAGACTCACGATTCCGATGTCACTAGCGAGCCACAGGGCAATCAAAGCAACAAGGACGGCCACCACCACATCTGTCCAGGGCGTCCGCGCGAAGAATCGAGCGACCGGACGACCAGGGTCAAGTAGGTCCTTGGCTTTCGGCGACCCGGACAAGGGCTGCACCTACTCGCGCTCATGGACAAGCAGCGCAGCGGGCACGGTTGGGCGATCACCATGAGGTTTGGCGACAAATTTCAGCACGTTCTCCTCTACTTTGAAGTGTTCCCATGCCTGAAGCATCGCATCGCGCGCGACGCTGGGTTCGAGGAGCCGTTGGCGTCCCGTAGGCTGCTCGATCTCTACTTCGGCAACAATGCGGTCGTGGATGAAATCCACAGGGACGGCGGCGTCGGCACCGTCGAGATAGACCGTTGCGCGTGCCGTTCGAAACGTATGTACATCGGCACGTCGAAGGCGATTCACGAGGCTGTGGAACCAGTCTTGGTTCGCACCGCCTCCTTGGCCGACAGACCAACCAACTCGAATGATGCCGCCCTGCTGGGCGCGCTCTGCTGTCAGAAGTGTCCGCAGCGGGTCATCCTCGTCCTCGAAGAAGCCAGCGAGGTCTAGGCGCCGCACCTCGTCACCGGAGACGACGAGTTCGATATTCGACACCCTTCGGAGGTTGTCGAGAATGTTGCCGATGTCCGGGCGGAGCACTGGTTCCAGCCAAACCTCCCAGCCGATCCGTTCTCGAATCCACTCAGCCAGCCTGCTTGGGCGAGGACTGAATCCGGTGTTTATGAAGGCCACGAGGTTCCGCTGCAGGAACAGCGCGTGGCTTCCCTCGGCAAGTTCTTGCACCCGACGATTCAGGTCGACGATCTTGCCCTTTCGGCGTTCGGAGGGAAGGTCACGATCACGAATCCGGTGGAGGACGAACTGAGGCTGAGTGCCTGGAACTGCGACGAGTTGGGTTTCGAAGTCGATCTCGTGAATGTGAGCCATGTCCGCGCCGGCAGTCTCCTGTGCGACAAGGAAGCGGTGTAGCGCAGACGCTGGAAGGAGTGGCGCCGGTTGATCATTCGCATCGTAGAACCGCCATAGCTGCACCTTGCGCCGCATCGCCCCACCCTCATTCGGAGCAAGGCAGGAGGCCGCGCTCAGTTGCAGGCTATCGAAACACCCCGCCGTTCGCTCCCAAGCAACACGCGCACCTCCAGGACGAGGACCAACAGGCCACGTGCGAAGGACCCCAGGACCATCACCACAAGGCCGAGTAGAACATGCAAGGGGAGACCTATCCCCCACGGCAATGCAAGACACGCGGCCGATGCAAGTGTCGCCGTAAGGATCGCCGACAGCCATGACAGCCGCGTCACGGCGGAAAGCGCGCCCTCAGGCAATCCGCGCGCGAAACCGGGTAGCGGTCGATCACGCAACCGCCTGGTCAGCACGATGTTCGCGGACCAGGCCACACACGCAACTGATGCCGCGGCCATCAAAGAGGCGGACTGCGCTGCACTTGCCCTAGGTGAAGTACTGGCGATCAGCACCATGATGGCGGCCGCGGTGACCGCGATGAACAGGTCAACGCTCGCGTGCCCGAACCAAATGCTCAGAATCTGAGGTGGCTGCGAGAGCAGCAGCGGGCGAGTGCGTCTGGAGTCGCGGGGCCTCAACACACCCCAGCCGCTGATCTGTAAGGACACCCCGTCACCACCACCCATCCGAGAAGCATGTCTGACGGCCATCGTCCACCCATGTACTGACAACCGTTTGTACGTCACCACGACGCCTGCGGCCGAACGCCTCCCGCGTCAGTGTTTCCGCACCAGCCGGGCCGTTAGGCAGAACACACCTCGCGGCTACCTGTCTCTTCCAAGACCGCTCGTGCCGGCGCAGGCTCTAGTGAGGTGCCCCAGGCGCCACGAAGCCCGGCACGTCCCGCTCGCGCCTGATGGTGCCCCTGACGCTCGGTAGACACCCGTGAAGCACCCAAACGTGGTGCTTCCCCATCTCGCGCCACAGGAGGGCCCGATCATGGAACAACTGCTATCCGTCAACCAGGCCGCCGAGCTGCTCGGCACCACCGTTCGCTTTCCCCGGCGCCTCGTCGCGGAGCGCCGAGTCCGCTTCATCCACGTCGGCCGCCATGTCCGCATCCCAATGTCCGCACTCGAGGACCTGATTCGGGACGGGACAGTGGAACCGGCCGGCGCTCGGACCCAGTCGCGATAACTCGCTTTTGGCCCAGGACCGATGCCGGAGCTGGGCCGCTGCCTGCGATCGAAGGACCGCCCCGCAGCCTCCCGGCAGCACCTCCCTCGCGACTCAAGCAACTCCGCGACGCGAACAGGGATACCCCGCGTGCCCTTCTGGACTGCTCTTGCCCGTCATTCCGGCTTCATCGAACCGCCCGACGACGGCCTTCGGCGGCGTGTGCCCAGGCACTTCGCAAGCACAGTCGAGCTCGAATAGACTCGGGATAAACTCGTCAGGAGATGCAAGCAGGTCAGAGGCATCAAGCCTCTGACGCGAAGATTCCCTTGCGTCAGGGGCCCTTTGATTACCCGGTCGGTTCGAGCGTGACGGTGTAGCCCATGACACGGAGTTGTTCGATGGCGCGGCGTTTGGCCTTGTCTGGGTTGCGGCGGGTGTAGAAGTCTGGCCTTGACCCCGTTCCGTGGACACCTCGTAAGAGAGGATGTTCATCATGGG
>DATCNE010000331.1:0-2303 GCA_036565395.1 Dermatophilaceae bacterium
CGAGCGCCTCGCTCACCATCACCTCGAATCGCTCGGGATCAACTTCGACCATGCAGCAAGTGTCCAACCCGACGCCATACGCGCCGCGCTGAGGCATCCGCTCATCCGGATCTGAGCGGACAGCAGTTTCGGTCGCCCGCACGCCGACAGGCGGCGGGATGACTTACCTCCGAGCGGCACGGGGGAAGAGTCAATCTGACCCCGTCCCTGCTCCTGTCGGACCGGCAGGCGATGATGCCGCCATGGGGACCGCCACTGACCTGATATCCGCTGTTGGCACTGTCGTAGCCATTGCGGTGTCGCTGTTTCTGCTGCGCCAGGGACAGCAGGACCGGCGCGCCCTGAGGGAGGAACGGCGCCGGGAGCAGGCCAGCCGGGTGACGTGCTGGTGCGACTGGAACCCAGAGTCGGCCGAAATCGACCTGGACCATCCGCACGTGCCCGCCATTTACGTGCGGAACACGTCAGACCAGCCCGCCTACCAGGTGTTCGTTGACTACTACCACCCAGAGCGCGACCTTGAGCGCATCGACATTGGGCCCGTGCCACCCGGCGAGACGCGACACCGTGACGTGCTGGCCGAGATTCCGGACGACCCGCGCTGGGAGCCATCGGGCATGTTGCCCCGCTTGTTCTTCAGCGACGCAAGCGGCTACCCGTGGATGCGAACCATCAAGGGCCGTCTGGTGTCCGACCCAGGGCCGCATAGGGACGGATTCAATGATGATGGCGGCAGTTTCAATTTGGGGCTGCCCCGCCCTAAGCCCGACACGGACCCTGGCACGTCGTCATGACCCCACGGCTCCGGAAGACAATCGGCCGCTGGGCCACGATGAACGCGCTCTTCTGCCGACGTCAGGACAAGCGACATGCGGCCGAAGGACGGCCGCTCCGCTGGCTTGTTCCGAGGAACGCGCCCACCCATTCGTGTAGATGCGCTCGGCCAGCGCGTCGGCGGAGGGCATGAGACCGGGCTACGACAGTTGGCCAAGTCCGCGCTGGACCGCTGACGCGGAGGCGAATGCGGGCTCCTTAGTCACCGCCTCGGCGAGGTCTACGGAGTAGCGTCGGCCCCGCCCAGCCAGAGATCGCTGGAGTGCCGTTCACGCCGGATGAGAAGGACGCCATGATCCTGCCGGAGGCCTGGGAAGCGGTGCTCAGCGAGGCGCTGAGCACGCCGCAGTGGGAGCGGCTGATGAAGTTCGTCGATCGAGAGCGCCGGCAGGGCACGGTCTACCCGCCGCCCAACCAGGTCTTACGGGCCCTCGAACTCACCCCCTTCAAGGACGTCCGGGTCGTGATCCTTGGGCAGGATCCGTACCACGGTCCGGGTCAGGCCCACGGCCTTAGTTTCTCGGTAGCACAGGGGCCATACCCGCCGTCACTGCGCAAAATCCTGGCCGAGCTTCAAGACGACCTCGAGTGGGTCCCTTCCGGGGGTGGCAACCTAGAGAGCTGGGCACACCAGGGCGTCTTGCTCCTCAACACAGTCCTGACGGTGAGAGCGGGGGAGAAGAACTCCCACCGCGGTCAAGGCTGGGAGGAGTTCACCAACTGCATCATCCAGGCCGTCAACGACAAGCCCGAGCCGGTGGTCTTTCTCCTCTGGGGCGGCCCGGCTCAGAAGACGCAGCGGTTGATCACGGGGCCCCAGCACGTAGTCATCACGGCTGCGCATCCCATGGCGCGATCGAACGCGCACCAGAAGTTCATGGGGACCAAGCCGTTCTCGCGCGCGAACGAAGCGTTGAGCGGGACACCACACGCCCCGATCGAATGGGGACGCAGGCCATGATGCGGCTGGCCGCGACGTCATAGACACACCCAGGACCTGCGTGAACTAGGCGGTACGCGGCAGTATGACGCAGCCGGCTCAGCCATTTCATCCTGCTAGGGACGAAGCTGCGCGGGTCAGACCCTAAGCGGAGCCTCGGCGTAGCCGGGGTGGCGGCTACTCACCTTGCGTGCTGCCGCGAGGTGGCCGCCGAGGTAGGCGCCGACTCCCGAGATGGCCGCTCCGGCGAGGGCGAGCCGGGCTCCGGCGCCGTGCCGGCCCCGCTGACGGGCAATCCAGGACGCCGAGTAGGTGCCAATCGCTAGCCCGTTTGTGACGGCGTGGACGAGGCCTACTCGCTTGTCGCGCGACCCGGCCGCCGACCACTAGCCCATCCGGTCCAGGCTGTCGGGCCGGCGGCGAGCAGACCGGTGCCGATGAGCCTCTGGGCCGCGGCGGAAGAGTCGCGCCCTCCGAACAGGTCAAGCAGGGTGGCGGAAGTCCAGGTGCCGATCACGACGTCGGTCAG
>DATCNE010000332.1:0-31743 GCA_036565395.1 Dermatophilaceae bacterium
CCCATACCTGGACGCGCATCATGTCCGGGTCACCGTCGACTCCCAGACACAACTGACATCCACGCACATCGGTCATCTGCTGAGCATGTCAGCGCCGCACGACGACCGGATCGTCAGGGCACGTCAGCTCTCGCTGTCAACGAGGTCAATGGCGATGTCGAGGATTGGCGAGGAGTGGGTGAGCGCGCCGACGCTGAGGAAGTCAACACCTGTCTCGGCGTACGCCCGCGCAACCGCCAACGTCAGTCCCCCCGTTGCCTCGATCTGAACCTCTTCACCTGTACCCCGAACGGCCTCGACGGCGGCGCGCAGCTGGTCCACGGACATGTTGTCGCACAACAGGAACCTCGCACCCGCGGACACGGCTTCGAGCGCCTCAGCCGTAGTGGTGACCTCGACCTGTATGTCCACAGCCGGGTAGGCACCACGCACAGCATCGAAGGCGGCCGACACCGAACCCGCCGCCAGCTTGTGGTTGTCCTTGATCATCGCAACGTCGTAGAGGCCCATCCGCTTGTTGGTGCCACCACCGCAGCGGACTGCGTACTTCTCCAGCGCCCGCAGACCAGGGGTCGTCTTGCGGGTGTCCAGCACCATGGCGCCGGTCCCCTCGAGGGCATCGGCCCAAAGCCGCGTCTGGGTCGCCACTCCCGAGAGTCGGCTGACCAGGTTGAGCATCGTGCGCTCCCCCACGAGGATCGCCCGGGTGGAACCACGCAGTATGCCGATGACGTCGCCCTTGCGGACCGAGTCACCGTCCTCGAAGCGCAGCTCCACGGCAACCTCACGCGACCCGATTCGTTCGGTTACTGCACGAAAAACCAATGAGATCAACGGGATCCCCGCGACCACACCGTCAGCCCTTGCCACGACGTGTGCAGTGCTGCGCTGGGTGGCGGGGATGATGGCCGAGCTGGTGACGTCCAGACCGGGGAAGCCACCGAGATCCTCATCGAGGGCGCCCTCGACCACGACCTGTGCCCGGGTCTCAGGGAAGGTGTTCACAAGCGATCCTCGGATGTGACGTGATCTTTGGAGGCAACCGGGTGGAACGACGTGGTGATCGACCCATCGGCCTTGCGGACGGCATGGGTGTGTCCGAGCCAATGGGCATCATCGCGGTCGGTGAAGTCCGAGCGGACATGTCCACCGCGGGACTCCTCCCGCAGCGTGGCCACCGCAGTCAGGAGCTGTCCCACGTGCAGCAGGTTCGAGGTCTCCCACGAGTCGGGATCGGCCGTGAGTCCCGGTGCCGAGTCGGCGATGACCTCGAGCATCTTGGCTGCCTCGGCCAAGGAGCCGGCACTGCGCACCGCCCCGGCGCCGACCGTCATCGCCCGCTGGATCCCGGTGCGTTCCTTGCTGGCGACCAGCGCGGCGCCCTCCACCGACACGAGGGGACCGGCCGGGCTCAGGTCTCCCACTGCCAGTCGGGCGGTGATGTCGTCGGCGATGCGATGGGCGAAGACCAGGCCCTCGAGCAGGGAGTTGGACGCGAGCCGGTTGGCACCGTGGACTCCTGTGCAGGAGACCTCCCCGCAGGCATACAGCCCAGCCAGGGTGGACCGGCCGACCAGATCTGTGAGCACGCCGCCGCTGGCGAAGTGCTGGGCAGGAGCCACGGGCAGCAGCTCGCTCGCCGGGTCAAAGCCGAGCTCACGACACCGGGTGACGATTGACGGGAACCGCTTCTCGAGGAACTGCCTGCCCAGATGACGGGCGTCCAGATAGACGTGGTCAGCGCCGGTCTGGGCCATGCGGGCGACGATGGCCTTGGCCACGATGTCACGCGGAGCGAGGTCCGCGAGCTCATGGACACCCTGCATGAACCGCACCCCGTCGCGGTCGACCAGGAAGGCGCCTTCGCCGCGCATCGCCTCGGAGAGAAGGGGCTGCTGCCCGCTCGCGCCCTCACCCAGCCACAGCACCGTGGGGTGGAACTGGACGAACTCGAGGTCCGAGATCACGGCGCCGGCCCGCAACGCGGCCGCCACTCCATCACCCGTGGCCACTGAAGGGTTCGTCGTCGCCGAATAGACCTGACCGATCCCGCCGGTGGCGAGGACGACAGCGCGGGCACGGGCTGCCCCGACGCCGTCGATCTGACCCTCGCCGATGACGTGCAACGTCACGCCGCAGACACGAGCATCCTTGTCCTGCAACAGATCCACGACCAATGCGTGCTCGAGCACTTCGATGCCGGGATCTTCCTTGACTGCGGCCAGCGCTGCGGCCAGCGCTGCGATCAGCGCCCGGGAGACCTCTTTGCCGGTCGCGTCTCCGCCGGCATGGGCGATCCGGTCACGGCCGTGACCACCCTCTCGCGTCAGCGAGATCTCACCGTCAGGCCCACGGTCGAACTCCATTCCGAGAGTCGCGAGCTCGCGAACACGAGCCGGTCCCTCGGTCACAAGGACACGCACGGCGTCCTCGTCGCAGACGCCTGCGCCGGCGACCAGGGTGTCGCGAAGATGCTCGTCCGCGGAGTCGGCGGGATCCAGAGCTGCAGCGATTCCACCCTGGGCCCACTGCGTCGACCCCTCAGGGAGCAGGGTCTTGGTCACCAGCAGCACGCGGTCGACCCGTTGGCGCAGTCGGAGTGCGGCGGTCAGACCGGCAACCCCCGAGCCGACGACGATGACGTCGGCCGCAGCGACCCACCCGGGTTCTGGCGCCACCAGCCGCGCCGGGATGCGCAGCGTCGGGAAGGTGAGGGTCACAGCAGACCTCGAGGCGTCCCTGATGCCTCGAGCCCGAACCCGTCCGGAACGACTCCAGGGTCGCCCCCGACGTCGACGATGCGGTTGTCGTGGTCGACGAAGACCACGCGTGGCACGAACGTCCTAGCCTCGATCTCGTCCATCTGGGCGTAGGCGATGATGATCGCGATGTCGCCCGGCCGGATCAGGTGGGCGGCTGCACCGTTGATGCAGATCTGCCCGCTTCCTGCCTCACCTTCGATGACGTAGGTCGTCAGCCGGTTGCCGTTGGTGACGTCGACGATGCTCACCTGTTCACCGGGCAGCAGCCGGGCAGCCTCGAGGAGAGTCCGGTCGATCGTCACAGAGCCGACATAGTTGAGATCTGCTTGGGTGACCGTCACGCGGTGGAGCTTGGCGTAGAGCATGGTGCGCAACACGGCGATGTCCTTCAGCTCAGAGGGCTATGGGGGCCGGCGGACCCGATGGGGCTCGACGGACCATCGTCCCGGCCGGCGGCGTCTGAAAAGATCTCGAGCGCACCACCGCCGGGACCGACGTTGACGGGAACGTTGTCGATCAAGCGGGTTGTCCCCACCCGCCCGGCGACGGCGAGCAGGGCCTCACCGCGGTACCACTCGGGGACGTCCTCCAGTGTCGAGGGATGCACCAGCACGAGGTAGTCGATGAGGGCCAGTGGTTCCCCGACGAGCACGGCCCTGGCTGCGCGGCGTACGGCCGAGGGTCCCTCCGTGGCTGCCGCGGCGCCGGCGTCCAGCGCCCGGGACAGACACAGCGCTGTCTCGCGGTCAGACGCGGTGAGGTACATGTTTCGGCTGCTCAACGCCAGGCCATCACCCTCACGCACCGTCGGGACGGCGACCACGTCGACGGGGAAGTCCAGGTCGCGCGCCATCCGCCGGATCAGGAGCAGCTGTTGGGCGTCCTTCTGGCCGTAGTAGGCGAGGTCGGCACCGGTCAGGTGGAGCAGCTTGCCGACCACGGTGAGCACCCCGTCGAAGTGGCCGGGACGTGCCTGACCCTCGAGCACGTTACCGAGTGGTCCGGCGGACACCCGAACCCCCGGATCGCCGTCGGGATAGATGACATCCGGCGTCGGCAGGAAGACCATGTCGGCGCCTTCGCGCCGGCAGATCGCCATGTCGGAGTCGACCGTGCGGGGATACCGCGAGAGGTCCTCACGGGGGCCGAACTGCAACGGGTTGAGGAATATCGTCACGATCACGTGACGCGCATCCGCCCGCGCCCGACGGATCAGCGCCGAGTGTCCCTCGTGGAGGGCGCCCATCGTCATGACCACCGCGACCCCGCCGTCGCCCAGCTCTGCGCGAGCAGCTTTGAGGTCCGGACGGGTCCGTGCAACCACCGGCTCGGTCCGGTCGAAGGTCTCGGTCACGGTCGCTCCTTGGGTGCGGCGAGGATGTCGAGCAGAGCCTCGGCCCCGGTCGGCGTCAGTCGCCCACTGGCGAGCGCCCTCTCTGCGGTCGCTCGGGCCAGCGCGACGTAGGTCGGGCGGATATCGGGAGTCTGCTCGGTCAGTTGTGCCAGGTGCGCAGCAACCGTACCCGCATCACCGCGAGCAACCGGCCCGGTGAGAGCACCGTCACCGAGCCGGAGCACGTTGTCCAGCGCCGCCTGCAGGAGGGGCGCAATGAGCCGCTGGGGGTCCTGCACCCCGGCCGAGCCGACGATCTGCATGGCCTGCGCCACCAGAGTCACGAGGTGATTGGCGCCGTGCGCGAGCCCCGCGTGGTACATCGGCCGGCTGTCTTCGTCGATCCACACCGGCTCTGCGCCCATCTCGACCACGAGCGCCTCAGCAACGGGCCGCAAGGCCTCTGGTGCGGTGATGCCGAAGCAGCAGTCGGCCAGTCGCACCAGGTCCATCGACGTGCCGGTGAACGTCATCACCGGATGCAGGGCCAGCCCCAGCACGTGATGACCGGCCGCGGCGTCAAAGACCGCTATGCCGTAGCGACCCGAGGTGTGCACCACGATCTGTCCGGCCTGCCAAGAGCCGGTGGCACTCAACCCGGCGATCAGATCGGGCAGCGCGTCGTCGGGAACGGTCAGCAGGACCAGCTCGGCCCGTCTGACGACCTCATCGACGGACGTGACGGGTATGCCGGGCAGCAGCGCGGCCGCGCGCGCCCGGGACTGCTCGCTGACGCCCGAGACGGCCACGAGGCGGTGACCCGCCTGAAGCAGGGCTGCGCCGAGCACGGCACCAACTCGGCCGGTACCGACGATGCCGACGTCCAGCCGGGCGGGTCGCTGTGTCGCCGCATACAGGTCACTCACTCCGGAAACGCTAGCGCGTTCGTGAAACACGTAGCGTTCAGCCCGTGACGTGGACTCCGTGGAAGCAGGCATGGGATCAGGCGCTCTATGGCGAGAGCGGGTTCTATCGCCAGGTGACGGGACCCGCTGGGCACTTCTCGACCGCAACGCAGGGGATCCCGCAGATCGGCGAGCTGTTGGCCCGGGCCCTGTTGAAGCTCATGGACCAGCAGGGTCTCGGAACCTTCGTGGACATGGGATGCGGCCGTGGCGAGCTGCTCGAACAGGTCCACCGGCTTGGCCCTCACGCGCACTGCATCGGGGTCGACGTCGTTGAACGGCCCGAGCTCAGTGAACCCATCGGGTGGATTCGGTCTCCCGGCGGCGAGCAGCTGCCCGACGAGCTCGACGACCTGAGCGGCTCCCTGATCTTCGCCAACGAATGGCTTGATGTGGTGCCCTGCCCGATCGCCGAGATGGACGAGAACGGTGAGCTCCGGGAGGTCCTCGTAAACGTCTCGTCCGGAGCAGAACAGCATGGCGAGGTCGTGTCCGGCCCCGACCGTGAGTGGTGCCAGTGGTTCTGGCCCATTGACCGTCTCGAGCCCGGGGACCGCGTCGAGATCGGCGGGGCGCGTGACACCGCCTGGGACCACCTGCTGGCCCGTCTCGCATCCGGTCTCGCGGTCGCTGTCGACTACGGCCACACCATCGACTCACGCCCTGCGATGGGCACCCTGACCGGCTTCAGGCAAGGCCGTCAGGTGCTGCCCATCCCCGACGGATCCTGCGACCTGACCGCCCACGTCGCCATGGACTCCCTCACCCACGACCAGCTCATGGACCAGCGGACGGCGTTGCGGCAGCTGGGAGTCAGCGGCCAGACCCCGCCACACGAGCTGTCGCGGCGCGACCCGATGGCATACCTGCAGGGCTTGAGCACCGCCTCCGCAGCAGTGGCGCTGACGGCCAAGGGCGGACTCGGCGACTTCATGTGGGCCTTCGCTCAGTCGCGATGAGAGGATGGCGTCCCATATGACCATCATCGCCTTCAGGCTCCCCATCCACCGCTCGACGGCCGCGCTCTGTGCATCGATGACTGTGGCTCTGCTGACCGGCTGCGCCGGTGGCTCCTCGACGGGGCCCGATCCTGCGGTGACCATGACAGCCACGCCAGCGGTGACGGCGACTGGCGCGCCAAGGACCAGCGAGGCCGGCGCCCCCAAAAACGATGATGTCGGCCGCACGTTCGACCTGGGAACCATCGTCAAGGTGGTGCAGGCCGGTGGGGTCCCTGTCATCATCTTTGACCGCTGGACCGCACGAGGGGTCAAGGACTCCGCGTTGGCGGCCAACGGCGTCCCCATGGGCATCCACTCCGACGCGCGTTTCGAGAACCAGAACAGCAAGACCACGTTCCGCATCCCCGTCGCCGAAGGGGCGATCTTCAACTACAGCCACTGTGTCGCCATCGACCAGCCCGCGCAGCAGCGATCCTCGACACTCGAGGAGTTCGCAAGGCTCAAGAGCCCTGAAGACGTCATCCTGCTGACCCTCGACCCCAAGGGCCAGGTCACCAAGGCCCAGAACGACGCCCCCTGCTGATCGGTCGCCGCCCTCAGCACGAGATTGCGCTCATGCCAGACTGACCGGTATGACGACGCCGACCATGCCGCGAGAACTCACCGTTGGAACCGGCGCCGGAGCGCTCGCCACGACCGACATGGTGCTCAACATCGGGCCACAGCACCCCGCGACCCACGGCGTGCTCCGACTTCGCCTGGTCGTGGACGGTGAGCGCATCGTCAGCGCCGAGCCGATCGTGGGCTACATGCACCGCGGCGCCGAGAAGCTGTTCGAGGTGCGCGACTACCGGCAGATCATGGCGCTGGCCAACCGCCACGACTGGCTCTCGGGGTTCGCCAACGAGCTCGGTGTGGTTCTGGGGGTCGAGGCCATGCTCGGCATGGAGGTGCCCGAGCGGGCCACATGGATCCGCACCCTGCTGTCCGAGCTCACCCGCGTCATGAGCCACCTGGTGTTCCTCGGCTCCTACCCCCTCGAGCTGGGTGCCATCACCCCGATCTTCTACTCGTTCCGCGAGCGCGAAGAGCTTCAGGCGGTGCTGGAAGAGGCCACCGGCGGGCGGATGCACCTCATGTTCAACCAGGTCGGCGGTCTCAAGGCTGACCTGCCCGCTGGTTGGCTGGGGCGGGCCGAATCGGCAATAAGGACCGTGCGGGGCCGTCTGCCCGACCTCGAGAGCCTGCTCGTCGGCAACGAGATCATCCACGCCCGCGCCCGCGGTGTGGGAGTTCTGACGCCGGAGATGATTGCTGAATACGGTGTTTCGGGCCCGATCGCCCGCGCCTCGGGCGTCGACATGGACCTTCGTCGCGATGAGCCGTACCTGGCCTATGGCGAGCTGTTCGTCGAGGGTGGTCCCGGTCGAGTCGTCACCCGCACTGAAGGCGATGCGCTGGCGCGACTCGAATGCCTGCTGGAGCAGGTCCACGTGAGTCTTGATCTGGCCGAGCACTGCCTGACCGTCCTCGGGTCACTCCCCCAGGGGCCGATCAACGGCAAGCTGCCCAAGGTGCTGAAGGTGCCCGAAGGCCACCGCTACACCCAGACGGAGAACCCGCTGGGCTTCAACGGCTACTACCTCGTGTCGCGGGGAGAGAAGACCCCGTGGCGGCTCAAGCTGCGCTCTGCATCGTTCAACAATGTCGCCGTGCTGTCGGCTGTCTTGCCAGGCAATCTCATCTCGGACATGGTCTCGATCCTGGGCTCGATGTTCTTCGTTGTCGGAGACGTCGACAAGTAGTAGGCCACCGAACACCTCGCAGCGACCGTTTCGACTCCAGATACCGCCACAAACGGTCGTTCCCGGGTGTTCGGTCAGTGGATGTGGTCGTTGTTGTCGTCTCCGTCGTCCGCGTCGTCGCCTTCGCCGCGCCCGTCGACCCGGCACATCGCCTGAGCCACCAGCCCGGCGACCGCCATCAGGGCTGCGGCGGCCGATAACGCCCCCAGCCGCAGTGCGAGAGAGCGCCGCGAGTCGATGTCGAGGACCGGCCACAGCACGAGTACCTGTGCGAGGTTCCAACCAGCCACCAGCGCACCGGTCAGAGCCGCCGCCTGCGCCAGGACCAGCGTGCGCATGGCCCGCAGCGGGTTGAGCGGTTTCTTTGCCTGTCCGCGAAGGAAACGACGAATCGGCAGTCCAGCGAAGAAGACGCCGCCGGCCATGAACACCAGGACGATGACCCCACCCCAGGATGCAGGGGGGAGCTCGTGACCCTGCCCGGTCCAGACCCGCAGCCCTGGGTAGGCGATCGCGGTGACGACCAACCCGAGAAGCAGCACGAGTCGAATCGAGACGCCACGTCCGTCCCTCACCATGACGGACTCCATTGCGGGCCAGGCCGTATGCCGTCCTGATCCGCTCGCTCGAGCAGCTCACTCACCGGGACCAGCGCCTCACCAACGCGGAGCTGCGCCTCTGCGTTGACGGCGAACCACGGTGCAAGAACGAAGGCCCTCTCGTGTGCGCGGGGATGCGGCAGCATCAGCTCCGGATCCTGGCTCAACAGCTCCGAGCCGTACCCGGGGTCGCCGTACTGGATGAGGTCAAGATCCAGACTTCTTGCACCCCAACGGGTTTCGCGAACCCGACCGTGGTCGGCCTCGATCGCATGGAGCTCAGTGAGCAACGTGAAAGGCGCCAACCGGGTCCGGGCCAATACGACGGCGTTGAGATAGACAGGCTGGTCGGGACCTCCCACCGGGTCAGTCTCGAACAGGTCAGAAACCGCGGTGATGCGCAGGCCGTCAACATCGGCAAGCGCTCGAACCGCTGCCTCGAGGGTCGGCCGCACAGCGCCAAGGTTGGCGCCAAGGGCGATCACGACCCGTTCGTCGCGATGCCGCTCGACCTTCACCAGGACGTCGCCGAACGGCACTCCCACGGGGGCCTGTGGCTTATGGACCGTCACCTCGACGGCCTGCACCAACGGGCGCCGCAGTGCAGCCGCGGCGATCTGCTCAGCCAGACTCTCGATCAGGTCCAGTGACGGCCCGGTGATCAGCCCCACTATGTCGACTGCCACCTCCGCGTAGCTGACCGTGTGCGCGAGGAGATCGCCGCGACCGGCGCGCCGCAGGTCAACGTCGAGAGTCACGTCAACGACAAAGTCCTGACCCATCGTCTTCTCGAAGTCGAGCACCCCGTGGAAGCCATGAGCCGAGATTCCTTGCAGGACAATGCGATCCGTCATCGAGCTGCCTCCGTTGCCTCGACCACGCGAAGCGCGTCGACACTCGAGGCTACGTCGTGGACACGCACGGCCCAGGCACCGGCGAGTCCTGCAATCACTGTGGTCGCGGCGGTTGCCGGATCTCGCTGTGCAGGAGGACGACTCTCGGCACCCTCTGGAACACCCAGGCGGCCCAGGAATGTCTTGCGCGACGTTCCCACAAGCACCGGGAAGCCCAGCGACTGCACCACATCCAGATGGGCCAGCAACGACCAGTTGTGTTGGGGCAGCTTGGCGAAGCCGAACCCCGGGTCAAGGATCAGCTGGTCCCGTCCCACACCCTGACCGCAGAGGTCGGTCACCCGCTCGGTCAGCGTGCGGCATACGTCTGAGACAACGTCGTCATATGACGCACGGCTCTGCATGGTGGCGCTGTGACCACGCCAGTGCATGACGACGAAGGGCACCTGCATGGCGGCGACCACCCGCGCCATGTCTGTGTCCGCCAGGCCTCCGCTGACGTCGTTCACGATGGAGGCACCCGCCTCAACAGCCTGGGCTGCGACGGCCGCCCTCATGGTGTCGATGGAGACCCGGGCCCCGCTGCGGGCCAGCTCACGGATCACTGGGATCACTCGGCGCAGCTCTTCGTCCTCGGTCGTCCGGATGGCGCCGGGGCGAGTGGACTCACCGCCCACGTCCAGTATGTCGGCGCCCTGCTCCAGCAGCTCCAGACCGTGGGCGATCCCAGCCTCGGGGGCGAACCACAGTCCCCCGTCGCTGAAGGAGTCGGGAGTGACGTTGACAACGCCCATGACGAGGGTGTGCATGATCATGCTCCGCTGAGTCGGCGCAAGTGCGGCCAGGTGAGGAAGGCCTCGGCCTCAAGGGCTGCGACGGCGATGCGGGGGAGGTCGCGAGTGGCCGGATAGACGACGAAGCGCGGCACCCAGGTCGGCTGGAACTTGGCGTTGAACCGATACAGGCTCTCGATCTGGAACCAGCGAGAGGCAAACAACAGCACCCTGCGCCACGCTCGCAGAAACGGTCCGGCGCCCAGCCGCTCTCCGCGTTCCAGGGTCGACCGAAAGGCCGCAAAGTTGAGGGAGACGCGAGTGACGCCGAGCTGGGGGCACGACCTCAGCGCGTCCACGATGAGCAGCTCGTTCACGCCGGCATCAGCGGTGCGATCGCGGCGCATGAGATCCAGGGACATCCCGTCGGGACCCCAGGGGACGAACTGAAGGAACGCGCGCATGACGCCATCCTGACGTGCCACCACGAACACGCAGTCGGGGTCTGCAGGGTCCACCAGCCTGCCGAGGGCCATCGAAAAACCGCGCTCGGTCTCGGTGCCCCGCCAGGCGTCGGCATCCACGAGAGCGCGGCGCCGCTCGCCCTCGGAGACGTTGGCGCCGCGCAGAACCTCCGTCGTGTAGCCGGCTCTCTCGATGCGCTTGACCATCTGCCTGACGTTGCGCATCGGCCGGCCCTCGAGGGAGAACGCTGCCACGTCCACCACCGCCTCGTCACCGAGCTCCAGCGCGCTGAAACCGGTCGCCCGACACCAGATGTGGCCCGCCCGCTCCGAACAGCCGATCACCGCGGGCCTCCAGGCGTGCAGCTCGGCCTCGGCCAGGAAGTTGGTGATTGCGCCGGGCCAGGCCTCTGGGTCCCCAATCGGGTCGCCACTGGCCAGCATCACACCAGTGACGACCCGGTAGGCGATCGCGGCCTTGCCCGAGTCGGACCAGACCACGCTCTTGTCCCGACGCAGGTTGAAGTACCCGAGCGAGTCCGAGTTGGCTTCAAGCAGGACCCGCATGGTCGCTTCCTCAGCATCGGTCAGCTGCGGACGCGGCTCCTGGGGACGCAGGGCGAGATAGATGGTCGTCAGGATCGTCATCAGACCCAGCCCGAGCAACACAGCGCCCTCGACGTCTGTGGCGCGCTCATCCCGCAAGACCAGTGGGCCGTTGAGGCCCACCAGACCGGTGAGAACCTCCTGGACGATGCCCCACCAGCTCGGCGGTCCCCCCACCACGCGATGGCGCATCAGGGTCACCATCAGCACACCGACGACCATGCTCGCAGCCGTGAGGACTAAGAAGGTGCGTACCGCCCGCCAGCGGGTCGTTGGGTCTCCCAACGCCCGGAACTCCGCCCGATAGGCAATCAGGGCGATCAGCACCGCCAGCGACATCGCGACTGGAATGAGCTCAAGCTTGACCGCATGCAGGACGACACTCACGGCCAACAGGGTCAACGCCGCCCGCCAGGCCCGGCGCTTGCGCCGCCTCAACCCATGCGCCAGTAGCAGCAGCAGTATGCCGGACACAACCGTCGCCGCAGAGGCCGCAGCCACGGCACCTGGCAGCAGATCGGCCAGGGGATGCAGCCGATGCCGCCAACCACGTGCCAGCCCATAGGCGATGTTGCCAAAGCCGATGAGGTAGGTGAGCGTGCCCACCACCGCGGGGGCCCGTGAACGACGCTTGGCGAAGCCGCCCAGAAGTGATGCTGCCTGTGAGGACCTGCGCGATGGAGCGCGATCGCTCACCGGCTGCCCCCAAGCACGAGAGCCATCGCCTCTGCCCTGGTGGCAGGATCACGCAGCTGGCCGCGCACGGCCGACGTGATGGTCCGCGAACCCGGCCTGCGGACGCCGCGCATCGACATGCACAGATGTTCGCACTCGATGACGACCAGGACGCCCAGGGGTTTGAGGTGCTCAAGCAGCGCGTCCGCGATCTGAGAGGTCATCCGCTCCTGAATCTGCGGGCGACGCGCGTAGACATCGACCAGTCTCGCCAGCTTGGACAGGCCTGTCACCCGCCCGTCTCGGCCGGGGATGTAACCCACGTGAGCGACGCCGTGGAAGGGCACGAGATGGTGCTCGCAGGTGCTGTACACCTCGATGTCGCGCACGAGGATGAGCTCGTCGTGACCGAGCTCGAAAGTCGTCGTGAGGACATCCTCCGGTCGTTGCGCCATGCCTGCGAAGATCTCGGCGTAGGACCTGGCCACCCGCCCGGGCGTTTCTTTGAGCCCCTCGCGATCGGGGTCCTCGCCGATCGCCAACAGGATCTCGCGAACCGCGCGCTCAGCACGCTCCAGATCAATCGGAGCTGGGGTCGACATGGCCGCCCTCTGGGACCTCGATGACGGCCTTCGAGGGGTGTTCCTCGAGGGCCTGTTCCGCGGCGATGGTCACGTCCTGCACTTCTGAGCGCTTCGAACCATTGGCGGCGGCGACTTCGGCAGGCGTCTGAACCGGCGGCTGGTCACTGACATGCCGACGGTCGCTGGACAGCCAGACCGGCCGAGCCGGGCGCTTGACGATGTCCGCGAAGATGACGGCGAGCTGGTCCTTGCCCAGGGTCTCCTTCTCGAGCAGCTCGAGCACCAAGGCGTCGAGAATATGTCGATTGTCATTCAGCGCATGCCAGGCCTCGTCGTGGGCGGCCTCGATCAGGCGACGGATCTCTTCGTCGACCACACCGGCCACTGCCTCTGAGTAGTCGCGCTGATGGCCCATGTCCCGACCGAGGAAGACCTCACCACTGCCATCCTGACCGAGCTTGATGGCACCGATGCGCTCACTCATGCCGTACTGCGTCACCATGCGTCGGGCCAGGGTGGTGACCTTCTCGATGTCGTTGCCGGCGCCCGTCGTCGGGTCGTGGAAGATCATCTCCTCGGCGACCCGACCGCCCAGGGCGAAGGCCAGCTGGTCGAGGATCTCGTTGCGCGTGGTGGAGTATTTGTCGTCCAGCGGCATGACCATGGTGTAACCAAGAGCCCGACCGCGCGGCAGGATCGTGATCTTCGTGACCGGGTCGGTGTTGAGCATGGCCGAGGCAACGACCGCGTGTCCGCCCTCGTGGTAGGCGGTGATCTTCTTCTCCTTGGCACTCATGATCCGGGTGCGCTTCTGCGGGCCGGCGACGACACGGTCGATCGCCTCGTCCAGGGCTTCGTCGTCGATGAGCTTGTTGTTGCCTCGCGCAGTGAGCAACGCGGCCTCGTTCAGGACGTTAGCCAGGTCGGCACCGGTGAAGCCAGGCGTCCGTCGAGCCACCGCGAGCAGGTCGACGCCGGTGGCCAACGGCTTGCCCTTGCCATGCACCTGCAGGATGCGGTGGCGTCCGATCATGTCGGGTGCATCGACCGCGATCTGGCGGTCGAAGCGGCCAGGGCGCAGCAGGGCTGGGTCAAGGATGTCAGGCCGGTTGGTCGCAGCGATCAGGATGACGTTGGTCTTGACGTCGAAGCCGTCCATCTCGACAAGGAGCTGGTTGAGCGTCTGCTCACGCTCATCGTGGCCACCGCCGAGGCCGGCGCCACGGTGGCGGCCGACGGCATCGATCTCGTCGACGAACACGATGGCGGGGGCGTTGGCCTTGGCCTGTTCGAACAGGTCGCGCACCCGGGAGGCGCCGACGCCGACGAACATCTCGACGAAGTCCGAGCCGGAGATCGAGTAGAACGGCACGGCAGCCTCGCCCGCGACAGCGCGCGCCAGCAGGGTCTTGCCGGTGCCGGGAGGGCCATAGAGCAGGACGCCCTTGGGGATCTTGGCGCCCACGGCGAGGAACTTGGCCGGTTCGGCGAGGAACTCCTTGATCTCCAGCAGCTCCTCGACAGCCTCATCCACGCCCGCGACGTCGGCGAACGTGACCTTGGGGGTGTCCTTGTTGGCGAGCTTGGCCTTGCTCTTGCCGAACTGCATGACCTTGGAGCCGCCACCCTGCATCTGTCCCATCAGGAACCAGAACAGACCAAGGACGATGATCAGCGGGATGATGGTGGCCAAGAGGCTGAAAAGCCAGTTCTGCTGCGGCGGGTCATCGGTGTAGCCCTTGGGCGGCATGTGCGCCTTGACGGCCGTCACCAGGCCCTCACCGCGCTGGGTGACGTAGTAGGCCATGACCTTGTCGGCCGCCTTGACCTTGTCGCCGTCGGAGTACGTCTGGCCCGGTTTGAGGGTGAGCTGAACCTGGTCCTCACCGACGAACTTGGCCGAGTCCACGGCACCGTCGTTGATCAGCTTCTCGGCGGCCGAGGTGTCGATGCGGGTGAAGCTGCTGGAGTCGGCGACGGTGAGCCAGAGCACGCCGATGCCGAAGATGAGCACGACCCAGACGACCGGGGTGCGAAGGATGCGCTTGAAGTCCATGTATCTGCGAGGCGTGATGCCCCGTCCCTCCTGCTCGCTCTGCCATGTCAACCGCGATGTGAGCCAGTGCGGCAACGGTCATAACGACGTTACACCGCACGGAAGCCGCTGCAGTCTCGCCAGTCAAACGCCTGACATGGTGCTGGTGTTCCAGATCTCGATCCGGTGCCGCCTCAGGAGTAGACGTGAGGCGCCAAGGTGCCGACGTCGCGCAGGTTGCGGAACTTCTCGGCGTAGTCCAGGCCGTAGCCCACGACGAACTCGTTGGGGATGTCAAAGCCCACGTACCTGACGTCGACCTCTACCTTGGCGGCCCCGGGCTTGCGCAGAAGCGTCAAGATCTCCACCGACGCGGCCGACCTGGACTCGAGGTTGGACCTGATCCAGCTCAGCGTCAGACCCGAGTCGACGATGTCCTCGACGATCAGCACGTGCCGACCAGTGATGTCGGTGTCAAGGTCCTTCAGGATGCGGACGACGCCGGAGCTCTTTGTGCCGGACCCGTAGGACGAGATGGCCATCCAGTCCATCGGAGCGGTGCCGGGCAGGGCGCGCATCAGGTCGGACATCACCATCACCGCGCCCTTGAGGACACCCACCAACAACAGGTCCTTGCCTTCGTAGTCGCGCCAGACGTCGGCAGCCAGCTCACCGAGCCTGACCTGAATCTGCGCTTCGGTGACCAGCACACGTTCAAGGTCAGCTCCCATATGGGCGGCGTCCACGGCATCTCCTTGAGCTATCTGTTCGGGTGGCGAGCGTGCATGGGGCGGCGAGCGAGGTCAACGCCAGCTCGGGTCTCTCGCCTATTCAACCGGACGAGTGGGCACAACGAACACCCGACCACCGCTTCGGCGGCCCTGAACATGGCCAGGCAGATCAATCGGCCCCTGCCCCCGCCAGCCGGTGAGCAGGGTGTCGAGCGTATCGACATGGACCGCGAAGAGTGACCCTGGCGGACACCCCGCCTCGAGCGCGAGCAGTCGCCAGACGCGGGTGCGAACGGCCCGGGGCAGCGCCAGGAGCACCGCCGCCTGGATGGGACCCTGCTCCATCTCGTCACGGGCCTGGGCTGCGAGATCGTCGAGGGCATCGGCGTCCTCACGCAACAGATCAGCTGAACGCGCCAGCGCAGCGACGGTTCCGCGCCCGAGCTCGGTCTCCAGAACGGGCAGCAGAGCACGTGCCCGAGCCCGCCCGTATGCCGGGTCATTGTTCTGCGGGTCCACCCACGCCGTGAGTCCGGCCGCGTCACAGGCGGCGGCGGTGATGGCCCTGGCCACTCCGAGAAAGGGACGGACGTACGGACCGCGGCGCATCGGCATACCGGATAGTGAGCGGGCGCCGGAACCCCTGGCGAGGCCCAGCAGAACCTGCTCAGCCTGGTCGTCGCGGGTGTGGCCGAGCATGACCGCCACCGCACCCATCCGTTCGGCGACGTCTTCGAAGGCCTTGTATCGCGCGTCCCTGGCATGTGCTTCCGGGCCGGAGCCGGAGGATGCGACCTGGACCGTGACAACCTCGACGGGGTCGAGCGAGAGCAGGCGCCGGCACTGGCCCGCGGCTCGGTCGGCCACGGCTAGCGAGCCCTCCTGCAGGCCGTGGTCGACAATCACGGCGCCGGCGGTCAGCCCGGCCCGGGGCGCCTCGAAAGCCACAGCCGCTGCGAGCGCAAGGGAGTCCGCGCCACCACTGCAGGCGACGACGACCAGGCCGCCCGGTGTGGTCTGCTCGATCTGTCCGAGCACCAGTCGCACGGCCACCCGCGTGGCGGCGATGGCGGGATGCGGTCCGGTCACCTGTCGCCGCCGATCATCCGTGGACGCGACGGACCCAGGTCGCGGGGCTCTCGATCTCTTCGGGCAGCGGCAAGGTCTCCGGCGAGGTCCATACCGCGTTGAAACCGTCGGTGCCGACCTTGTCCGTCACCGCGCGGACGAATAGTGCACCGTCGCGGTACTGGCGCATCTTGGCCTCCAGCCCCAGCAGTCTGCGCAGGATCTTGTCGACACCGCTGACGTCCTTGCGTCGTTGCTGGAACCGTGACCGGATGTGCTCGACGCTCGGCACGATGGCCGGCCCGACGTCGTCCATCACGACGTCGGCGTGGCCTTCGAGCAGCGCCATGATGGCGGTGACCTTGGCGATCTGGGCGCGTTGCTCGGGTGTGGCGAAGATGTCGGTCAGGCCGTTGCCGCCGCTCCGGAGAGCGTCAGGAAGGTTCTGGGCGAGCTGCTGGAGCTTCAGGCCGAGCTGCTCGGGGTCGGGCGCGAGATCCAGCGAGAGCTGACGGGCCGAGTCGATCACGTGTTGACGCAGCCACGGCACGGCCGTGAACTGCACGCGGTGGGTCTCCTCGTGCAGGCAGACCCAGAGCCGGAAGTCGGCCGGGTTGACGCCGATCTCGGCCTCGGTGTGCAGCACGTTGGGCGCCACGAGCAACAGCCGGGGCCTCGCGTCGGGGGCGAGGTCGTACTGACCCAGGATCTTGCTCGACAGGAAGGACATGAGCGCACCCGCCTCGGCACCGGTGACCTTGCCACCGACCTCCAGGACCAGGTTCGACGGGGGCTGTGCCGGGGTCTTGCGCTTGGCAACCATGGCGGCGAGCACCGGCTCAAGCATGGACTGCAGGGAGTCCACGTTGGCGTCGATCCAGCCTGGACGATCAACGATCAGAACCGGGCTGCTGCCAGCCGGTGAGTGCATTCGGGCCGTCTCGGCGACCGGTCCACGAGATCGTTCAGCGGCCGAGCGGAGGGCACTGACGATCTCATCGGCCTGGGCGGACGTGACCTTGGGGCCTGCCGCGACCATGCGCCGGCCGGTGGCCTTGGCGAACGCCCAGTCGACATAGCCGCTGGTGTGGATCCCTCTTGGTGGCTGCGAAGCCGCATCCGGTGACGTCACGATTCCCATGTCCTCCTGCGCCTCAGCCGCACCCGCACGATGCGAGCGTCGCCACGAACCGATCCAACGCCGCCCGCGCGGTCAGCGTTCCCACACCGGCCGGGATCCTGTCCGCCAGGATGGCGAACACCAGCAACCTGCCGTCTCTGTCCACGACCGTCCCGGCAAGGGCGCTGGCACCGGTCAACGTGCCGGTCTTGGCTCGGACGACCCCTGCAGCAGAGTGCGCCGAGCCCGAGAGGAACCGGTCCGTCAACGTCCCGCTCAGGCCGGCGACGGGAAGCTGGGCCACGATCTGCTGCAGGGCCGGCTCCTTGCCTCCGGCAGCAAGAGCAAGAACGTCCCCCAGCGAGCGCGCCGTGATGAGAGTGCCTCCAGAGAGTCCGCTGGTGTCGATCAGCGTGACGCCCTCAATATGGACCCCCTTCGCTGCGGCCTTCTCCTTGACCCATGCGGCCACTTCAGTGAACGAGGTGGGCCTGCCCGCCTTGGTGGCCGCTTGACGGGCCAGTGACTCGGTCAGGGGGTTGTCACTGTTGGTCAGAGCCAGGGCAAGGACGTCGGACAACGGTGCCGAACGAACCACACCAAGCTCTCGCGCTCCCTTGGGCGAAGCCGCCCAGTCGATGCCCGGTGCCATGACCAGGCCCTGGCTGGCCAGCGCTGTGCGGAAGGCTTGGGCAGTGCTCAACGCGGGATCGGTGAACGCGCTCGTACCCGGGCGCGGCTGCTGGGTCGAGAGCCCGAGCATGGCGACCGGGCCGGTCAAGCCCTGGCTGATGTCCGCGTGCAACCACCCCGGCGCGTACCTGGGGCCCGAGGCGTATCGCTCGTCGATGCGCAACCTGACGCTGGTGATGCCTTGGGTCTTGAGCGCCTGCGAGGTCTGCCCGGCCAGATCGACGAGCCCGGCCCGGCCAGCCACGGCCAGGGGGTTGCCCTTGCCCGGGCTGAGCAGGGTGTCACCGCCCGCGACGAGGATCACGTCGGTGACGTGGCCGGCGCTGGCACCGCGCACCGCCCTGGTCGAGAACGTCAGCGCCGGGTCCAGCGTCGTCACGATGGCAGTCGCGGTGAGCAGCTTGACCGTCGAGGCCGGGGTCCGTGGCACCTGGGCCGAGACATCGAGCAGGTGAGCCCCGGTGTGAGCATCCCGGACGGTCAGGCCCACCGACGAACCAAGCCCGGCGTCGGTCAGCGCGCGGGCCAGAGCAGCAGCCAGACCGGCCTTGGTCGGGATTGGCGCCGCGTCGGCGACAGTGAGCAGGGGCGCTGCAACGGAGCCGGCCACCGACGGGATCGGCACCCCGGTGACCGTCCCGGAGGGAGAGGCCGTCTGTGTGACGGCCGGGAGGATCGGCGTACCGCTGTGTGAGGGAGCCCGATCAAGGGTGAACACGCCGGGGACCAGGTCGTAGACATCCGCCGTGAGGTAGCCGCCCCCCGCCACGAGGAGCACGCCGAGGGCGGCGAGACCCCTGGAGACGGAGCGCACAAGCTCCCCCTATTCGTGATTCGGCTGGGATACGCGACACTTACGAGCGAGCCTAAGCCAATCCCCATCGAAGGGCACCGCTGTGGAGTACGACGTCACGATCGAGATCCCCAAGGGGCACCGCAACAAGTACGAGGTGGACCACGCGACCGGTCGCATCCGACTCGACAGGTTGCTGTTCACGTCCACGCGTTACCCAGCCGACTACGGCTACATCGAGAACACACTGGGCGAGGACAGCGACCCTCTGGACGCGCTCGTCCTGCTCGAGGAGCCGACGTTTCCCGGGTGTCTGGTCGGAGCGCGGGCGATCGGCCTGTTCCACATGACCGACGAGGCCGGCGGCGACGACAAGATCCTGATGGTGCCCGCCCACGACCCCCGGGTTGCCCACATCATGGAGCTCGAGGACGTCAGCGCGTTCGACCGGCTCGAGATCCAGCACTTCTTCGAGACCTACAAGGATCTGGAGCCGGGCAAGTCTGTCGAAGGTGCCCACTGGGGAGGTCGCGCCGAGGCCGAGAAGGTCATCCTGGAGGCCATCAAACGCGCCACCGATGCCGGAATGAGCACGGCTCGCTGGGGCGCGCCTCACTGAGGAAGTGCCGGGTGCTCGACTACGGGCGGCCGGCCTCCGGGACGATGTCACTGCGCCAGATTGAGGCGTAGCGCACGTTCTTGCCGGTTTCCGGTGCCTCGATCATCTGACCGCCGCCGATGTAGAGGCCAACATGGTGGCTGGACGGACCGGAGCCACCATAGAAGACCAGGTCACCCGGCTGCAGGTCGCTGAGCGGCACCCGACTCGTCTCGGCCCACTGCCACCCGGTGTAGTGCGAGAGGCTCACCCCGGCCTGGGCCCACGCCGCCTGGGTCAGACCTGAGCAGTCCCAGGAGTCCGGGCCTGCTCCACCCCACAGGTAGGGCTTGCCGATCTGGGCCCGCGCGAAGGCAAGGACGGCAGAGACGTCGCCGTGAGAAGGGACCGGGCTGTACGCCACCGGCGAGGTGGTCGGGTCATAGGCGACCGGGTCCGGCGCAGACGTTCGCTGGGCATCCCTTGCCGCACGGGCACGGGCGTCCGCTCGATCCTGAGCTGCCGCACGAGCCTGCGCGGCAGCACGAGCCCGCGCTGCCGCACGAGCCCGCGCTGCCGCACGAGCCTTGGCTGCGGCGGCGGCACGGCGCTCAGCCTCGGCCTTCAGCCCGGCCTGCCGTTGTCGCTCGAGCGTGACCGAGGTGTTGCGCAGGGCCGCAAGCTGGACGATCATCGCGCCCTGCTGCTTCTGGATGCTTGCGGTCTCGGCCGTGGCCAGGTCCACCTGGGCTTGAGCAGCAACCCTTGCGTCCTCGGCTGTCTGTGCCGCGGCCAGCTGCTGGGCCTGGGCCTGGGCCGCCTGGCGGCGAAGGACGCCGGCCACCACGGAAGACGCGTCGGCGTCCTGCATGACCTGGTTGCGAATGTCGGTGATCAGCTGGATGCCGGCGGCACGGTCCAGGACGTCCTGGGGACCCTTGCTGGACAGGAACGCCTCGAGCTGACCGAGGTTCCCGCCCTGCATGTACGTCGCGGCGGCAAACTGACCCAGCTTGTTCGAGGCGATGTCAGCAATCTCCTGCGCTGCCGCGGCCCGCTCGCCGGCGGCCTTCGCCGCGTCGGTGGCTTGTTGGAGCAGCAAGCGCGCCAGGTTGTACTTCTCTGCAGCCACCTCGGCGGCTGACTGCACTTCCTCCAGGCGCGCGTTGGACGCCTTCAGCTGGCCCTCGATGACGGAGATCTGGGCGGCCTTGTCCCCGACGGCTGCCTGGGCGGCTTTGACCTGCCCCGCCGAGGGGTAGACGGGATCTGCGTGAGCGGTGAGTCCGGGAACGGTCACGGCAAGCGCAAGCGCGGTACAAGTCGCAATGACCAGCTGGAACCGGATGGGCTTGCGGGTGCTCGGCACGAGGTACGCCTTTCGATCGACAACCGTCAGCCTTTTGAGCGTAGGGCCGACAACCACTCTGTGAACACCAGTCACACCAATACCAGACAAGTCAGCGTCGGTCGGTGATGCGGTTGCCTTGCCTCCAACGAATGACACTGTTGTTTTTTTGCAGGTCACCCACCGAACGTCCATCAAACGCTCGCGCCCAACCCACTTCATCACAAATTGGTAACGACACGGCTTTGCGTCAGCTGCGCGAGGCGGGCCTTGCGCCGGAAGCGCAGGATCTGGACCACACCGAGCACCCACACGATGTACTGCACCGACATGGCGGCACGGAACGAGTCCACCGTGTAGGTCGAAGGACCACCCGGCGCCACCTGGTCGAGCACGATGCCGATCAGGGCGACGGTGCCCAGCGATGCCACGAAGCCACCGACGTTGACGATCCCGGTGGCGCTGCCCAGACGGGTGGGTGGGTTGAAGGTCCGCGCCAGGTCGAACCCGACCATCGAGCCCGGCCCACCCACCGCGAGCACCACGACAAGGACGACCAGGAGCCACAGGGGCGCACGTCCGGGCCATACGAGCACGACTGCCCAGACCGTCATGATGGAGCCGACGATCCACAGGATCAGCGTGGACCGGGAGTACGGCCACCGCGTGACGAAGGCGCCGATCAGCGGGCTGGTCACGACGGCAGTGACGGTCATGACGATGAGCAGGCCGCTGGCGGCACTCGGGGTCAGGCCCTGTCCGGAGACCAGGAAGGGGAACCCCCACAGGAGGGCGAAGACGGTGGCACCGAACTGCGCGGAGAAGTGCGACCAGAGACCGAGCCGGGTCCCCGGCTCGGTCCACGCCAGCTTCAGCGCCCGGCCAACTGCCCGCATCTTGAGCTCGTCGCGGTGGTGGTCCGTGTATGGGGAGTCCCGCACGACGACGATCAGCACGATCCCGAGAAGGACACCCACTCCAGCCGCCGTGCCGAATGACCGGGTCCAGCCCAGGTTGTGCAGCGCCGCGGACAGGGGAGCCGTTGCGGCGACCGCGCCGACCTGCCCGAGGACACCGGTCAGCTGGGTGATCATGGCGGTGCGCGCCGGCGGGAACCAAAGGGCGATCAGCTGCATGAGGCTGATGAAGATCATCGCGTCACCCATGCCGACGAAGACCCGAGCCGCGACACCGGCTCCGAATGTGCTGGCGAAGGCAAACGCGAACTGGCCGCCCGTCATCAGTACCACCCCGGTGACCAGCAGCTTCTTGGCACCGAGGCGGTCCAGAACGGCGCCGACAGGGACCTGCATGGCCGCGTACACGAACAGCTGCACCATCGTGAACGTGGCAAGCTGAGCGGAAGTGATGTGGAACCGCTCTGCCGCGATGAGGCCGGCAACACCCAACGAGGTTCGGTGAAAGACCGCGAGGATGTAGACGGAGGTGGCCGCAGCCCAGACCATCCACGTCTTTCGACCACCGAGGCGGTAGCGCAGTGTCGGGTCGGTGGCGACGTCCCCCACGCCATGTGGTGACGTCACGCAGGGGTGTCCGTCTGCTCCAACCGAACGCAGCAACCGGAGTGGCCCGGTTCAAGGCGGGCCTGAAGCCCCGTCGTGCCGAGACCCTCCAGGACACCCACCAGCAGATGCAGGTTCATGCCGCAGACCAGCTCGGACTGCTCCTGGGCAAGGGCGTGGAACGGGCAGTTGTGAAGGACGATGTCGCTGGCCGCGGACCGTGGCTCGAAGCCGTGGTCCTCCAGCAGACTCATGAGGACGCCGGTCGCGCCCAGGCCAGCCGGTCCGCCGGACCGTTCGCGCGCCATGGATCGACCAAGGTCACGTGCCTGCCGGTCAAGAACCTCACGAGGACGCTCACCGGTTTGCTGGGCCTGAGCCATGGCTCCGGCAAGGAGCCTCCCTGCGAGATCGTAGTCACGGGGGGGCAGCGAGACCGCAACGTCGCGAGTCGAACGTTGGTAGAGCTTGGCTGGGCGACCTGCGCCCGGGCCGGTGCGCCCGGTGCGGCGTCCGTAGGAGACCGCGATCAACCCCAGCTCTGCCAGACGGTCGAGATGGAAGGCAGCCGTGCGTCTCGGGACGTCAAGCGCGACCGCCACGTCGTCACGGCTGACCGGGGCCCCCTGCGCGCCGACGTGGTCATAGATGCGCCGCCGGGTGGGCTCATCCAGACTCGCCACGGCCGAGACATCCGTCGAGACATCCGCCGAGGAGTCCGCAGTCGCCTCATGAGCGGCCCGGCCAAGGGGGGCGGAATGCATTCCTGGCGCCATGACTTAAATCCTTACACCGAATTTCCTGTTGACGAGTCCCACTCTATCTTCTAATGTCAACGTACAACGTTTTTAGAAGGGATCAGGATGAGCATCGCCAAGCTCGAACACCCGACCGCAGCCGAGGACAGGGCCCACGATGTCAGCCGGCGGCTCCGGGTCGTCCACGACCGCGAGAAGGTCAACCTGCCGGCCGCAGAACGTGCCGTCCGCGACCTGCTCCGCGCGCTTGGCCGCGATCCCGCCTCACCACACCTGGCGGACACCCCCCGTCGAGTCGCTGAGTCCTTCACCGAGATGCTGACACCACGTGAGTTCGACCTCACGACCTTCCCCAACGACGAGCACTACGACGAGATGGTGCTGGCCAGGAACATCCCGGTGCACTCACTGTGCGAGCACCACATGTTGCCGTTCACCGGGGTCGCTCACGTCGGTTACCTGCCCGGTGAGCGCATCCTCGGCCTGTCCAAGCTGGCGCGCGTGGTTGAGCTGTTCGCCCGAGACCTCCAGGTGCAGGAGCGGCTCACCGTTCAGGTCGCGAACTGGCTGCAGGAAAACCTCGCCCCCAAGGGAGTCGGCGTGGTGATCGAGGCTGAGCACATGTGCATGTCCATGCGTGGGGTCCAGGCCAGTGGCTCGACGACCATCACGTCATCGGTCCACGGTGCCCTTCGCGAGGACGCGCGCTCGCGACAGGAGTTCTTCGCCCTCACCAGGGGTCATTGATGGCTTCGGAACAGACCTTCGTCATTGTCGGCGCGAGCTTGGCCGGAGCCAAGGCTGCCGAGACGCTGCGCATCGAGGGCTTCGATGGCCGGGTAGTGCTGATCGGCGAGGAGACCGAGCGCCCCTACGAGCGTCCCCTGCTGTCCAAGGACTACCTTCGCGGGGAAAAGCCTGCCGCCAAGCTCTACGTCCACGACGAGGGCTTCTACGCTGACAACGACATCGAGCTGTTGACCGGGACACAGGTCGCATCCTTCGACCCCGCTACGCACGAGCTGACCATGAAGAACGGCAGCCGTATGCCGTACAGCCGGCTTCTCCTGTCCACGGGCGCAGCCCCGCGGCGCCTTCCACTGCCGGGCGCGGAGCTCCCGGGGGTGCGGTACCTGCGCGACATGGGCGACTCGGATGCTCTTCGCGCCGCGATCGGAACAGCCAGCCGTGTTGTGGTCATCGGCGCCGGCTGGATCGGCTCCGAAGTTGCCGCATCCGCCCGCCAGCTGGGCGCCGAGGTTGCGATCGTGGCCCCCGAAACGGTTCCGCTCGAGCGGGTTCTGGGACTGAAGCTCGGCGGCATCTACCGCGACCTGCACGCCGACCACGGAGTCGACCTTCACCTGGCCACGCAGATCGAGGCGATAGTCGGAACCGTTGCTGCGCAAGGCGTTCGAACGAAGGACGGCTCGCTGATCGAGGGCGACCTGGTTGTCGTGGGAGTCGGCGCATCGCCGCGCGACGAGCTGGCGAGGGACGCCGGGCTGGACGTCGAGAACGGCATCGTCGTCGACGAGTTCCTGCGCACCAGCGCCGCTGACGTCTTTGCTGCCGGCGACGTCGCTTCGACGTGGAACCCCATGTACCAGAAGCGAATTCGAATAGAGCACTGGGCCAACGCCCTCAACCAGGGCCAGACCGCGGCGCGAAACATGCTCGGCCAGGGCACTGCATACGCGAAGCTCCCCTACTTCTACTCCGACCAGTACGACTTCGGCATGGAGTACAACGGCTTCGCCGCAGACTGGGACCAGGTCGTGGTTCGCGGTGACGCGGCGGGACGAGAGTTCCTCGCCTTCTGGCTCAAGGACGGGCACGTCCTGGCCGGGATGAACGCCAACGTCTGGGACCAGGGCGACGGCATCAAGGCGCTCATCCGCAGCGACACAGCCGTCAACCTCGATCGCCTCGCGGACCCCTCGGTCCCGCTCGCCGACCTCGCGTAGCTACTGCCGGGCCTCCGTGGATACCGCCGGCTGCGCAGACACCGACGGATCGATCCCCGGCTCATTGTCCAAGCTGTCCGCGCCGGTCAACCAGCCCAGAGCCGCAAGCGCCAACGAGGCGGCGAGCACTGCGGCGGCACCGGCGAGGTGCAGGTCCTGCATGACTGGGGGCGCCTTCAACAGGGCGCTGACGACGCCCAGAGTCGCCGTGGCCACGACCAGACCAGCGAGCGTGGCGGCCAGTCCACGGGCTCCGCGGAAAACTGACCAGCGCCGCCATGCCCTTGTCGAGAACGTGAGCAGTGCGATCGCTGCCAGCACGGCAATGCCGCGGTGGAGCAGGTGCAACCAGACCAGCCCGCCGGGCTGATCCGGGGGGCAGAACGGGAAGCTCGCGCACGCCCTCTCGGCCTCAGCATTGACCACCAGCGAACCGGAGACGAACAACACGCCTGCAGCGCCGATGGCCACCCAGCCAACCGGACCCAGCCGACGGCCGGTGATGGGGCGAGCAGGCACCAGGGCGCAGGCGGCGGTGACCGTGGCACCGCCCAGCATCGCGACACCAGCGAGCAGGTGGGCGGCCACCGTCGGCGCTCCGTTGCCGGCGATCACCGTCAGGGCACCCAGCCCGATCTGAACCACGATGACCGCGACGGTGAACAGCGCCGGCCGGACGGCCGCGGACCGGGGCCGGGCCCGCCAGGCAAGCAGCGCCGTGGCCACCGCCAAAACCGTTACCACCACAGCGATGTAGCGATGTGTCTGTTCCATGAGGGCGTGAAACTCGTAGACCGGTCCGGCGTTGCCGTCACACAGCGGCCAGTCGGGGCAACCCATCCCCGAGTCGCTGACGCGGACGTGGCTGCCAAAGACGATCAGGACGTACGCCGATACCGCGCTAGCGACTGCCAGACCCGGCAGCCACCCTCCCGCTCGGCGCGGCGGCAAGTTGGATCGGCTCACATCTGGGTTGTCCACGGTGAGAACTCTCTCATCTGGCTCTCGCGGTCACCTCATACGGCGCTGAGACAGTGATGACCGCGGCCCGGAACCGGGACGTTGTAACGAAGGGTTCAAGAACATGATGAAGACATCCAGCAAGCTGCTCGTGACCGGAGCCGCGAGCATGCTCGGCGTGGCGCTCGCCGCCGGCGGAGCATACGCAGCCACCGGATCGTTGACACCTGCCGATGCCCCAGGTCAGGTTCTTCAGGTAAGTGGAGTCGGGCCGGCGGCTGCGCACGCCAGCGACACGGCCAAGGTGCATGCCAACGCCAACGCCAAGGGCCTGTTCGGCACCACGCCGACGTCGGCTCGCGACGAGGCTCTGTCGCACCCCACATCCATGCCGATTGCGGCTGGCCACCGAAGCGTCAGTCAAGTCGTGCGGCCGGCCCCCAAGACTCTCCCCGCGTATCACGCGGTCAGGCCCAGCTCGCACGCGCCGATGCACCCGGCCGTTCCCGTGCCGGTCCAGGACGCTCCGGCCATGATGGTGCCAGTGAGCCCGATGCGGTAGGGATCGAGAACATCTTCGTCGGCGCAGCGAGCTGCTTGGTTGTGCAGGGCTCCGGCAAGGTCGACGCTGACGGCGTGCCGCACAGCGGCACGCCGTCAGCGTGTCCCAGACCAGATGAGGACTCTCTCATCCGGCTCTCCAGCTCAACTCATGTTGCGGCGGGAGAATGCCAACACGGGAACCGATACAGGGGTGTTGAAAAGAGGGCTGAGCAATGTTCCCTCCCACCAGACTGGTCGTCTGCGGGGCCGCGAGCCTCCTCGGCATCGCGTTGGCCGCTGGCGGAGCGCTCCTGGGCACCGGATCACTGACCACTGCCGATGCCCCGGGTCAGGTTCTGAAGGTGAGCGGCGTCGGGACTGCGGCGCAGGCCACCGCGCGACCAACCCCTCGCGCCACGGCGCACGCGACGCCACACGTCACCGAAACACCGCACAACAATGTCGGTCAGGTCTCGCCACCGGCCGCTCAGTCCCTGCCCGCGCAACGCGGGGTCGTTCCCACGCCGATGCCGTCGCCGCATCCAGTGGTGCCCCAACCGGGTCACCACTCGCCCGAACCGGTTCACCACTCGCCCGATACGCACATGACAGGGCACTCGATGGAGTAGGAAGTCGGGAGCAGGGGTTGCTAGACCAGTCGGTAGCCCATGCCACGCACCGTCTCGATCCGGTCGGCGCCGATCTTGGCGCGCAGGTATCGCACATAGACCTCAACGACGTTCGAGCCCGGGTCGAAGTCGAGCCCCCACACGCGACTGAGCAGCTGCTCACGGCTGAGCACCTGGTTGGGGTGCCGCATGAACTCCTCTGCCAGCGCGAACTCGCGCGCCGAGAGGTCCTGCAACGTGCCCTCAACACTGATCCGGCGTGTCAGAAGATCGAGCTCGAGCCCGCGTACCTGCAGCGACCCGATCGGCCCGGGCTGCCCATCGTTCAACCGCAGTCGCACCCTCGCCAGCAGCTCGTCGAAGCGGAACGGCTTGGACATATAGTCGTTGGCGCCGCCTTCCAGACCACGCACGGTGTCGGTCGCGGAGTCCCGCGCAGTCAGGACGATCACAGCGATCGGGTTGCCCTCGCCGCGCAGGGTCTGGAGGATGTCGAAGCCGTCGCGCCCGGGTAGTCCGATGTCGAGGATGAGCAGGTCGAACTGGCCGCTCTGGGCCTGGGCGAGGGCTGCCTTGCCGTCGGCGGTCACGGTCACCGCGAACCCGGCGGCGCGAAGGCCTTTCTCGACGAACGACGCGATCCGCGCCTCGTCCTCGGCAATGAGAATCCTGCTCATGTCCTAATCCTCGTCTTCCTGTGATGACTGCGCCCCGGCGATGAGCGGAACCCGGATCGTGAAGGTCGACCCCTGCCCCGGGGCGCCCGACAGCAACACTGTGCCGCCGTGGGCTTCGGCAATCGCCGAGACGATGGACAGGCCGAGCCCGGATCCCTCCGTTCCCTCACTCGACTCGAGTCGGGTGAATCGTTCGAAGACCTGCGCACGGGCGTCCGGCGGTATGCCTGGTCCGCCGTCACGCACCCAGAGATCCAGGCGGGTGCCCGCCTCGGTCTCCGAGACCGAGCTGGCGATGACGATCGGCTCACCGGGGGTCGAGTACTTGGCCGCGTTGTCGGCCAGCTGCAGCCAGGCCTGGGTGATGTGGCCGGCATCGATGAGCGCGAGCCCGCTGGCGGACTCGACGCGCCAGGTCCGGGTCGGGTCGAGCGCCGAGGCCTTGGCACCGACGGCTGCCGTGAGGGAGTCGATGTCGACCTCGGTGAGCTCGACGAAGTGTGGTGCCCTCGACGCGGCGAGCAACGAGATCTCGGATACCAGCGTGTTCATGCGGTCAAGCTCGTCAATGGCGAGAGCCCGGGTCGCCTCGACCTCGCTCACATTGCCGGCATCGAGCAGCTCCAGGTGGCCGCGAATGATCGTGATCGGCGTCTTGAGCTCGTGACCGACGTCGTTGAGCAGGCGCCGCTGACTCCTGGCCGAGTCCTGAAGGCGGTCGAACATGGCGTTGATGGCGGTGGCCAGCTCCGAGACATCGTCCCGGCCTGTCACGGGGATGCGTTCGGTGAGGTCGGCTGCGGTGCTGCTGTGCGCTGCGGCATCGCGCAGCAGGCGGATCGGACGCAACAGCCGCCCCGCCACGAACCAGGCCACCAGCCCCACGAGAGCCAGGGCAATCAGCGCGACCCGGATGTACGTCTGGAACGAGTCGGCAACCGAGCCGAGCTCAGCGTCGAGATCGTAGGCAACGACATACAGGCCCGTGCTCGGGTCGCCGGCGACCGCGACCGGGATGATCAGGTATCGCAGCGTTCCCAGCGTGCTTTTGGCGGTGCCGATCACGACCTGGGTCGGATGCGCCTCCGAGACGATCCGGTCGACCAGAGCCGCGTCCTTGTCGATGCGGAACGGCAGGTTCACCGCAGGGACCAGCACCGGCCTCTTGTCGATGAAACCAAGAACGCTCTCGTTCGCGGCCGGGATCATCTGTTGCATGGCGAGCCGCAGCACGGCATCGACGCTCGTGAGCGGTACGTCGGAGGTCTTGCCCGATGCGATCGTGTTCAGATTCGGGACGGTGTTCAGAAGTTGCGCATCAACCGCCCTCAGAACCCCTTGGCGCTGAACCAGATACGAGGCGACACCCGATGCCGCGAGCCCGAGCCCGGCAACCGCAAGAATGGAGACCACTATTCGGGATCTCACCGAGAGAATGCGCCGCCGTCTGATGCGAACCACACGTCCGCCCCATCGAGGTTTGCGCATGTGGGTCATGGTGCCAGTACCCGTGAGCACCTCGGCCATCAGGTCCAGGACACGTGGTATCCGAACGTATACCCCAGGGGGTATGCTGTTCAAGACGAATGGAGCTCACCTTGACAACCTCATCCACCCCCAGCCCGACCGCCTCTGTCCTTGACCGGCTGCGACGGCTCTTTGGAGGGCAGCCAGCCGACGGTCGCCTCGGTTCGAAGGTCAAGGCCGCACAGGCTCTTGACCTGGTCCGCGACGGGGCGACCCTGCTGGACGTGAGGGAGAGCAGCGAATGGAAGTCCGGGCATGCGCCCGGCGCCATCCACGTCGCCCTCGGCAACATTGACCAGGCGCCACGACGCCTTCACCAGGGTCGACCCATAGTCGTGATGTGTGCCAGCGGGATGCGTTCACGCACCGCAGCCAAGCACCTTCGCGGGCTCGGGTTCGACGCGGCAAGCCTGACCGGCGGGATCGGCGCCTGGCAGCGCGCCGGCGGGTCAGTCCGCTGATGACCACGACCACAGGGCCCATCCCCGTCGAACCCACCGCCCCCGAGGGCGGCATGCGGATCGTCATCGTCGGAGGCGTCGCCGGTGGTATGAGCGCCGCGGCCCGCGCCCGACGTCTGGACGAGCACGCCGAGATCATCGTCCTCGAGCAGGGGGCCTACGTCTCCTTTGCCAACTGCGGCCTGCCCTACCACCTCTCAGGCGAGATCGCCCAGCGAGATGCGCTCCTGTTGCACACCCCCGAGTCCCTGGCGGCGTCCCTCAACCTGGACGTGCGCACCGGCCACCGCGTCACCGGCATCGACCGGCACGCCCAAAAGGTCACCATCGCAGCCGGGGAGGACTCCTACGCCCTGCCGTACGACGCGCTGGTGCTGTCCCCGGGAGCGGTCGGTGTACGTCCGCCCATCGGGGGCCTGGACCACCCGGCCGTGCATACCTTGCGCACCATCCCTGACGTCGATGCGCTTCGGGAGCGCGTTGATGAGCTGTTGGACACGCGCGTCGAGACCGGGCAAGCCCCGCGCGCCGTCGTCATCGGTGCCGGCTTCATCGGCCTCGAAGCGGTCGAGGCGCTCACCTCGCGCGGCCTCAAGGTCCACCTCGTCGAGCTGGCCGACCACGTCCTGCCGCCGATGGACGCCGAGCTCGCACCACTGCTGGCCGCCGAGCTCACCGCTCACGGGGTGGACCTCCGTCTGGGCGTATCGGCGCAGACTGTCACACCGCTCGACGAGTCGGACGAGAGCAGCTCGACCGGCGCAGTGACCGTCACCCTGTCCGACGGTGCCACCCTCGCCGCCGACCTCGTCATCGTCAACGTCGGAGTGCGGCCCGCGAGCGCGCTGGCGCTCGACGCTGAGCTGGACCTGGGTCCCACCGGCGCGATCCGCGTCGATGCCGACCAGCACACCTCCGACCCCCACATCTGGGCGGTCGGCGACGCGGTCGAGGTCACCCAAGCCATCACCGGCGCACGGATGCCGGTGCCGCTGGCCGGCCCTGCCAACCGACAGGGTCGCCGGGCGGCCGACTCGATCTGCGGGCACCACACCACCCCACAGGCCGCGGTCCTCGGCACCGCGATCGTGCGGGTCTTCGGCCTCACCGCCGCAACCACCGGGGCGAACCAGGCCACGTTGCGCCGGGCGGGCATCGAGCACGAGGTGATGCACATTCACCCAGGGGACCACGCCGGCTACTACCCGGGATCCGAAGATGTGCACCTCGTCGCGAGCTTTGCTCCCGATGGCACACTGCTCGGCGCCCAGGGGGTCGGCCGCGCGGGCGTCGACAAGCGCATCGACATCCTTGCCACCGCCATCCGAGCCGGCATGACCGCGGACGACCTCGCCGAGCTGGAGCTCGCCTACGCCCCGCCATACGGCTCGGCCAAGGACCCGGTGAACATGCTGGGGTTCGTAGCCCAGAACGTTCTCGACGGCACCATGCCGCAGTGGCAGGCCGATGACTTGGACGAAGCGATGGCAACGACCCTCGTGTTGGACGTCCGGTCACGGACGGAGTTCGCCGAGGGCCACCTCGACGACGCCCTCAACATCCCCCACCTCGAGATTCGGCAACGGCTGGACGAGGTTCGTGCAGCGGCGAAAGGACGCAAGGTGAGCGTCCTATGCGCCCGCGGTGTCCGTGCCTACCTGGCCACGCGTGTGCTGCTCGGCGAAGGGTTCGACGCCCGCAACCTCTCCGGCGGATGGCTCACCCTCAAAGCCGTCCACCCGAACCTCTGATGCCTGTTCGCCGATTCTTCCCACTAGGAGCCAGAACCATGCGAATGCACCTCACCCGATCCTGGTCCACCCGTATGGTGGTCGGCGCAATGGCCGTGGCTGCGATCACCGGAGTCAGCGCCTGTTCGTCGAGCGAGCCCACGGGCAGCACGGCCTCGCAAGCGACCGGCCAGCACATT
>DATCNE010000333.1:0-2368 GCA_036565395.1 Dermatophilaceae bacterium
TGCTCTCGCGCCGGATCTTCGGCAGGGCTCTGGTGGAGGTGCCGGCCACCGGAGGTACCTGCCAGCTTCAGCTCTCGCCGAGGACGGAGGCGACCGTCGGGTCGTGGATGGACATCGTGAGCGGCACCCTGACGGTCACTCCGGTGCGTGCCGTGGCCGTGGGGGTCCAGTCCGGCCGCGTCTACTTCGGCGGGCCTGGCGCTCCTGCCACGGTTTCGGTCGCCCGGACCCCCGCCGGCACGCCGTCGCCCGGGCCGTTCGTCGTGCACGGCGAGGTCGAGCTGACCGTCTGCTACGGGTCTCCGGGGTACGGACTGTGCCCGCCGGCCCCGAACGTGTCGTCGACTGTCGAGGCGCGTCTGGTGCTGGAACGGCTCGCGACCGACGGCACAGTGTGCCGAGTCGTCCGTGGGGTGGCCCGCGAGGTGGTCATCGACCCGAAGGTGCACCACCGCAAGGTCGTGCTCGCGCCGTTGGCCGACCCTGGCCGAGCCGGCTGCGGCAAGCGGATCCGCGCCTACATCGAGGTGGCGCATCGCAGCGGCAACTCGATGGAGGTCGAGGCGTCGGGACTCGCCGTGCCGGTGCAGACATTGGCCTGGGTCGACCAACAGCCGTAGCGGGGCCGTGCCTCCCGCACCACGGCCAACGGGAAGGCACAGCGCAATCGCGCGGCTGCCGTGGGGTCGTCAACGGCTGAGCGCACGATCCACGGCTGACACAGAGCGGAAGACCTTCCCCTGGCCGCGGCGGCGGGCAAGCGCCCAGCCAAGCGGTACCGACGCTGGGTCCGCTGCGAGCACCACGTCGGCGCCGGCCGCCAGGCGGCGCGCGCCTGGTGACGCAAGGAAGAGCACCGTGGCGGCCCAGCGCGCCGGATCCAGTCGCAACCGGCGCAAGGCCTTGCGCGCCGTCGACCTGGGTGTGCCGGTGGTGGAGCGATCGACCCCCTCGGGTCCGATCGGGCGATGCAACAGGGTGACCTGGTGCGCGGTGCCAGTGAGCCTGGGTCTGGGCGTGAGCGTGACCGCGGCAACACGCACGCCCGCCGACTCCCACCCGGCAATGGCTTCGATCACGGCGGCGGGCAGCGGGTCGCGTCCCAGCGCCAGCACGAGAAGGCCCGGACGGCGGCCGGAGTCCACCTCGTCTCCACGCCCATCGCGCCGACGGCGGCCGCTCGTCACATCGACTCCATGCTCTTCGCCCCGACGGCGGCACGCAGGGCTGCGATCCGAGGGCGAAGCTGGTGTTCACGGCTGTACTGCTCAGCGAAAGCTCGCCCGGCAGCTCGCGCCGCGGGCTCGAGAGTGGCCGCCGCACGGGCGCCTGCCTCCAGAGCCGCGGCCACCCCCTCCGGTGAAAGGTCGGCGGCGGGGAACCACAGCGGATAGCCGGTCAGCACGTCGGAGACCGCGTTTCCGGGGTCGTGCACGGAGATGATGGGCAAGCCGGTCGACAGGTACTCGAAAACCTTTCCGGAGGTGACGTATCGGCCCGTCCCGAGCACGAGCAGCAGGGCATCGCTGGCCGCGTAGACCTCGTTGACGAGGGTCTT
Source organism: Dermatophilaceae bacterium (assembly GCA_036565395.1). Lineage (GTDB taxonomy): Bacteria > Actinomycetota > Actinomycetes > Actinomycetales > Dermatophilaceae > UBA4719. Next base: position 1,559 of record DATCNE010000333.1, read on the forward strand.
GCTCACCGGTCCCCGATAGCGCACCCCGACCTCGGCGCCGGTTGACAGGGCGACCGTGAGCTCGGGATGCGCCGCGCCGTAGAAGCCCAGATACCCATACAGGTCTGCGACGGCATCGATCAGGAGGGGCTCCTTCTCGCGGGCAAGCTGCCAGCCGGCGACAAGGTCGGGCACCGGCACCTTGGCCGAGATGGTGCCCACGTAGGTGAACCTCAACGGTGAACCCGGATGGCGCCCGGCGACCTCGGTGGCAGGCTCGTCATAGCCGTTGGCAACCACCTGCATACGCGCGGCGGCCACGGAATAGGTCTGGCGGTGCCATTTGCGGATCGGTTCGTTGACGAACCACACCTCCAGTGCACCCTCCAGGGCCCGTTGTTCCCAACGGTGTACCCGGCTCCCCTCGGGATGCAGTCGCCGGCCCGAGAAGACGTCGAGCGACCAGGCGTCGCGATAGTCCACGACGTACGGGACGTCGTACCGCTCCGCCAGCCGCAGAGCTGCCGTGATCGCCACATGGGGATTGGTCGTGGATACCACCAGGTCCACCGGGTGCTCGGCGTGGATCCGTTCGGCCGCGCTCTCCAGATGACGGCGCCATGGCCCATACACCTTCTCGGGAAATGTCAGCTGGTCCAACGTCGTCCGTGCCTTCACCCATGCGCGTGGCGCAAGAACCCGCAACGCCGGCCACCGCGACAGGTCGTCCTCAAGGATCGGCCAGTCGAAGCTGATCCGCTCGACCTGGATCCGCGGGTCGACCCGTTCCTCCAGAGCCGGGTCGGCACCCGTACGTCGCTCCCACAGGTC
>DATCNE010000334.1:0-5950 GCA_036565395.1 Dermatophilaceae bacterium
GAGCCGGGCCTGATCGCCGACGTGGCCGAGCACGTGCGTTCGGGCCTTCGCGATGCGGTGTCGGGATTGCCGCTCGACGCACGAGGACTGTTGCCGGGCCTGGTGATCGGCGACACCAGCCGGACGCCGCAGTCGCTGACCGACGCGATGCTGAAGACCGGTATGACGCATCTTTCGGCCGTCTCCGGCAGCAACGTCGCCGTGGTGCTGGTGGCCGCCATGGCCTTGTGTCGAGTCATCGGGGTGCGGCGTCGTTGGCGCCCGCCGGTTGCCCTGCTCCTGCTGGCCGGTTTCGTCATCCTCGCCAGGCCCGAGCCGAGCGTCCTGAGAGCCGCGGTCATGGGCGTCATCGGGCTCCTTGGCCTGAGCACGTCCCGTCGCCGGATGGGCATCCCGGCGCTGTCCGGCGCCGTCCTCGTCCTGCTGTGCATCGACCCGTGGCTGTCTCGATCCTTCGGTTTCGCCCTGTCGACGCTGGCAACGCTCGGCCTGCTGCTCTTTGCCCGGCCGTGGGGCGCGTGGTTCGCCCGCTTCCTTCCGCGTCGGCTCAAGGGCCTCGGTGTCGCGATCGCCATTCCCGTTGCGGCACAAGCGATGTGCGGCCCGGTCGTCGTCCTGCTGCAAGGCTCGGTCACCCTGATCGGAGTGGTCGCCAACCTGCTGGCGGCCCCGCTCGTCGCGCCCGCCACGGTGCTGGGCGTGTCCGTGGCCCTCGTCGCGCTGATCTCGCATCCACTCGCGGTTCTGCTCGGCTGGCTCGCCGCCTTACCCACTCTCGGTATCGCCTGGGTCGCGCGCGCCTGTGCCGGCGTCCCGATGGGCACCATGCCCTGGCCGGACGGTGCACTCGGGGCGATCCTCTTGGCACTCTTGACGATTGGCTTGCTGTTCACGGGCCCGTGGTTGATGGCGACTATCCGCGGCCGCCCCTACGTTGTCGTCGCTCTCGTTCTGCTGGCCCTGGCTGCGGCATGGCCCACCAGCGGCCTCGTATGGCCCTCACCGGGCTGGCGCATCGTCGCCTGCGACGTCGGTCAGGGTGACGGGCTGGTTCTGGCCAGCGGCCAGGGTCACGCGGTCGTAGTCGACGTCGGACCGGACTCCGCGGCCATCGACGGATGCTTGAAAAGGTTGAAGGTGGAGGTGGTGGATGCCCTTGTCCTGACTCACTTTCATGCGGACCACGTCGACGGTTTGCGTGGGGTGTTACACGGCCGCATCGTTCGTCAGATCCTGACGTCGCCCGTGCCCGATCCTGCATTCCAGACGCGCGAGGTGCAAGGCTGGGCGGCCGCCGGGGGGATCCCCATACGGCAGCTGTATGCCGGAGACCAGCTCACGTGGGGGTCGGTCCAGGCCACCGTGCTCTGGCCGGTCAGGGTGATACATGAGGGGTCAGTGCCCAACAACGCCAGCGTGGTCCTCTCGGTGAGCGTCGGCGGTTTGCACGTCCTGATGCTGGGCGACGTCGAGACCCCCGCCGCGCATGAGGTGTTGCTCGAGCTGAGGCGCGACCCTGTGTTCCGGGAGGGCGGTGAGTACGACGTGCTCAAGGTTGCCCACCACGGCTCCCGGCTCCAGGACCCGGCCCTGTTGGCGGAGGTTGCCGCACCGGTGGCGTTGATCAGCGTGGGAGCGGACAACACCTATGGCCACCCTGCCCCCGGAACGTTGCACCTGTTGCAGGCCGCGGGCTATCAGGTGTTCCGGACCGATCAGCGGGGCGACATCGCGGTCACGCGAACCAGCGACGGGACCGTCCTCGTCTCGACCCGAGGCAGTTCGTAGGCCGATCAGGCCCCCGGCGGGCTGCACCGACCTTGCGGTGCTGGCGTGCGCGACGCTCAGGCGAGCAGGGCCGTGATGGCCAGCAGCACCGGCACGGACAGAAGCGTCGTAACGAAGATCGAGTCACGTGCGAGAGTCGTCGAGCGGTCATAGCGCGTGGCATAGACAAAGATGTTCTGGGCCGTCGGCAAGGCCGCAACGACGGTGACGGCCAACAGCGCGCGACCGTCGAGTTCGAAGAGCCAGCGGGCTGCGGCATACGCGAGGACGGGCTGCACCAGTAGCTTGAGCAAGCAGACGACGGCGAGCTCCACACCAGACCCGCCGGCGATCGGGCGAGGGCCCAGCCGAAGCGAAACGCCATACGCCAGAGTGACGCCCGGCACCGCCATCCCCGCGATCAATGCGATCGGGGAGGCGATGGTGGAGGGCACCTGCCAACCCGCCAGCGAGCAGAGCAGGCCAAGAAATGACCCGACCGTGATCGGGTTGCGCAGCGGTTGGGTGAGGGTGCGGAGCACGGATGAGCGGCCCTCGGTTGCGACCGTGTCAAGGACCGCGAGAGCCAGCGGTGTGATCACCACGAGCTGCATCAGCAGGACGGGCGCGATGAAGGACGCGGTTCCCAGGACGTACACCGTGATCGGCAGGCCGAGGTTGGCCGCGTTGACGTAGGCCGACGACATCGCGCCCACGACCGTATCGCCGGTCGATCGGCGCCATACGGTCCGCGCGAGCAACGTGTAAACCGCGGCGGTACCAACGAAACTCAGCGCTCCGACGGCCAGTCCGGAGGAGAAGATCTGGCCGATTGGCGCCTTCGAGAGGGTCTGGAACAGAAGCGCCGGCGTCGCCACGAAGAAGACGAGTCGCGTGAGGAGCTCCTGGCTGTCGGCACCAAGAACACCGAAGTGGGCAAGGAGGAACCCGAGGGCGATGATGGCCCCGAGGGTGGCGAACCCCGCCAGCACTCCTTGCACGGCGTCGAGATCAGCCGCGGGCGATCACGTGGGCGATGACGCGAGGCGTCGCGGTCGCCGCCTCGCACAACGCGTCCAACGTGGCCTTGACCGCCGGAACCCGTTGCAGGTCGGACGTTGTGACCACGTGGACCTCCCGGCGTGAGGCCGGCGAGATCGGCAAGGTGACGACGTCGGGATGGCTGGCGCTACGCAGGATCAGGTCGGGGATCAGCGCAACGCCCAGACCCTCGGCGACGAGTCCCATGACGGCGACGTAGTCCTCGGTCTCGAACGCGACGTTGGGCTTGAACCCGGCCGTGCGGCATACCTGCAGGAGGTGGCCACGACAGCGCGGGCAGCCGGCGATCCACGACTCGTCGCCGAGCAGGGACAGGTCGGCGACCGTGGCGCCGGCCATCGGGTGGTCCTTGGGCAGTGCGAGCCGAACCTCGTCGTCGAGCAGCTTGATGGTGACGAACATGTCGAGGTCCTCTTCGCCACGCCCGAGGTCCGTGCCCTCATAGGCAAAGGCCACCGCGAGGTCGCACTCGCCGGACCGCAGCGCCGCCAGGGACTCCGGCGGCTCGGCCTCGGTGAAAGACACTGTGATGTCGGGGAACCGCTGCTTCACCAGGGCCAGCGCGCGCGGGACCAGGGTCGCCGAGGCCGAGGGGAAGGCCATCAGGCGGACCCGCCCGGCGCGCAGCCCGGCGATCGCGGCGACCTCTTCCTCGGCGGCATCGAGGGCGGCGAGCACCCCCACCGCGTGCCGCGCCAGCACCTGGCCGGCCTCGGTCAGGCGTACCTTGCGCCCCACCCGCTCGACCAAGGCGGTGCCGGTGCGCTGCTCGAGTCGGCGCACCATCTGCGAGATCGCCGGTTGCGAGTAGCCCATGGACACGGCCGCCCCCGTGAAGCTTCCTTCGTCGGCGATCGCACGCATCACGCGCAGTCCGGCAGCATCGATCATGCACAGAAGTGTATAACGCCGAGTTATCGATTGACCAGATTTCCAGTCCTCGTGTGATCTGGGGATCATGCCGTCGTCGGGGTCGAGGCCGGGGGTGGGTCGGGTCGGGGGCTGGGTGTGTCTGCCGCGTTTGGCCGGAAGACGTCCCCGGTATGCCGGATGGCTGGGTGCGTCTGCCGCGTTTGGCCGGAAGAAGTCCCCCTTGGCCCGCGGGTTGGCGGACGCAGGGTGGCGGGGCGCCGGTCCGTCGCATACTGACTGACGTGGAGACAGCGTTGACGACGGCGCCTGAGCGGGCGGCATACGAGCGGCTGGTGGACCTGCTGCGCGGCGGGAACGTCACCGTCCTCAGCGGCGCCGGCCTGTCCACCGAGTCGGGCATCCCGGACTACAGGGGGCCGGATGGCAAGCGTCGGGTGACGCCCATGACGTATGGCGAGTTCGTTGCCTCGCCGGCGAATCGGCAGCGTTACTGGGCGCGCAGCTTCGTCGGATGGCGACGGTTTGCCGGGGCCGGACCCAACGACGGCCATCGCGCGGTTGCGGATTGTCAACGCCTGGGCCTGGTTCGGGCGATCATCACGCAGAACGTCGACGGCTTGCACCAGGTCGCCGGCGCCCGCGATGTCCTCGAGCTGCACGGCAATCTCGATCGGGCCCGGTGCCTCAACTGTGGCGAGACCACGGGGAGACACGAGCTCGATGGTCGGCTGCGTGAGGCCAACCCGCACTTCGAGGAGAGCGCCGGGGTGGACGCGGGGGCGATTCGCCCCGATGGCGACGTGGTCCTGTCCGAGGAAGCGGTGGCGGGATTTCACCCGCCGCGGTGTCTGGTCTGCGAGTCGGACCTGCTCAAACCCGATGTCGTCTTCTTCGGCGAGTCGGTGCCCAAATCCATTGTCGAGCAAGGCTTTTCGCATGTCGAAGGGTCGGCAGGGCTGGTGGTGCTGGGCTCGTCGCTGCAGGTGATGAGTGGGTACCGGTTCGTGCGGCGGGCGGCTGCGAACGGCATACCGGTGGCGATCGTGACGCGTGGGCCGAGCCGGGGCGATGAACAGGCGACGATCCGGCTCGACGCGCCGCTGGGGGTCACGTTGAGCCGGATCGTGGTTGACCTGCAGGGTTAACCGAAGCAGCCTTTGCTCAGTTCAAACCGGTTTCGGGGTCGATTCGGGGCTCCGAAAGCGGTTTGAACTGAGCAAAGGGTCGTCCGCAAGTACCCGGGATCAGACCTTGCGCAGCACCGCGGTGACCTTGCCCAGGATGGTGGCGTAGTCGCCGTCGATGGGAGAGAACGCCTCGTTGTGCGGCATGAGCCAGACGTGGCCGTCCTTGCGCTTGAAGGTCTTGACGGTTGCCTCGTTGTCGAGCAGCGCCGCGACGATGTCGCCGTTGTCAGCGGTCGGCTGCTGGCGCACGACGACCCAGTCGCCCTCGCAGATGGCCGCGTCGATCATCGAGTCGCCGACGACCTTGAGCAGGAAGAGCTCGCCCTCACCGACGATCTGGCGAGGCAGCGCGAACACGTCGTCCACGACCTCCTCGGCGGTGATCGGGACACCGGCGGCGATCTGGCCGAGGACAGGGACGTAGGCGGGGGTCGGGCGGGCGTCTCCGCTGCCGGTCTCGTCGATCGCGTCGTTGTGGGGATGGTCGTGGGACTGGCGGTAGCCGCGCGCATCCAAGGCGCTGTCGGGCGAGAGGACCTCGATGGCTCGGGGGCGGTTGGGGTCCTTGCGCAGGTAGCCCTTGCGCTCGAGCGCCGAGACCTGGTGGGAGACGCTGCTGGGGCTCGCCAGCCCGACCGCCTCGCCGATCTCGCGCAGGCTCGGCGGGTAACCGCGGCGGTCCACGGAGTTGCGGATCACCTCGAGCACGCGACGTTGGCGCGTGGTCAGCCCGTCGCCGGGATCGCGGTCGGGCAGCTCGTGGATCTTAGCCATGGTGACGCCCCTCTGATCGTGCCGCGGGACACCCGTTGTCAGAGGTGCCTGTTTGGCTGTTCGACATGCAGACAGCCTATGCAGATCGGACACAAGTTTCAAACACCTGTTCGACCCGTGTCTCGACTTTGTCGGCCGCGCGTGCTACACATCGTACAAGCGTTCTATCGGACACATGTTCGGTCGGCACGCAGATTCGGAACAGCAGGATTCGCACCACGATGGAGGATGCCATGTCAGCTGCAGTCGCCTGGGGACTCGCCCCCACACCTGGCCGTATGCCGTCA
>DATCNE010000335.1:0-1648 GCA_036565395.1 Dermatophilaceae bacterium
GACCGGCACCCAGTCCTACCGGCTCCGCACCAGCAAGAACACCAGCAGCCGCAAACGAGCCAGCTGACCCCTCACCACGTCAGGTGCTGGGGCCAAAATTCATGAAGACGGTGGGGCCAAATGACTTGACGACACCCATCAGAGGCTTGAAGCCGCTGACCTGCTGCCATTCGTGACCATTTTATGCCCAGTTTATTCGGCGAAACTGTGCCTGCGAACTGCCTAGCGGATGTCCGAAGGGTCGTTGATCCAAGGAAGGTCACCGCAGCTGGGCCCGGGCACCGGCCGGTTCCACGGTCCCGTCCCGAATCAGGTCCTCCAGCGCGGACAGGGGGATGCGGACGTGGCGCCCGACGTGGATGAAGCGAACTCGACGCTCGGCGACGAGGCGGCGCGGGAAGCGGACGGTGGTGCCGAGCAGTTCGGCGGCTTGGTTGACGGATAGCAGCTGTTCCATGATCGGGCCCTCCTGTGGCGCGAGATGGGCAAGCGCCACGTTTGGGTGCTTCATGGTGTCTACTGAGCGATAGGGGCACTATCAGTCGCGAGGGGCCCGTGCCGGGCATGATCGCGCCATCGCCAAAAGGAAGATCATCGTTTCGGAGGGTCTCTGTTTGGACCGCTCACGATGAGCTCGACCTGGCCGTCGGGGGCCGCGTACCCTGCTTCAGCGAATCCGCCACGACGCGGCCAGACTCACGATCTTGTTCGAGCGATACAGAGAACTCATCAACGGTAGCCGATTCATGACAACCAGCACTCGGGAGAACTGGTGATGGACGAGATCGACGCGGACCTGGTGCGCAACAGCTTGAAGGCCCGGCAGACCGCGCAGATGCTGATCACTGCCGGTTTCCTCGACGACTACCACTTGCCTCGCTTGGTCGATGAAGCCCTGGACGAAGACGGCCCCGAGGCCATCACCGCCTCACTCATGGGGTTCCTCGAGGCGCACACCAGCCGAGTCAACCCAGCAGAAACCAACGGGCGAGACATGCTCGACTACGTCGTGCGCTCGGCGTGCAGAGCCTTCCACGACCTGGCGCAACAGAGGGGTGGCGACCCGCACGAATTCATCCGCTCCCAACTGTCGGCGGCCAGCTCAACCGTCGACGAGTACCACGGTGTGGCTCAGACACTGCTCGCAACCGCTCCTGCCGGTTGAGCACACTGCGCTATTCGAGCAGACGCTGGATGTCGCAGCACCTGCCTACGGACGTGTCTGCGCGGCCGTCCTCGACCTCTGGTTCACAGCCGCGCTCGACGCGCTCCCCACCTCGGCATGGTGTGTCATCAAGCCGCTCCTTGAGTCCTGTGTTGAGATCATTCGCGGCCTTGCCCAGTACGCGGGCTGCGAGCCGGAGCAGATGCTTACGACGTACTGGATTTCCTTGGAGGACGCTCGCGTGTGATCACGTTCTCACCCCACTCCAGCCTGAGTTGCGCCGATGCTAAGAATGAGCGCTATGATTGTGGGTATGATTCTGGCAGTGCCAGTAAAGGGAGACAACATCATGGCAGTCACAACCCGCTCAGGTCGTACCTACCAACCAACCGACCTGACCACAGCGAAACGGCGCGACTTCATAGAGGAAGCTCGGGTCGGCGTCGCGCGCCTGCGCAACAGCGACGGGGAGACGCTGGTCGC
>DATCNE010000336.1:0-13181 GCA_036565395.1 Dermatophilaceae bacterium
GTCCCGTCGTTGCAGGCCACTGCGCTGCTGGCCGACCCACTGGGTGCGATCAAGGGCTACTGGTTGGCCCTGCTCGGCAACGCCTCGGCCATGGCGCAGGTTCTGGGGAGCCTGCGGGCCCTGCTCACCGGCACTCCCTCATCGGCCGTGCCCGGGACCGGCGATCTCACGACTCCATGGCGGATCGACGTTGCGGACGGGATAGGGCTGCGCGTCTGGCGCGAGGCCTCGGTGCTCGTCGCCGCCCTCGGAGCAGACGTCCTGACGCCGATCTTCGACGACCTCGCCGTCGCGACGAAGGCCGAGGTGGTGCTTCTTCGCGCCGACCTCGACCTCGGCCACGTCAGCCTCGCTTGCGGCGCGAGCGGCCAGGTGTTGCTCCGTCCCGCCGGCTCCGACCCCATCGACCTCGACCTCGACGTGGCCACGCTCCACTTCAGCGGCGTCGGCATACAGGCTCGGTGGGCGCCTGGCCTGGGCCTGCGCGCCACCGTGCTCGGCGACGGTTTGTCGATGTCTTTCATCGACCCGCACACACGGCTGCCGGTGCAACACGGAATCCCGCTGCCCACCATCGCTCCGGACGGGACGATCACCTTCGCACCGGACTGGGACGCGGTCGAGGGCATTGTCACCTCGCTGCTGGCCCGGGCGAGCTCCGAGGTCATCACCATCCTGATGGATCTGCTGGGCTGGCGCGGCACGGGCGCCCACCTGCGCCTCTCAGCCCTCATCGCCAACCCCGCCGACGCGATCGCGACGTGGGCGACCGGGGTTGCCCTGGACTGCTCCCACCTGTACGCCGCACTGGGCCCGGTGGCCCAGCTGTTGAGCGGTGGCCGCCTGAACAGCCCACTCGGTGCGGGCAGTCCCAGCGACCCCTACCGTTGCCCCGTCGCCGGCGAGCCGCGGGCGCCTGGACTCACCGCCTGGACGGTGCCGGGGTGCCCACCGCGGAGGACGTCGATCGGGGACAGCCCCTCACGTTTCACGGATCTGCGCGACGGCATCCTGCTCGCGGACGGGCCCGGGATCGCCGCCGCGTTGGGAGCCGCCGCTCCCGTCGTGCCGGAGCTGGCCGACCTCCTGGTGGCGCGCACGCGTATCGGGGCGGGCCTGACCTCCCTGCTCACCCGGTGGGCAGGGACCGACGGTGTGGTCGGGGCGCCCACGACGATGCCGCCCGACGTCACTTCCGTTGTGCTGGAAGGGTTCTCGTATGCCGAGCTCGTTGCGGCCGGGCGGGTCCGCGCCTATGTGCTCGGTGGCGTTGTGGCCCCACTCGACGCCGTGGTCCACGTGGGCACGGCCAGCGACTGGCTGTCGGGGCAGCCGTCTGCATCGGCTGTTGACGCCACCGCAGCGACACCGACACCGATACCCGCCACCGCAAACGGTGAGTGGTTCGTCCTGCTGCCGACCCCGTCCGCAGCGGCCGCCCTGCGACCCGACCACGACGCGGTCGCGGCGCAGGCCGACAAGCTGGCCGCAGTCCTAGCTGCTCGGACCGCCCCCGTCGTGGTCGTCGCGTACGGCGCGAGCGGTGCCGCCGCTATCCGGGCCGCGGGCGCACAGACACAGGTGTCCACGGTCGTCACTGTGGGCAGTCCGTGGTCCCCGGTGTCCGTCCTCGCCCTGTCGAGCGGGTTGGGCGGCGACGCGTTGCGCTTCCTCGACCGCCTGGTCCCCCAGCCACTGCCGCAGTGGAGCGACCTGCTGACGGCGCACGGCTGTACGCCGCTCCGGCGCGCATGGTCACTGGTGCGGCACTCGGTGGAGACCAGCGGGCCCTCCGACCTGCCGTCGGCCGGGGCTGAGACGCGACGCGTCGGACTGGACGTCCACGCCGTCTTCGGTTCCGTGGCATCGGCCGACGTCGCCCGAGGGGTCGCAGCCCTGGTCGTGGGCGGGGTCGAGGAGCGGTCACAGGCCGCAGACCTCGCGGCGCTCGCGACCTCCGGCCCGCCCGATGAGCTGCATGTGGGACTGGACATGCCGGTGTTCGATCTCGACCTCGGCGGTCTGCTGGTTGGCGCCGGCGTCGCCATCGACCTGGTGTCCGTGCACCACGCGATCCCCCACGTCCGGCCTCAGCTGGGAGTCGTCGCCACCGTGCGTATGGGCGTCACGGACGGCTGGCTGGTCGGCGGGCCTGGAGCCACCCAGAACGACCTCGAGCTGCGATGGCTCGAAGCACGCATCCACATCCCCCTTGACGGCAGCGCCGGGACGTCCGAGCTGGTGCTGCACGAGGCCAAGGCGTTCACGTCATACAGGGAGCGCTGGGTCGTGCGTTCGGACGCGGATGGCGTCGATGCGACGACGGCGTTGCCCGAGGTCAAGATCCTGCTGAGCGAGATCGCGACGCGGGTTCGCACCGCCTCACCCGACCTCGCGGACCTGCTGACACACCTCGGTATCCTGCGTTCGGCCGGTCTGGACGCCGACGCGATCGACCTCCTGCTGTTCGACCCGGTATCCACCCTCCGTCCCGTCGTCGCGGCACATGCGGCCGAGCTGGCCGGGTCGCTGCGCAACCTGATCGGGCTGCCCACACCGGGCTTGGCCGCGACCGCTTTCCGGGCCGGGTTCGGGGACGCCCACGTCGACGTCGACCTGGCGGCGGGGAGCGTCTCTGGTGCGGTCACCGTCACCGTCGACGGGCTTCCACCGCTCGCGCTCGGGATCGCTGCCAGCCACGCCGGCGTCACCGCGACCGCCGCACTGGGTGAGGTCGACCCAACCGTCGGCGGCTTGCGACTGGTGGGTTCGGCCGGCACCTCGGGAGCCAGCCTGTCCGTCGAGAACCGGGCGCCCGGGGCCACGTCGTCGACCACCGTGGGCCTGTACCCATCGGTCGACACCGGTGGCCTGGTCACCCTCGCGCAGACGGTCCTGCCGGCAGTCGTGATCCAGGCCGTGGCCACGGCGTGCCGTTCCGCTGCGAGCGACACCGGGCTGGCCGCGCTGGAGTCGGCATACGGAGCCCTCGGACTGCTCAGTGCTGCGCGACCCAACGGCTCGCGCGACATACTCCTGCCCGTGGGGCTGCTGGCTGACCCCGGGGTCTGGCTGCGGCAGCGGGTCGACCCGTTCGCAGCCGTGGTGGCCGTGATGGAGGCGCTGGCCCCGGTGGTCGTGCCGACCCGGGGAGCCGGTGTGCAGGGGTGGCCGCTGACCGACGACCTGACCATCTTGTATGCCGTCGCCGCTGGCCAGCTGCAGCTGACAGCAACCCTCGACCTCGACGCGACCATCGATGGGCGGACGATCACGACCGCAGTGACGGGCGGGTTGTCCATCGCCACGTCCGGTGTCGTCCAGCCGGTCGTGGACGCGAGCGTGCTGGTCGACCAGACCGGGTTGCGGTTGCGAGTGGCACCCACCCCAACACTCGACCTGGTGCGCGAGACACCGGCCACACCGATCCGCCTCTACCCGGCTGGTCCCGGTATCGGTCAGGCGATCGGCGCGGCAGCCGAGTCCGTCGTGCGGATCGTGCTCAACACCCTGGTCGACCACCGTTCGGACGTGGTGGCGTCACCGGCGAAGGCAGTGGGATCGGCGGTCCACGAGCTCGGCGTCGGCATGGACCTGCTCGTCGCCGACCACTTCACCGACGCGAAGATAGCGACCTTCGCCGACAACCCGGCCTCCGCGCTGCTCAACCGTCTTCCGTATCTCGTGAGCAGCGGCCTCACTGCGCTCGCGGACGCCCTCGACCCAGGACATACCAAGGTCACGGTGTTCCCGGAGGCGGGCGGCCGGCGCCGGATCACCTTCGGCACCGGCGCACACTTCCACATCGAGCTGGACGGCGGCGCTCCAGCCATCGAGCTCGGCTGCGAGGTCGACCTGTTCGACGCGACGTCCACCAAGGTCGGGCGCATCGTCGTCGAGAAGCTGAGGCTGACGCCCACCGGCATCCAGCTCGACATGCGCGGCGGGCCGTTCGTCATCAACGCCGGGCCGATGACATTGCGCCCGGTGATCGTGGCGCGAGCCGGGGTCACGTCTGGCGGCGGCTCCTCGCTGGCATTCAGCCGCCTGCTCGGCCTTGGCCTCGCGCTGGACGACTCGGGCTCTGAGTCGATCGAGTTCCGCTGGACGCTCGACAACCTCCCGCCCACGATCGCCGCGGTCTCCCGCAACATCGCCGGGGCGGAGACGGGAGCCGTCACCGACCTGGAGGCGGTCGCCCTCAAGCTGCTCGGCCTGGCCGTCTCGCTCGCGTCGACCATCCTGACGGAGAAGCTGGGCACGGTGGTCACCGCCCGGGCCACCGCCATGCTGCAGGACGTCGTGTTCACCGGCGGCGACCGCAGCATCGACGCATCGTTCTTCACCGATCTGACCAACCCCGAAGCGCTCCTGCGCCGGCTCAAGGCGCTGGCGTGGAACTGTGCCACCGACCCCCACCACGCCATCCTCGACCTGGCGAAACCACTGAGTGTCACGATCGACGACACGGTCACCATCGGGTTCGCTGTTGCAGAAGTCGATGGAGGGCAGAAACAGCTCGGACTGAACGTCTCACTCGCGACGGGCAAGAAGTTCGAGTTCCCCACGAGCGATGTCAAGGTGGCCCTGGAGGTCGACGCGTCCTGGATCTCCCCACACGTCGACCCGGGCTTGTCCATCTACGTTCTCAAGGGCGCGGACATCGACCACCTGGACCTCGTCCCCGGATTCGCCATCGCCGGTATCGGGATGCGGTTCACCAAGACGTCCGGGCCGTTGCTGGAGCTCGGCTCCATCGCACTGGACGGCATCGCCTTCCACGTCTACGCCGAGGCCGACTCCCTGGGGGTCGGCGGTGGCGCCAACATCGAGCTGGTCGGCCTGGCGGTCGCTCCTGGTGGCAGCGGCAGCGGCGTGGCGAACAACATCATGAACGACGTCGGGTCCGCCAGCGCCAACAACCGCCCCGTATTCAGCCCCTCGCTCGCCATCCAGAAGCACCCCGGCCCCGGTCAGCACGTGGGGGTGAGCCTGCGAGCCGGAGAGCCACCAGGCCCGTGGTGGATCGTGATCCAGCGCCAGCTGGGCCCGCTGTACGTCGACCGGATCGGCTTCAACACCATCGAGTCCGGCGGCAAGGTCACCGAGATCTCGTTGCTGTTCAACGGTCAGCTGTCGCTGTTCGGCCTCACCGCGGCGGTCGACCAGCTGATGATCAAGTGGAACGGCGGCGACGTGCTGTCGATCTCCAGCTGGTCGGTCGACCTCATGGGACTGGCCATCTCGGCCGACATGGCCGGGGTCAGCCTCGCCGGCGGCCTGCTCAAGACCGACGACAACGGAGTGGTGTCCTACGTCGGCATGCTCGTCGGGCGCTTCGCGGCATACGGCCTGTCGGTGTTCGGCGGCTACACGAACGACCACGGGAACGCGAGCTTCTTCCTGTTCGGTGCCATCAACGGACCCATCGGCGGCCCGCCGGCGTTCTTCCTCACCGGTATCGGTGGCGGCCTCGGCATCAACCGCGGCCTGGTCATCCCGACCGACCTCTCGCAGTTCGGCACGTTCCCGTTCATCCAGGCCCTCGACCCCGGTGCCCGCCCGCCGGCCAGGCCGATGGACGAGCTGCACCGGCTCAGCGCGTTCTTCCCGCACCAGATGGGCAGCTTCTGGTTTGCTGCGGGCATCTCGTTCACCTGTTTCTCCCTGGTCGACGGGGTGGCGGTCGTCGCAGTGTCCTTCGGCAACGGCCTGGACATCAACCTGCTCGGCCTGGCCCGGATGGCGCTGCCACGGCCGGGTGCCGCCATCGTCTCGATCGAATTGGCGCTTCTCGCCCGGTTCTCCACCAGTGAGGGCCTGTTCATGATCAAGGCCCAGCTCACCGACAACTCATGGCTGCTGTACGAGGACGTCCGCCTGACCGGCGGCTTCGTGTTCGCCACGTGGTGGAAGGGTCCGCTCGCCGGGCAGTTCGTCCTGAGCATGGGCGGCTACCACCCGAGCTTCCACCGGGACGGGTATCCCGATGTGCCCCGCCTCGGGATCATGTGGCGGATCAGCGACGCGCTCGTCATCAAGGGCGGGTCGTACTTCGCGCTCACCTCCGAGGCGCTGATGGCGGGCGTCGGGGTGGAGGCCAGCCTCGACCTCGGCTGGGTGTGGGCCAGGGTCGCCTTCGGCGCGGACGGCATCGTGTACTTCGACCCGTTCTGGTTCGAGGTATCGGCGTACGCGCGAATCTCCGCCGGCATCGAGCTCGACCTTGGCCTGTTCAGCATCAGCCTGAGCATCAGTCTCGGCGCCACCATCAAGGTCTGGGGCCCGGACTTCGCCGGCCGCGTGGAGTTCGAGATCGGACCGTGCACGATCCCGGTCAGCTTCGGCAGCGAACGCAAGGTCGCGCCGGAACTGCTGGGGTGGGACAAGTTCAGGGCCAAGTACCTCGAGGACGGCGGAACAGCTGCCCGGGCCCTGTCCTCGATCACCGGCAAGGGTTCCCTGCCAACCTCAACCGGCGGCGCGACCGGCGCACCATCCGCCGACGGGAGCGAAGCCCTGCCGTTCCAGGTGTTCGCCGAGTTCGAGATCACCTTCACCACGACGATCCCGACCTCGACGTTCGACGTCGGCACAGCGTCCCCCGTCGCGGTGCCCGTGACGATCTCGGGCGGCCAGCCGGTGCTGCTCGGCCTCAGCCCGATGGGCGCCCACAACCTGGCCTCCACGCTGATGATCCGCCTGGACCTGCTCAACCCCACCACCCACGTCTACGAGCGCGTCGACACCCGGCTGGCCCGCCTCGCGCAGGGCTTCGGCGGTGCCAGCGGCTCGAGGTACTCCAGCGACTTCTTCCCGTTGGGCGTCTGGGGGACGCCCCAGGACCCCAACCTCCGGGTCAAACCCCTGCCCAGCGGCGATGTCGTCTCCGCGGGCAAGCAGGTCGTCCTCGTGGCCGGGGTGGACATGCCCGGCGTCGGCCCGGACATCGACTACCACCAGGTGCGCGCCGACCGCCGACCGCTGCCGCTTCTGGCGACGGGCAACGACCGCAAGTCCTTCCTGAAGGTGGCCGGCAAGCTGCCGACGGTCGATGCGTCGACCGCGACCGAGGCGCTGACGTTCGCGGCCGGCCAGATGTTCGCAGACCGCATGGTCGCCGGCACGATGACAGCGCGCGGGGGGCACAGCGCCCTGGCACAGGCAGCGTTCGTCCAGGACCGCAGCGCGCCACCAATGTTCGGGACGCTCACCGACGGACTGGCCCCGATCAACGGCGAGTCCGGCGGGCGCGAGGTACTGACGCCAACCGGTCCGTTCGAGGCACGGCTCCTGCGACGACCTTTCGTCGCGGGCTACCTCACCGGTGGCGTTGGGGCCGCAGTGCGTCCGGGCGCCACGACCGTCGCCGATGGCCGGCTCAAGCGACGCCCCGCACCCACCGTCGACTCGGTGCAGGGCCGACTCGCCCTCCACCTCCCCGTCTCCCTGAGCATGGCGTCGGTTCCTGCCGTGGCGAGCGCAGGCACTCTCATCGCCTGTGGTGCCGTGCCGCGGACCGATGCCCCCGGCTCCATGCGGTCGTATGCCGGTGGGCGGATCGGGTCGTCCGCGCTGCAGGACCTCGTGGCGGGGCTGACCGACGCGGCCGGACCGGGGCCGAAGCGGTCGTCCGCCGCGCGGTCGTCGGCTCAACGGTCCTCGAGGCGTTCGCCACGTGCGGAGTCGATGGTCGGCACCGTTCGGTCCGGCGACCTGCTGGTCCTGCAGTGCCCGGACTCGGCGATCGACGTCGATCCGGAACGTCGGCCGTCACTGGCCGTGACGGGACGGGCCCGCGTGACCGTGATCCTGGGCCGGACCGTGCTCGTCGACGACGACGTCATCGACGGCAGTGTCTCGATTCCCTTTGGTGCCACGCACATCGGCATACAGGCTGATGGCCTTGCCGACCCGACCGGAGGCCTGGCCGGATGGCATGACCGCTCGCGGGTGGCGCGGATCGGGTCGCAGTCGGCGATCGCCGCAGGGTGCGTCCTGAGCGTCGACGCGGCCGTTGGCGGCCCGATCCTGCAGTGGGACAGCGCCGGCGCGGTCGTTCATCACGCCCGAGAGGTCACCACCCGCTTCTCGCGACCGGTGACCACGGTGGCGGTGGCCCTGACCGGCTCCGCTCCCACGAGCCTGGCGCCGACCCAGCTGCATCTCGTCGGCGCGCGCGTGGCCACCGACCGCTCCGGGGCCGAGCGGCTCCCGGTTGCTGTGACCCTCGGGGACACCAGCGTGCTCGTGTATGCCGTGGTGCCCGACAAGGGTGCGACCTCGGTCAGCGTCATCGTCAGCGCCGGGGCCGACTGGGTGGTGTCCGGGGTCGTCGGGACCACCGACGCGCCGCAGGACGTCGCCCGCCTGATCGCCCGGCAGCGCCTGGCCGGCGTCACCGCCAAGCTGCTCGCCCTGGCGGGAAAGGGCTGTGGGGCGGAGTGGCACGAGGCTCCGAAGACGAGACCCCGACGTCCGAGGAAGGCGCCACGATGAGCATCGACGAGGGCCACTTCCGGCTCTACACCCACGTCGTCCCGGCCCTCAAGGCCGGTGACTACCGTTTCGCGACAACGCAGTCGCTCACCGCCAAGGACAAGGACGGCGACATCGCGGCCGACCAGCTGCCGGTCGAGGAGCTCCAGACCCACCTGCGGGTGACCTCGCCGCGCTATCAGCTGCCCCCCGACCAGGTTCTGTCGACCTACCCGCCGGCGGGGACCGAGGGTGCTTATGGCTCGCGGCTGCCACAGGTGGTCATCAAACGCCGGACGCTGCCCTGGGAACGCTCGGTCGAGGGGGGCGACGACGGGACGCCGTGGCTGGCCCTCGTCGTGTTCGCCGAGGGTGAGGCCGACCTGTTGGCCAGCGTGCCCGTCGGGGAGTGTGTGACTTCCGGGGTGCACCTCGACGGACCGGTGGACATCGAGAAGGGCTCCTGCCTGGAGATCCGTACGTCGATGGTCAGGAAGATCATGCCGACGCGCAAGGACGTCCCTCTGCTGGCGCACGCCCGCGAGGTCAACATCAACGACACCGAGCTGATGATGGGCGATGACGACGGGTTCCTCGCCGTGGTCATCGCCAACCGCCTTCCGCTCGCCGCCCGCAACCCCGATGGGACCGAGGCACCCGTGAAATACCAGGCCGCCCTGGTCAACCTCGAGGGCCAGTTCAGCAAGCTGCTGCCGGAGTCCCCGCCCGTGGTCCTGCTCACCGACCACATGGTCCTGCAGGCCGCCACGGTGCTGTACTCGCCAGCGGAGTACGACCACGTGGCGATGGATGTCCAGCATGCAAACGGGTCATCGGTCATGGGCGGGCTGCTCCCCCACGGTGAGGGTCCCGAGGCCGAGACGATGGCGGTCACAGCGTCCCGGTCCCGTGTCTCCGAGGACCTGGTCACCAAGGCATACAGCGGATCCGGCGCGTGGGGCAAGGCGGCCGAGACCTCGAAAGCGGTCGAGCTGTTCGGCACGACGTCGGAGCTCGGATACTTCACCGGGGCGGTCACCCAGCTCGTTGACCCCAAGCTTCGCTTTCCTGTACTCGTCCACTGGACATTCACCTCCATCGGGGAGATGACTTTCGAGCTGCTCATGCGTGAGGCTGACTCGGGCCTGCACGGGACCATCGGGGAACACCCGAAGCAGGCCGTGGGCAGGAAGCCCCTCGAAGTCGTCGAGACCGGGCACGTCGGCCTCGACCAACGCACTCGCCGCGGCGATCTGGTCCGCGCGTGGTACCGGGGGCCGCTCCTTCCCCACCCGGCGGACACCACTTCCCCCCGCCTGCCTCTGGCCCACACCGGTGACCAGCTGCGCGCGGTGATCCCCGACGGTCGGGAGGACCTGTCGCTGGCCGCCGCCTTCGAGATCGGGCGACTGCTTGCGCTGAGCCAGCCGTCGATGGTCGCCTCGTTGTTGCGCTGGCGTCAGCTCGGCTTCCAGGCGGCGCGGAGCCGGGCACTGTGGGACGGCATCCTCGATGGTCTGAACCTGGGGGAGATGTTGCTGGAGCCGGGCAAGCTCCTGGGCACCGCGTTCGGTCGCGGACTCGCGCAAGCCATCGGCAAGAACCCTGGCGACACCATCGGACCTCCACGCGAGATCATGACCGCGGGAACACCGATGAACTTCGATGGCGACCCGATCACCTTGGTTACCAAGGGTTTTGGCATCGCCCTGGCCACAGACGTGCCCCTCGTCGGCTTCCTCGATGCCCTCCGCGACGTCGAAGTGCCCCGGATGCCGCTAGCAGACCTGTCCAAGGCGGCCGCGACCAAAGCTCTCACCGGTGCCCTCAACCAGGTCATGGACGCCTCCCTGGTCCAGCTGGCCTCCGGCGCGCTCTCGACCCAGATCATGACCACGCCCGGCGGCGGCTTCGCCGTTGGGAATGTCGGAGGTGTCGATGTCGTCGGCGTGGGGTTGGGCGGGATGTTCGGCGGCGTGCCCGTCGGTATGCCGCATGGCGAGGCCATGGACGCGGACGCCCCTGATGCGCTCGACCTCGCCCTCCAGGGTCGGGCCATTGCTGACGATGACCCGGACGAGCACGCCGACGAGGAGGACCAGTCATGAAGGTCGACGCCCAGGTCATGCTCAAGGAGCTGCCGTTCAAGCTGGCCGACATGAAGGGAGTCGCCCAGGTCGTCGACGACGACGACACCGACTCGGCCATGCCCCAGGAGCTGCGGTCATGGCTGGTGCGGCTGCGACTGCTCGAGGGTGTGCCCTTCGCCAACCTCGTGGCCGACACCGAGCTGCTCCCCGAGGAGTCGATCCGCTGGTTCTACCTCGACCGACGCTGGACCGACGCGCTGGTCCAGGGGGCGCTCAGCGTCGGGACGGTCAACAGCGACGACCGCACCCACCTCACCGCGCAGTACGACGCCATCCGCGACGAGCTGGACCAGGAGGAACGCAACTACCGCCGCCTCCCTGGCACGCCGCGCTTCGGTGGATCGGTGGGCGCCGTGAGCGGGTTCATCCTGCGCTCGCAAGCAGTGTCCGGGTGGCCGGGGCTGCACGTGCGGGCGTTCACGGTTGACCCCGAGGAGTCCGATGATGCGACCTATCCCGAGGAGGACAGCCGCCGGATGCGGTTGCTGCGCCTGGAACGCCTGGCCCCGGCCGTGTTGTTCGCCCTGTTCGACGGCATCCCGCAGGTCGTGCACATCGAGGAGCCCCGCCAGGGTGTGCAGTTCGGCTTCGACATGACCAAGGTGGGCTCGTCGAGCAAGGCTCAGCTGCAACCACGCGACCGCACGACGTTCAAGGACCTGCCGGTACCCAAGATCGATGTGCCGTTCCGGGCGGGCGCCGGCTCGTCGGGCGTTGTCGACATCCAGGCGCTGGAGCGGGCGCTGAAGAAATACCCGGCGACCGGGGCTGGGGATGGGCTGGACGCCGCAGAGTACGCCTTGCAGCTCATCAGGTTCCCGTACCGCCAGGTCTTCGGTGCACCGGAGGGCCTGACCATCGGGACGGTGTTCCGGGCCACCATCGCCTACTCGGAATACGTAGCCCTGGACTTCATCGGTGGGGGGACGCCGTGAGTGACTTCGCGCTGGACGCCAAGGTGCTGCAGAAGGCCGTCTTCAGCTCGCGGTTTGCCGCGCTGGCCCGGGCCGATGTCGACCTCGACACGTTCAAGACCTGGGACCGCCACCTGCCGCGCAACAAGCGCATCCTGGTCCCGGTCGACGTCCAGGCATTCGTCGTGCCGCTGGCGGGCGCGGAGGCGACGGTTGCAGTCGGCGCCATCCGCGGTGACCCCGAGCCGTTCGACGCCGGGGTAGTGCGGCCGGCCGGGGTTCACCTGCACTGGGCGATGCCGGATGCGCTCATGCACGGCGCCCACAACGCGGCGACCAAGAGCCTGCAGATGCAGCCGCTTCCGGACCGGTGGGTCGTGGTCCGGACCATGCTGCCCGAGGGTTCGCACTCGGCATACGCGACCGGGTGGGTCATCGACGCGACCCACGCGGTGGTCGTCCCTCTTGCCTCGTATGCCGGCACGATCGACCCCGGCACGGCAGAGGCGCTCAGCCCCCTGGACGGGTCCAGCCGTGGAACCCTGCTGTGGACGGCGACCTATGAGGGCGCGGCGAACCGGTTCGCCCTGCACGACCCGCTCAGCGACCTGCCCGGGCTCACGTCGATCGCGCCACATGGCTTCCACCGCGGACTGGCTGTCTACACGGTGGCGGGTTGGTGGACCAACGAGACCGAGGATCCGCTGGCCGGCACGCTGGGGTCGACCAGCCTCGAGCGCCGTCTGGCCGAGCTCAGCTGGTACGTCAGCCCCGACGGCGAGGACGAGCTGGAGGACGAGCTCGACCCCAAGATCGCGCAGCTGGAGACCTACGCCGGACTGTCCTCCCCCGCGTCAGCCGCGAAGGTGACCACGGTGACGGAGCACTCCGAGTCGTCGGTGAAGTACAGCAGCGGCGCCCCGAAGACGAAGCTCCCGGTCGAGGAGGTCAGCGAGGTCTTCGTCGGGCTAGGACTGCAGCGCTACCACTGCATGCTGCATGGCAGCGTCATCGGGGTGCCGATCGACGGCACGGCGAACGGGTCGGACGACCGCCCGGACCCGGACACGATCGCGGGTGGGCTCGGCCTGGACATCGATGACCTGGCCGCGGCCTTTGCCGCACCCGGGTTCGGTCTGGACACGGCGCACCGACAGGCTGCCGAACGGCTGTCAGCCGCCTTCACCGGCGACCTGTTGAGCCGGATCGGCACCAGCGACGGGCTGTCAGACCTCGAGGAGCGCGAGCACGCCGACGGGTTCTGGGGTATGCCGGGCAAGCCGGTTCCGGGGGCCAAGGCCGACCGCCTCAGGACCGAGGACACCACCCCGTTGGGGCCGACCCAGGTGGGTCGCAAGGGCCGGGCCGGCCTTGGTGGTGGTCGCGGGACGTCCTCATCGCCCAAGGGAGCCTCGGAGATGTCCCAGCACGCCAGGGCCTACTGGAAGACCGGCGTGGTCCCCATGAAGCGGATCCACGGGGACTCGACCGCGCAGGAAGAGATCCGGGTTCAGCAGGAGAGCGAGGACGCCCCGACCAAGCGAGGCGGCGCGGATGCCCCGGCGAGCCGTGACGTGGTTCGTGCGGCACCCCGGATGTTCCGGCCTGCGCCGGTCATCCTGGGCCTGCGCGGCATCCG
>DATCNE010000337.1:0-3945 GCA_036565395.1 Dermatophilaceae bacterium
GAGACGACGTGGGCGCCGGCCAAGGGAGCAGGACATGAGTGGGCCGACATACCAGCGAGCCGCGGACGCGACGATGCCAAGGGTAACTTCGGCTCGGTGGTGCTGCCCTTCTTCAGCGACACCTGATGCGGCCCCGGTAGCCGATGGGTGTGCGAAACGAATCGGTGCAGCGGCCGCGGCAGTCGCTGATCACCAACAGCCGTCCGCGCACCGGTCACTGATCTGTACGTCGTCAGGGTCCCAGGCATACGAGGTGCCCAGGCTGAGAGAATGAGGCAATGCGCCCGATTATCCAGTCCTCGAAGCTCAAGCATGTCCGCTACGACGTACGCGGTCCGATTCTCGTTGAGGCAGAACGTCTTGAGGCCGAGGGTCACCGCATCCTGAGGCTCAACATCGGCAACCCCGCTCCGTTCGGGTTCGAGGCGCCGGCACAGATTCTCCGGGACATGATCCTCAACCTGCCCACCGCGCAGGGATACAGCGATTCCAAGGGGATCTACTCCGCCCGTACCGCCATAGCGCAGTACTACCAGAGCCACGACATGGACATGACTGTCGAGGACGTCTTCATCGGCAACGGCGTCTCCGAGATGATCACGATGGTCCTGCAGGCTTTCGTGGACGACGGCAACGAGATCCTCGTGCCCGCGCCCGACTATCCGCTGTGGACGGGAGCAGTCGCACTGGCAGGCGGTACTCCAGTGCACTACCGCTGCGACGAGGACAACGGCTGGAACCCGGACCTGGATGACATCGAGGCCAGGATCACCGAGAACACCCACGCCCTGGTGGTCATCAACCCCAACAACCCGACGGGCGCGGTCTACTCCGAGGAGACGGTAAGAGGCCTGGTCGACATTGCGCGCCGGCACAACCTGGTGCTGATGTCCGACGAGATCTACGAGAAGATCCTGTTCGACGACGCGGTTCACCACCATGCGGCGACGTATGCCGGTGACGACGTCTTCTGCCTAACCTTCAGCGGGTTGTCCAAGGCCTACCGCATCGCCGGATTCCGCAGCGGCTGGGTGGTGGCCAGCGGCCCGCGCAGTCGCGCGGAGGACTTCCTCGAGGGCCTGACCCTGCTGTCGAACATGCGCATGTGTGCGAATGTGCCTGCGCAGCACGCGATCCAGACCGCGTTGGGTGGTCACCAGTCGATCAACGAGTTGATCCTCCCCGGCGGCCGCCTAAGTGAGCAACGCGACGCGGCATATGAGCTGTTGACCGCCATCCCTGGAGTGAGCTGCGTGAAGCCGCAGGGTGCCTTCTACTGCTTCCCGCGGCTGGACCCCGAGGTCTACCCAATCAAAGACGACGAGCAGTTCGTCATCGACCTGCTGCGGGCCAAGAAGATTCTGGTCACCCACGGCACGGGCTTCAACTGGCCAGACCCAGATCATTTCCGTCTCGTAACGCTCCCCAGCGTCGAGGACCTCGAGGATGCCATCGGCCGCATCGCCTCTTTTCTGGAGATCTTCCGCGACGCTTGACACCCGGTACATGGCTGCGCGGGGGTTCATATGCGTTGTCCCGATGGCCGATCCTCTTGCGGTGCGAGCGGTGGGATCGTGGCGAGTCTTGTTGAGAGGTCCCTTTTGGCGGTCGGCCTGCCTACGGCGAAGGCCTCTGACCGGGTCGTATCTCAATCTCTCCATCGAGCCATCGCACGAAGCGGTCGCGTGCTGGAGATGGGTCAGCTTTGAACTCGGGGCAAGGTCCGAGGCGTTCACCCGTTCGCTGTAGCGTGCAAACTCGCGGCGGAGCTCTGCGAGCGTCCATGCGTCAGCCGGGTTCTCGTTCATGCGCTTATGGTCCGCGGAACCGAGTAGCTGCGCCAGCATGAACCCGGCTTGGGGACCCAAGGCGGGCGACCGGGCTGAGATCGATAGTCAGTGCGGATCGGGCTTCGATGCTGCGACGGCAGCTGTGCACGCATTCCGGCTGCGTGAAGCTGCTTGAGCGCCCCTTTGCAACAGCTGAGACGCCCGGCACTTCACCCCGCGCCTCAACCGTGAATGGGAACCCGCTGGGTAACGCCCCGTGGATGTCAGTGTCAGCGACGTGTTGCGGCGTGGTTGAGTCCTTCAGTGCGGGCTCACCCGGCGGCCAGTGGCGCTCAGCACCACCGTACATTGGCTGGCCGGGCTCCTGCCCAGGGCGCCGCCGCTTCCTGCCGAAGGCCGGAGACGGCGGCGCTTTGACAGAGCCGGTCGTAGGAGCTTAGGACACGCGTCGAAATAACCTAGGTTTTCTGCTCTGATGGCCATATCGTTGTGCTATGGCCGACAGCGTGCGGGTGGCGGAGTCCGTGGGGCGTAGGTACGCGGTGCTGCGTCCGCATCTGGATGAGCGGCAACGGCGCCTGATGTTGGGTTCGGAGGCTGCGGAGCTGGGTCGGGGTGGGATCAAGACGGTCGCGGAGGCGACCGGGGCGCATCCGGACACCGTTGCCCGTGGTGTCCGGGAGCTTGCGGGCGATCCGGAGCCGGCTGTTCGGGTGCGGGGCCCTGGCGGCGGCCGGAAGAAGCTGTCGGAGTCCGACCCGGGACTGCTCGCACGGCTAAGGGGATTGGTGGACCCCGAGACGCGTGGGGATCCGATGTCGTTGTTGGTGTGGACGACCAAGTCGACCCGGAACCTGGCAGGGGCGTTGACCGCAGTAGGGCATCCAGTTTCGGACCGTACGGTCGCCCGGATGCTGACGTCGCTGGGGTTCAGCCTGCAGGGTAACGCCAAGACCACCGAAGGCAATCAGCATGCCGACCGGGACGCCCAATTCCGTTACCTGGCAGCGCAGGTCACCGAGCACGCCACCGCCGGCCAGCCCGTGGTCAGCGTCGACGCCAAGAAGAAGGAGCTCGTGGGGGCCTTCAAGAACGGCGGCCGGGAGTATCAACCGGCAGGGACACCCGAGCAGGTCAACGTCCACGACTTCCCCGACAAGGAGCTCGGCAAGGCCATCCCCTACGGCATCTATGACGTGTCTGCTAACACCGGCTGGGTCAGCGTCGGGACCGACCACGACACGTCCGCGTTCGCGGTCGCGACCCTGCGCACCTGGTGGGACAGCGTCGGACGCGCCCGCTACCCGAGCGCGCAACGGCTACTGATCTGCGCCGACGGCGGTGGCTCCAACGGATCACGGGTCCGAGCTTGGAAGATCGAACTCGCCCGTTTCGCCGCCGAGACCGGCCTGAGGGTGACCGTTGCCCACCTACCGCCCGGCACCAGCAAGTGGAACAAGATCGAGCACCGGCTGTTCTCCCAGATCACCCTGAACTGGCGAGGGCGGCCGCTGACCAGCCACCAAGTCATCGTCGACCTGATCGCCAACACCAGCACCGCAACAGGTCTGAGCGTGCGCGCCGCCCTGGACACCGGCCAATACCCGATCGGCATCAGCTACAGCGACAAAGACATCGCCGCCCTACCCCTGGTTCGGCACGACTTCCACGGCGACTGGAACTACACCCTGCTGCCTCGCGACACGCCCTAGCGACTGGACTTTATTTCTGCGCGAGCCCTAAGTGCCGTGACGATCGGTGTGGCGTCGCGGCTCACACCGCGTCCTCCGTCGAGCGAAGTGCTGCAAGCAACTCGTCCTGGCTGGTGATCATCGAGGCGAGGATGTGCCTCGCGGACCTGAGCAGATCGGCGACGTCCGGGGTCGACAGGGTGTAGAGCACCGTCGACCCCTCGCGCGAGGATGTGACCAGGCCCGCTCGCCGCAGCACCCCCAGCTGCTGCGACATGTTCGACGGCTCGACATCGACGTCGTGTCCCGCGACCACCACACGACTTGAAGAAGTCTGCATGTTGTGAAGTGGCCAGCTGCCCCGTGCTAGTAGGTCGGGAGCGGTGCGTACGCCGACGAGGTGCCGTGGGCGGCGGTCTGCGGAGCCGGGGCGGGCTGCGGCGCGACAACAAGCGGGCAGTCGA
>DATCNE010000338.1:0-17868 GCA_036565395.1 Dermatophilaceae bacterium
TCTACGAGGAGGGAGGGACCACGCAGACCTGTCGCATAACGACACTGCAACACATGGCCCTAGAACCTGCCAAATATCACTACTCTGACGTTACTCTTCAGCATCCCGCGGGTTTCGCGGCAGCCCGGGCTCTCCGGTCGATGACTAATCAGGATGACTAATCAGGAGGAACCTTGCATCAGCGTTCCGTGGTACGGGTCGGAGCGTCGCTGATGGTCGCGGCGCTGGCCTTGTCAGCATGCGGCTCCCGAAGCGACACAGGCACCGGCACAACGAGTGGCAACAAGATCGCCGTCATCGGCATCATGGCACCGTTGTCCGGCGACCTGTCCGCCCTTGGCCTGGGCATCCAGCACTCTGTCGAGCTCGCGGTCAAGCAGGCGAACGCCAACAACGCGATCCCCGGCTGGACCCTCAAGGTCGAGGCCAAGGACGACGAGGCCAAGCCCGACGTCGGCAAGAACGCCGCCACCGCTTTTGCCGGTGATGCCCAGGTCGCCGGGGTCGTGGGCAACCTGAACTCCAGCGTCTCCCAGAGCACCACGCCGGTGCTGGCCACCGCCAAGATCGTCCAGGTCTCTCCGGCCAACACCAACCCGACGCTGACCCAGGGCGCCAACTTCAAGACGGCGCCGAAGCGGACCTACGACACGTACTTCCGCACCTGCACCACGGACGCCATCCAGGGTCCGTTCGCGGCGCAGTACCTGTTCAAGGCCGGCATCAAGAAGGTCGCGACGATCCACGACAAGCTGACCTACGGCCAGGGACTGGTCGAGGCGTTCACCGGCGAGTTCACCAAGCTCGGCGGCACCGTCGTTGGTGCTGAGACGATCAACCCCGACGAGTCAAACTTCAACGCCGTCATCTCCAAGGTGAAGCCCAAGGGGCCCCAGGCCGTCTACTACGGCGGTCAGTACCCCCAGGCTGGTCCACTCTCGCAGCAGATGAAGGCTGCCGGCCTCAACATCCCGCTGATGGGCGGCGACGGCATCTACGACCCGAAGTACATCGCGCTTGCTGGGACGACCTCGGCCGGTGACCTCGCCACGTCCGTCGGCGCACCGACCGACCAGCTAGCCGCCGGCAAGACGTTCCTTGCCGACTACGCAGCGGCTGGTTACAAGGAGCCTGCGGCTGCTTATGGCGCATACTCGTTCGATGCCGCCAACTCCATCATCAACGCGCTCAAGGTGTCCCTGAAGGGCGCCAAGGACGTCGCCTCAGTGCGTCAGGCCACCATCGACGCGCTGGGCAAGGTCTCCTTCGAGGGCGTGACCGGCCATGTGTCGTTCGACCAGTACGGCGACAGCACCAGCCGGGTGCTGACCGTCTACAAGGTCGTCTCCGGTGCTTGGGCTCCGGTGAGCACCGAGGCATTCAAGTAAGTCGACCCTCGAGGCCGCAGGAGTGGGCGGTGCCCGCTCCTGCGGCCTTGTTGAATTTTTGATCACTGGAGGTTGACAGAGTGGACACGTTTGTCCAACAGCTTGTGAACGGGCTGACCCTGGGATCGCTGTACGCGCTGATCGCCGTCGGATACACCGTCGTCTACGGCATCCTGCAGCTGATCAACTTCGCCCACGGCGAGGTCTTCATGATCGGCGCATTCGGTGCTCTGACGACGTCTCTGGTGCTCTTCCGGGGGCAAACCTCCTTCTGGATACTGCCATTCATGATCGTCGGCGCCATCATCGCTTCCGTCGGCACGGCCGTCCTGATGGAGCGATTCGCCTATCGACCGCTACGCAACGCACCGCGGCTGGCTCCGCTGATCACCGCCATCGGCATCTCGGTCTTCCTGCAGGAGATCGTCCGCCTGAACTACGACCACCTACCCTTCACGAGCTGGAACCCCTTCAACCTGCCGGACGCGAAGTCCAGTATCCCGTTTCCCTCGATCGACGTCGTGACCGGAAAAGCTTTCGAGGTCGGCGGCGTGACCATCCAGCGGGAGGCGATCTTCACCGTCGGCGCCCTGCTGATGTGCTCAGCCCTCCTGTGGTACTTCATCAACCGCACCAAGATGGGCAGGGGCATGCAGGCCGTGTCCCAGGACGCGGACACGGCTCGCCTGATGGGCATCAACGTCGACCGCATCATCGTGGTCGCGTTCGCCCTCGGCGCGATCCTGGCAGGGATTGCCGGGGTGGCCCAAGGTCTGCAGAACCACAACATCGGGTTCCGGATGGGCTTCCTGGCCGGCCTCAAGGCCTTCACCGCAGCGGTTCTGGGTGGCATCGGAAACATCCAGGGTGCTGTCGTCGGTGGCCTGGTCCTGGGCATCGTTGAAGGCATGGCAACGCAGTACATCCCCGGCCAGTTTGGCGGCAGCCCATGGAAGGACGTGTGGGCCTTCGTCCTGCTCATCCTTGTTCTGGTGTTCCGACCACAAGGCCTGCTCGGTGCGAAGGCGGTGGACCGCGCATGATCACAATCCCGAAGATCCCCGAGGCCGTTGTTGTCAAACACGGTTCCAAGGCTGTGCATCTGGGCCTGGTCGGCGCCGGTCTGCTCATCATCGGGTCCCTGCTCTCCTGGAGCTACGACCCGCAGGTCCTGGGCGACCTCTCCATCAGCTTCAACCCCGGCGGCCTGCAGATCATGGCCATCGCGCTGGCGCTGCTCGCCGTGATCCTGCTCCTGGCGCACCAGGGTCCGTTGACATCCCTGGGCCAATGGGCCGATACGGCCCTGGCTCTTCGTGCTTTGGCCACCTGGGCCCTCCTCTTCATGACCATGGTCCTGATGGCGATCACGGTTGAGGCCGGCGGCCTGATCAACATCAAACTGGGTGGCTGGGTCTCGTTCCTCGGAGCGTTCTTGCTCTTTGCCGCCGCAGGACTGGTCGTGCCAAGGGAAACCCGCGACCTTGCCCACGCCCGGCTTCCCGGCTGGGCTGAGATCCTGGTCATCGTCGTGCTCATGGCGGCGATCCTCTTCGGCGCGGCCTACGCCCTGGGTCTGACCGACGCGTGGGAGTTCGTGCTGTTCCTCATGTTCGTGACGGGTGTGGTGATCACCGGGATCCGCGCGGGACTCCTCTCCTGGCTGGGACATGTCACGACCAGGCACAAGCACGTGCTGACCCTGGCTGCGTTCGCGGTGGCGTTCTTCTTCCCGTTCACCCAGAACGGCTCCGACGCCAACATGTCGATCGCGTCCCAGGTTCTCATCTTCGCCGCGGCAGCGATGGGCCTGAACATCGTCGTCGGCCTGGCCGGCCTGCTCGACCTCGGATACATCGCGTTCCTGGGTGCGGGGGCCTACGTCGGGGCCACCCTCTCGACGTCGGCGTTCGCCACCATCGGCTGGCATCCGCCCTTTTTTGTGGTCGTTCTCACGGGCGCGTGTGTGTCAGCCACGCTCGGCCTCATCATCGGCGCCCCGACGCTGCGCGTGTCCGGTGACTACCTGGCCATCGTCACGCTCGGCTTTGGTGAGATCTTCAGGCTGTCGATGGGCAACCTGGACGGCAACAACGGCCCAGACCTGACCCACGGCCCGAACGGCATCCCTGCCATCCCGGACCTGACCATCGGCAGCTTCAACTTCGGTGACACCCACGATCTCCTGGGGATCCCTCTGGCCAGATTCTCCAACTACTACTTCCTGCTCCTGGTGCTGATCGCCTTCATCATCCTGGTCTTCGCCCGCCTCAACGACAGCCGGATCGGCCGCGGCTGGGTGGCCATCCGCGAGGATGAGAAGGCCGCCGAGGCCATGGGCGTCAACGTGTTCGGGCTCAAGATCCTCGCCTTCGTCGTCGGCGCCTTCCTGGCCGGTATGGCAGGCACCATCAAGGCACACCAGGACGTCTCGGTCACGCCCGACCAGTACGTCTTCCTGGAGTCCGCCTTCCTGCTCGCGGCGATCGTCCTCGGCGGAATGGGCACCATCGCCGGGGTCCTGATCGGCGCGGTGGTCCTCAAGCTCCTCCCCGAGAAGCTGCGGTTCTTCTCGGACTACCGCCTGCTTCTGTTCGGCCTGCTGCTCGTCCTGATGATGCGCTTCCGTCCCGAAGGCATGGTGGCAAGTAGACGAAGGCAGCTGGAGTTCCACGAGGACGACGAGGTGCTTGCCGTCCGGGTCGAGGGCGACATCGCCGAGGTGGTGACATGACCGTGACCACTGAAGTCGTGGAAGCCAGGCCCTCGGCTGGTGCGCCGCTGCTGCAGGCCGAGGGCGTCGTCATGCGATTCGGCGGCCTGGTCGCCGTGAACAACGTGACCATGAGCGTCAACGAGGGCGAGATCGTCGGACTCATTGGCCCCAACGGCGCCGGCAAGACGACCTTCTTCAACTGTCTGACCGGGATGTACAAGCCGACGGAGGGCCACGTCCGGCTGTCCGGGGTCGAGCTGCCGCCCAGACCGCGGGCGGTCGTCAAGGCCGGTATGGCGCGAACGTTCCAGAACATCCGGCTGTTCGCCAACATGACGGCGCTGGAGAACGTCATGGTGGGCCGCTACTGCCGCACGAACGCTGGCGTGTTCACGTCGATCGTGCACGGACCCAAGTTCAAGCGAGAAGAGGCAGAGACCCGGGAAAGGGCCCAGGAACTGCTGGACTTCGTCGGTCTCGGGACATCCACCGATCACCTGGCACGCAACATGCCATACGGCAACCAGCGTCGTCTCGAGATCGCCCGGGCACTGGCCACGGACCCCAAACTGGTCCTGCTGGATGAGCCGACGGCGGGCATGAACCCGCTGGAGACCCGTCAGGCCAGCGAGCTGATCTTCAAGATCAGGGACAGCGGGTTGGCCGTGGTGGTCATCGAGCACGACATGCGGTTCATCTTCAGCCTCTGTGACCGGGTGCTCTGTCTGGTGAGGGGCGCGACCCTGGTCGAGGGAACGCCCGACGAGGTGCAGTCCGACCCCCGGGTGATCGAGGCCTACATCGGCACGGGCACAGACGACGATGATGCAAAGGACACCCCATGACGGCCATGCTCGAGGTCAAGGACCTCAAGGTCGCCTACGGCAAGATCCTCGCGGTCAAGAAGATCAGCTTCTCGGTCGACGAGGGTCAGGTCGTCACCCTGATCGGGACCAACGGCGCCGGCAAGACCACGACACTGCGAACGATCTCCGGGCTCATCCGGCCCTCCAGCGGAGAGATCCTGTTCCAGGGCAAGCGGATCGACGCCACAGCGGCTCACGAGATCGTCATCCTGGGAGTGGCTCACTGCCCCGAGGGCCGCAAGATCTTCCCCCAGATGACGGTCGAGGAAAACCTCCTGCTGGGCGCGTTCACCCGCAGCGACTCCGGGATCAAGGACGACCTGGACGCGTCCTACGACCTGTTCCCGGTTCTCGGCGAGCGTCGAGACCAACCGGCCGGGACGTTCTCCGGCGGTGAACAGCAGATGCTGGCCATGGGCCGGGCGATGATGAGCAGACCCAAGCTGCTGATGCTTGACGAGCCGTCGATGGGCTTGTCGCCGTTGATGATGAAGAAGATCATGCAGACCGTCAGGACCTTGCAGTCCCAGGGCACGACGATCCTTCTGGTCGAACAGAATGCCCAGGCGGCGCTCAAGCTCGCCGACAAGGGCTACGTGCTGGAGGTCGGCAAGATCGTCCTCGAGGGAACCGGCAAGGACCTCCTCGTCAACGACGCAGTGCGCAAGGCCTACCTCGGCGAGGACTGACCACCGCTCACGTTGCCGCGGTCTTCTTCGCGACAGTCTTCTTCGCTGCAGTCTTCTTGGCGGTCTTGTTCTCGGGCGTCTTCTTCGCAGCCGCCTTCTTTGGCACGGCAGGCGCGGCAACGGCCTTCGCGGCAGCCGCCTTGGTCGGGCTGATGCCCGCTGGTCGGCCGGGCGACCGGGCACTCCGGGCGAGGATCGGCGCAAGGAACCGCCCGGTGTGGCTCTCCTCGATCAGTGCGACCTGCTCAGGCGTCCCCTCGGCGATGACGCGGCCACCGCCGTTGCCGCCCTCGGGGCCCAGGTCCACGACCCAGTCGGCGTTCTTGATGACGTCGAGGTTGTGCTCGATGACGATGACGGTGTTGCCCTTGTCGACCAGGCCTTGGAGCACTCCGAGCAGCTTGTTGATGTCGTCGAAGTGGAGGCCGGTGGTCGGCTCGTCCAGGACGTAGATCGTTCGTCCGGTCGATCGCTTCTGCAGCTCGGTGGACAGCTTGACGCGCTGAGCCTCACCGCCGGAGAGCGTGGGGGCCGGCTGGCCGAGCCGGACGTATCCGAGGCCGACCTCCACGAGCGTCGTGAGATGGCGTGAGATGGCCGGGACCGCTGCGAAGAACTCAGATGCCTCTTCGATCGGCATGTTAAGGACGTCCGCAATCGTCTTGCCCTTGAAGTGCACCTCGAGCGTCTCGCGGTTGTAGCGTGCACCGTGGCAGACCTCGCACGGCACGTAGACGTCTGGCAGGAAGTTCATCTCGATCTTGATCGTCCCGTCACCCGAGCAGTTGTCACAACGACCGCCCTTGACGTTGAACGAGAATCGCCCGGGCAGGTAACCGCGGATCTTGGCTTCAGTCGTCTCGGCGAACAGCTTGCGCATGTTGCCGAAGACGCCGGTGTATGTCGCGGGGTTGCTCCGCGGGGTCCGCCCGATCGGCCCCTGGTCGACATGGACGACCTTGTCGAGGTGCTCCAGCCCATGGACAGTCTTGTGCCGGCCGGGGACCTGACGCGCGCCGTTGAGCTTGTTGGCCAGGACCATGTAGAGGATGTCGTTGACCAGTGTCGACTTGCCAGAGCCCGAGACCCCGGTGACCGCAACGAAGTTGCCGAGCGGAAAGCTGACATCCACGTCATACAGGTTGTGCTCACGAGCGCCAAGCACCGTGACCTTGCGCCCGTCCTGAGGACGTCTGACAACGGGCATGGGGATCTCGCGGCGACCCGAAAGATAGGCGCCCGTGATGGAGTCGGGGTGGGTGAGCAGGTCAGCGACCGAGCCCGAGTGGACGACATTGCCGCCGTGCTCCCCCGCGCCAGGGCCGATGTCGACGACCCAGTCAGCGGTGGTGATGGTGTCCTCGTCGTGCTCCACGACGATGAGCGTGTTGCCCAGGTCCCGCAGCCGGGTGAGGGTCTCGATCAGACGGTGGTTGTCACGCTGGTGCAAACCGATTGACGGCTCGTCCAGGACGTAGAGGACGCCGACCAGTCCGGAGCCGATCTGCGTTGCCAGCCTGATCCGCTGCGCCTCGCCGCCGGAAAGGGTGCCGGCCGGACGATCCAGGGAAAGGTAGTCCAGGCCGACGTCGAGCAGGAAGCCGAGCCGAGCCTCGATCTCCTTGATGACCCGCTCGGCGATCTGGCGTTCACGCGAGGTGAAGTCGACCTCAGCCAGGAACTTGGCGCAGTCGGCGATCGCGAGCGCGCAGATCTGGGAGATGCTCTGACCACCGATATGGACCGCCAGCGACTCAGGCTTGAGCCGGGCGCCGCCGCACTCGGGGCACGGCACTTCACGCATGTAGCCCTCGTACCGTTCGCGCGACCACTCGGAGTCGGTCTCTGCATGCCGACGCTTGACGAACGGCACCACACCCTCGAACCCGGTGGTGTAAGAACGGTCCCGGCCGTATCGGTTGCGGTACTTGACGTGGACCTTGTAGTTCTGACCGTGCAGGATCGCCTCGCGGGCCCGGTCCGGCAGCGAGTGCCACGGCTTGTCGAGCGAGAACTTCAGGTCCTCGCCCAAGGCGGTCAGGACGCGGAGGAAGTACTCTGCGGAACCTGATCCCTGGGCCCATGGCGCAATGGCGCCCTCGTTGATGGACAGGTCCTCGTCGGGGATCAACAGCTCGGGGTCAACCTCGAGCTCGGTGCCCAAGCCCGTGCACTTGGGGCAGGCGCCGAACGGAGAGTTGAACGAGAACGAGCGAGGCTCGATCTCGTCCATGGCCAGCGGGTGGTTGTTGGGGCAGGCCATCTTCTCGGAGTAGCGACGCTCGCGCGCGGGATCTTTGGGATCCAGATCGACGAAGTCGACGATGAGGATGCCCGACGTCAAGGCGAGCGCGGTCTCGACCGAGTCGGTCAACCGACGCTTGGCACCCGTGTCACCGCCCTTGGCGACGAGGCGGTCGATCACGATCTCGATGGTGTGCTTCTTCTGCTTCTCCAGGGTGGGCGGCTCGATCAGGGAGATGACCTCACCATCGACGCGAGCGCGCGAGAAACCTTTGGCCTGGAGCTCGCTGAACAGATCGACAAACTCGCCCTTGCGGCCCTGCACCACCGGCGCCAGGACCTGGAATCGAGTGAGCTCAGGCAGCTCCAACAGCCGGTCGACGATCTGCTGCGGGCTCTGCCGGGTGACGGCCTCGCCGCACACCGGGCAATGCGGTCGCCCGGCGCGCGCAAACAGCAGCCGGAGGTAGTCGTAGACCTCGGTGATCGTGCCGACGGTGGAACGGGGGTTGCGGTTGGTCGACTTCTGGTCGATCGAGACCGCGGGCGACAGGCCCTCGATGAAATCGACATCAGGCTTGTCCATCTGACCGAGAAACTGGCGTGCGTAGGCGCTCAGCGACTCGACGTAGCGACGTTGCCCTTCGGCGAAGATCGTGTCGAAGGCCAGAGACGACTTGCCCGACCCCGAGAGCCCGGTGAACACGATGAGGCTGTTGCGCGGCAGGTCGACAGAGATATCGCGCAGGTTGTGCTCACGCGCTCCGCGCACAACGAGGCGGTCATGGTCATATCGGGGTGGGGTGACGGTCACTTCGGGCACGTCCGCAATCGTATGTGCCCGCACCGACAGCGCTGACAGCGCCGACAAGTACCGTGACCTGATGAACACGCCTTCACACCTGTCCGACAACCTTTCGCTGTTGGCTCAGGAGACCAGTCTGCTCATGCGGACGGCTGCCGGCCTGGACGACGAAGCCATGGGGCGTCCCAGCCTGTGCGAGGGCTGGAGCCGGGCGCATGTCCTGTCACACATCGCCCGCAACGCCGACGGCTTGGGCAACCTGGCCAGCTGGGCCATCACCGGCACCCCCCGGGCCATGTACGACTCGCCCGAGGCGCGTGATGCAGATATTGCGGTTGGAGCGGCCCGGGGTGCCCAAGAGATCCTCACCGATCTTGAGGACTCTGCGGCACGGTTTGCGGCAGCGGCGGCGGGACTGGCCGGTGCGCCGGAGCAGGTTGAGGTCGAGATGCGCGGTGGGCGCAGAGTGATCGGGGGGCAGCTGCCGACGCTGCGGCTGATGGAGGTCGTCATCCATCACGTCGACCTGGACGCCGGCTACACGTTCGCCGACGCCGACCCTGGGTTCGTCAAGCGGGCAGTTGCCAACAGCGTGAGTCGGATGACGGCCAAGGCCGAGGCACCCTCGGTCACATTGCGCAGTGACGAAGGCGAAACATGGACGATCGGTGGCGGCAGCCAGGTTGTCACCGGGAGCAACGCCGCGTTGCTGCTCTGGCTCACGCGAGGCAATGGCGCTGGGCTCTCCAGCCAGGCTGGCCTGCCCAGGTTGCCCTCCTGGGGTTGAGGTGCGGTCCGGTTGCCCGTCGTAGACCCACCACTAGGAAGAGACGTGAGCCGGCGAACCCGTCTGCCGAACCGACCCACGGGCGCCATTGTGGGGAATCACCTCGTCCTCCCGCAGGCCAACGACTCCGGCCCTGCGAGCGAACGCCACTGCGGTGAGAGCGGAGTGGACATTCAGCTTGTGCAGGATGCTTTGAATGTGGGTCCGGACCGTGTTCGGCGAGACGTGCAACAGCGCGCCGATCTCGTTGCGGGACAGCCCCTCAATCAGGCACCGCAGCACGTCGAGCTCCCGTGCCGTAAGGATCGAGATGGCTTCGGCTTCGGGTGTGGATGACCTGTTGCGCTCAGAGAGGGAGACCAGTACCCGCGTCAACAGAGCCGCCGGCAGGTGTGTTTCACCGCGTGCCGCACCCCGGAGCGCCACGAGCAACGACTCGATGGCACTCTGCTTGGCCACCCAGCCCCGGACACCCATCTGTACCGCCTCGGCCACGCGCGAGTCGTCGGCCGCAGCAGTGACAACGACGATACCCAGGTCAGGCCATTGATCGCGCAACTGACGCCCGACTGCCAACCCGTCCTCACCAGCGAGGTCAAGGTCAAGTGCTACAACGTCAATCTCGTTGTGCAAGAACAACTCCAGGGCCTCCGCGGCCGCAGCGGCGGTCCCGACGACCTCAAGGTCGGGTTCATCGGAAAGCCGGCTCGCCAACGCCTCGGCAAAGACCCGATGGTCATCTATCACCGCCACGCGAATTCGTTTCTCTTGCATAACTCAATCCTCAACGTCTTGGCCCCGCATGGGAGCATCCAGAGGTCGGAGCAGCATCTACATCAAATGGATGAGGGTGTCACACGCGTCAGCGCATGTGAACGGGCCAGGTCTCCGCGGATGCGTGGGCAGTCATCAGGGCAGCCGCTTGCAGGCGCGAGTGCACGCCAAGCTTGGTAAGCAGGTTCTGCACGTGGGTGCGAGCGGTGCTCCGCTGAACACAAAGATGCTCGGCCATCTGTTCGGTGCTCAGCCCATCCATGATGCAGCGCATCACCTCCCACTCGCGCTCGGTCAGGAACTTCAGCATCCACAGCGGGTCATCGTTCTCGGGGTGAGGTCGAAGGACCTCCTGCAGCAGGAGCAGATCCACCGCCAGGTGTCCTTGATATGCCATCTCCAGCGCTTCGATGATGACGCTGACCGGCTTCTCCTTGCCGACAAAACCCTGAGCGCCCTGGGCGATGGCGTCCGCCACCAGGCCCCTGCTGATCGAGCCTGACAGCATGACCACCTTGGTGTCGGGGCTGACCTCATGGATCCGGCCAATGGCGTTGAGCCCGTTGGCGTGGGGGAAGCTCACATCGAGCAGGCACGCGTCCGGCTTGTGCTTGCGGGCAGCCTCCACCGCTTCGTCGGGGTCAAGGGCCGTCGCGACGACCGTGTGCCCCCTGTCGGTCAGAGCCATGCTCAGCGCGTCGAGCAAGAGCCTGTGGTCGTCACATACGAGCAGTCTCATGACGCCATCTCCCTGGATGTGATGGCGGGAAGCGCGATCCGCGCAACCATCCCGCTTTCGGTGCCCGGTCTCAGCTCGAACGCGCCGCCGCAGGCCGATACCAGGGCGCGGGTGATGGTCAACCCCAGCGAGTTGTTGCTGGGCACCTTCCCCAGCCCGGGGCCGTTGTCGATGACCCTGACGGTGATCTCATCGTCCGTGCCGGTCACATCAACGGTGACCTGCCCACCGGGGCCGGCCGCACGAACCGCGTTGTCCAGCACGCACGTGATGGCCCGGCCGAGCGCGACCGGCGTGGCAACTGTCGATGCCCTGTCGCTACCGAAGAACGCGATTCGACATCTGGCCGTGGGCTGCGCCCGCTGCACGCAGCGATATGACAGCTCGGCAACGTCCACGCTGACCGGCGGGTCGTCCGCAGCGCCCCCGATTACACCCTCGACCATGTCGGACAGCCACTGGGCCTGATCGAGGATCCCGTCCAGGCGGTGGCGAACGTCGCCACTCTCAGACCCCGCCAGCAACAGGATGGCCGCCAGGGGCTGGCGCAGGTCATGACAGAGCGCTCGCACGGTGTCGATGCTGGGAGGCTTTGTCGGCTGAACAGCCATTGCGACGTCTTGTACTAGAACAGATGCCATGGTGTCTGCACCCCTGTCTGTCGGCGTCGTATGAGACACACGACCCAAACGCTTGTCCCTCTCCCCCTGGCGACGGACTGTCACCAGTTCCTGAGGCAACCGATACCAAACCTTTAAACAACCGATACCAGATGTTGTACTGCGAATAGCGTAGGGCTCGCGGAAGAGGCCGAACAATAGTCACTTCGGACTATTGTGCCCATTGACGGGAGGTGCCCCACGCAGTACACGGGCGAGGTGACCGCTGGCGGCGCCAGCGACCAACGGGATCTGCCCCTGCTGACCATCCGCAAGGCCAGCGTCGGGGGGATGGCGAACAACGTCTATCTGCTGACGTGCGTGAACACAGGCGCACAGCTGCTCATTGACGCCGCGGACGACCCGGCACGGGTTCTGTCACTGGTTGTTGAGGGGAGCGGCCGCCTGGACACCATCGTGACCACGCACCAGCACTGGGACCACCACCGCGCTCTCATACAGGTGGTGGAGGCAACGAATGCCACCACCGCGGCCGGCGCTGCAGACGCGGACGCCTTGCCCGTCATACCTGATCGGCGCCTGCGACACGGCGACACGCTCACCTTCGGTGAGGTCACCCTGAAAGTCATCCACCTGCGGGGGCACACACCAGGATCGGTGGCGCTGGTCTACAACGATCCCACCGGGCACGCCCACATCTGGACCGGCGACTCGCTCTTTCCCGGGGGCGTCGGCAACACCCAGAAGGACCCCGATCGCTTCGCCTCCTTGCTGGACGACGTCCAGACCCGGATCTTCGACGTCTACGACGATGACACGTGGATCTACCCGGGCCACGGTTCAGATACCACCCTCGGCGCCGAACGCCCTCACCTGCAGGAGTGGCGCGAACGGGGTTGGTAGTCCTCTCCCCGACGCTCATGGCCGTCGCGTGTCCCTGGAAAATGACAGGTCCAACCTCCACCACTTGGCTCAGATCCAGCCGTAACGTGAGTGGGCGGCCCCAGTCAGAGGTGAAGACGACGCCCGAGGCTGGACCGCAAGACCCCAGATCGCAGGACCCCAGACCGCAAGACCTCCAGGAAGGGCAACGATCATGATTGGCATCGTGCAGGGAGATGCGTCCGCAGACACCCCAGACGGGAATCGCCGCGCCAACGCAGCGACAGCATGAGCGTCATCGTCACGTGTCCGAGCTGGTGCACGACCAACCACCTCGGTAACGACGAGCCCATCGAACACGATGGTCCGAGGTGGCCCACCGTGGAAGGCGTTTCGGGCAAGAGCTGGGCCAGTGTCGGCATCTGCACGGATCGCGAACATGGCGTCGTGGTGACGCTCGATGCGGACTACGGGCCGAACCTGACACCCCAGCGGGCGCGCGAGGTCGGCCTGCAGCTGCTCGAGGCTGCGTCCTGGGTGGAGGACCATAGCGACGGTTGACACGCAGCCGCGTCAACCGCGAAAGCTGGTGGGTCAGGCGGGTGTGCTGCGCTGGCGATGGGCTCGCGCCTTGGCCCTGTTGCCACAGACCTCCATCGAGCACCACTGACGCGAGTGGTTCCGTGAGGAGTCATAGAACGCCCATCGGCAGTTGTCCGCCGGACAGATCCTGACCCGATCGAGACGCTTCTCGATGGCGACCTTCGCGGCGGCCGCGGCGATGAGACCGACGGCCGTATCCGCACCCAGCTCGACCTCGCCGTCATCGGTCAACGCCACCTGTATCCCGACCTGCCGCCCCTGCTGGCGCCGCGTGCCGCTGGCCAGCGCGCGCAAGTCGTCACGCAGCTCGCGAGCCTGCTCCAGATCACGTGCGCTTTCGCGCCCAAAGCCCGCGTCGAGCCCTTGCGCGGACAGCCACGTCTGCCAGGAGTCGACCGTGTCCAGCACATCCGTGCCAGCCTCGACGTCGAGGGTGTTGATGAACCGCACAATCAGGTCCGCGGGGTCGCCGCAGACGTCGAGACGGACGAGGTCAGTCGATTCAGGCACGTAACCAGTGTAACAAATTTGAGGGTTGCGCGGAATACAAGTAACTTGCATACCGGTTTTACCGGTTATCAACAACAGCGGCCGAGGAACCGGTCATCACCAACACCGAACGAGGAGTCAGAGGAGACACGATGTACCCGTACCAGTTGTCAAAGGTTCTGGCTGACCAGCGCATCCGCGGCAGGGTCGCGGCAGCCGAGCGCCACAGGCTGGTCGCTGCGGCCGGGCACCGCGCCACGGACACGACCGGGTTGTCACCCCGCTACCAGCAGGTGACCAGGTGGGTGCTGGCCAGGTTCCACGCCCGTGGCGGCGCAAGCGTCCGAGCGACCGCGACCTCCGCTCGTGGTGGCGCCGCCACCGTGACCTCGGCGTCCGGTGCCGGCCCGATCGGCTGCTCAGCATGACCACCGAATCGCCGCGCGCCGACGACGACCCCGCCGCCGGCGCCGGCGCCGGCATCGCGGTTGGCCGCTTCGACACCGTCGTGCTCGACTGCCCCGATCCTCGTGCCCTCGCCGAGTTCTACGCAGGCCTGCTGGGTCAGGACATCGCCGATGACGGCGACGACTCGTGGCAGAGCCTGAGCGGTGATGGGACCGGCGTCTCGCTCGCCTTCCAGCGAACCGACAGCTATGTGGCTCCTCGATGGCCGGACGGTCCACCGCAGCAGCTGCACCTCGACCTGACCGTGGACGACTTCGTCACCGCTCACGCCCAGGCCGTCGCCTTGGGCGCCACTCCCCTCTTGCCGACAACAGCGCCCGACCCGGACCAGACCAGCGGTTTCAGGGTCTACGCGGACCCGGCAGGACATCCGTTCTGCCTGTGTCGCTAGCTCCCGTCGACGAGCCAGGATCACGGAGCCAGTTCCACACTGCAACGCCGATGTTCGCGAAGGTTGGCAGCACGGTGGAGCCACGATCAACCCCTGCGCTCGGCCCCACAAGACCGGTGGCCGTCACGGCGACCGCTGCCCATCGGCC
Source organism: Dermatophilaceae bacterium (assembly GCA_036565395.1). GTDB lineage: Bacteria > Actinomycetota > Actinomycetes > Actinomycetales > Dermatophilaceae > UBA4719. Next base: position 14,610 of record DATCNE010000338.1, read on the forward strand.
TTTGTGCTCGACCAACGCCATGTCATGACGGACGCCTGACAGCTCTCCGGTCTTGTTGGCATGCCTCACCCCCTCGGGCAGCAGCGCAGGCAGACCGTCAAGGAACTGCTGCTCTGCCAGGAGGTCGAGGGCCACCACGGTCTCGGCCTCCGGCAGCGCCTCGCGCGCCCGAAGCCTGGCCATCACCTGAGCCAGATCCAGGGCACAGGTGACGTTGTCGACACCGGCATCACTCGCTGCGAAGTCCATCAACGCACGACAAAGATGGGTCTGGGCCAACCGAAGCCGACGACAGGTCTGGCCCACGGACTCAAGGCCGACCAGCGCGATCACCGTGTTGGTGGCGTCGTTGTCGCTCAACGCGATCATCAGCCGCAGTGTCTCGACCAACGGAAGCTCCGTCACCGACGGCAGCAATGACAGCGCACCGCTGCCGCCGACCCGATGCGGCCCGATGGGGACGGGCTGCTGCAACCTCAAGTCACCCAGGGCCACCTGCTCCAGAGCGGTGATCAGGATCGGCACCTTGATGGTGCTCGCCGCCGGCACGACCCGACCTCCGTCCACGTCGACGATCAGGCCATCGGCGCCGACCACGACGACACTCAGCTCACCCGGAGCCGCTGCCACCAGAGCCCGGATCTCGCTGCGCAGTCCCATCGACACGTCCGACATGACAAGCGAGTATGCCGCACGCCCACGCCCCGGCCCTCCCGCACTCTGCGTCCATCCCGCAGGCTGAGCCCATCCCGCAGGCTGAGCCCATCCCGCAAACTGAGGCCCGAACGTGTGACGATGGCGGACGTGAGCAGCCGAAGGTACGTCATCGTGCCCGTCACCACACTCTGGTCCAGCCCGACGTCGCCCCGCGACGTGGATGCGGCGGCCGTTGCCCCCCATCCCGATGTTGTCGCTTGGTTGGCCGACCTCGACGCCGCCGCTGCGCGACTCGGTCTCCATGGCCGAGCGCTCACCCAGCTCGAGCTCGACGAGCCCGTGGAGATCATCGACGATCCCGACAACGGGTGGCTCCAGGTGGTCGCGCCGATGCAACCCAGCACTCTCGATCCGCGAGGGTACCCGGGGTGGCTGCCCGCCGCCCATGTCAGCGCACAGGTCCCCGACCGCGCGCCGATCTCGGCCGGCTCGGACTCCCTCGAGGGTGGTCGTGGCGCCGGGGCGTTCATCGCGGCGGCACGCAAGCGCCTCGGCCTTGCCTATCTTTGGGGCGGGATGTGCGACTGGGCGCTGGACTGCTCCGGGCTGGTGCACCTCTGCTTGCGCCGGCTCGGCGTGATCTTCCCGCGGGACGCCGATGACCAGTACGACGCGTGCGAGCACATTTCGGCAACAGACGCCCGTCCCGGCGACCTCTACTTCTTCGCTCACGAAGGAAAGCGGCCCCATCACGTCGGCATCGTGACCGGCCCCGGCCGCATGCTGCACGCTCCCGAGACCGACTCGGTGATTGTCGAGGAAGCTCTGACCCCAGCACGCCGGAACAGCCTCGTCGGGGCGGGACGGGTGCCAGGGCTCGAGCGGGGCGCGGGGCTCACGGAGTGAGTCGGCGCGTCCCTGCGCCGTTGCTGGTCCTGGCAGCCGTCGTCTCGGTCCAGTTCGGCGGGGCGCTGGCCGCGACGCTGGTCCCGGTCGTCGGAGTGTTCGGCTCTGTGACGTTGCGGCTGACCATCGCCGCTGCGGTCCTGCTCGCAATTGCGCGACCCCGGTTGAAAGGCCGGACCACCGCGGACTGGTTGGTGGTCATCATCTTCGGAGCGGTCCTGGCGATGATGAACCTCTTCTTCTACGGCTCGCTAGCCCGGATACCCATCGGCGTCGTGGTCACCATCGAGTTCATCGGTCCCCTGGTCCTCGCCACCGTGTTGTCCCACAGGCGCAAGGACCTGCTCGCCGTCGCCGGCGCGGCGGTCGGCGTCGTCCTGATCTCGGGGATCGTCAGCACGCCCTGGGCGGAGGTTGACCTGACCGGGCTGGGACTCGCACTAGCCGCAGGTGCGTCATGGGCGGCATACATCGTCTTCAGCCGGCGCACCGGCGCACGGTTCGCCCAGCTGGACGGCCTCGCCATTGCGATGACCATCGCCGCTGTGCTGGTCGCTCCGGTCGGGATCGTCACCGGCGGGTCAGCGCTGTGGACGCCGGACGCGCTCTGGCGGGGCGCCGGCATCGCGGTGCTGTCGTCGGTCCTGCCGTACTCCCTGGAGCTGATCGCCCTGCGGCGGTTGGCCGCTCACGTCTTCGGCATCTTGCTCAGCCTCGAACCGGCGGTAGCCGCCGTGGCCGGGCTCGTCGTGCTCGGTCAGCACCTCAGAGCCCCGCAGCTGCTCGGTATGGCGTGTGTCGTCGCCGCGAGCGGGCTGGTGCTGGGCGTGAGGTCCGCGCGGTCCACACCCGAGGCCATGGCCGAGACCACAAACCAGTAGGGAACATCTGACGCGGCTCAGGAGAACGCCGCGAGCAGTGTCAGTCGAGGGTGATGGCCCGGTTGTCCTTGCGGGTCTTGAGCAAGCTCGTGACGGTCGTGATGGCCAGGATGGTCAGGATGGCGGAGAGCGACTGGCCAATCGTGATGTCCGGAACGCTCGTGATGTTATGCCCGCCGTTGATGAACGGAAGCTCGTTCTCGTGCATCGCGTGCAGGATCAGCTTGAGGCCGATGAAGGACAGGAGAACGGCCAGGCCGATGCCCAGATAGACCAGTCGTTTGAGCAGACCGCCAATGAGGAAGTACAGCTGACGCAGCCCCATGAGGGCGAAGATGTTGGCGGTCAGGACGAGGAAGGGTTCCTGGGTCAGACCGTAGATGGCCGGAATCGAGTCCAGCGCGAAGAGCAGGTCGGTGGTGCCGAGCGCGAGGATGACGATGAACATCGGCGTGATGATGCGGCTGCCGTTCACCGTGACGAACAGCTTGGTGCCCTGCCACAGGTTGGTGGCCGGGAATCGCGTCTCGGCCCACTTCAGGAGCATGTTCTCCTCATACTCGTCGTCTTCGCTCTCGCCCTCACGGGCCAGCTTGACTGCGGTGTAGATGAGGAAGGCGCCGAACACATAGAAGATCCACGAGAACTGGTTGATCGCCACGGCTCCGACGGCGATGAAGATGCCGCGCAAGACCAAGGCAATCATGATGCCGACCATCAGGGCGGTCTGTTGCAGCTTCGGGGGCACACCGAACTTGGCCATGATGATCAGGAAGACGAACAGGTTGTCGACGCTCAGGCTGTACTCGGTCAGC
>DATCNE010000339.1:0-44230 GCA_036565395.1 Dermatophilaceae bacterium
TGGAGATCGCCACCTGAGAGGGCAGCTCGTACTCCTCGCGGCCGTCGGAGGTCCAGGCCAGCCCCTCGGTCAGGGAGCGCATCACCTCCTCATAACCGGCCGAGGAGAACAACGTCATCGCCAGCACGTAGTAGACCGTCAAATGGGCTGGCAGTAACCGGTTGCGTTGCTCACGGCGCCCGGTCGCCTCGATGACCTCGTCGACCAACTGCCGAGGAAACGTCGCGGTCAGCACACCCAAAGCAACCCGGTCGCTGAGCCGCTGGCCCGGTTCAACCTGTACCTGTCCCGCTCGTGGCATGCAAACGAGAATAGCACAGATGTAGTTCTAAGTTATGAGTATTGGGTCTAGCCCACCATAAATGGGCTTTGAACGATCCGCGGGCCATCCGCGGGCCACAGACTCGCTGTCAGCACCCGCGTTCCGGCAGTGGTTCTCGGTCCCAGTCAGAAGATGGTGAGGGTAGGCAACAACTGCTGAGCCGCCAGAAGCAGCCCCTCTGCGTCCTGGATGGCCTTCTGTGCTTCGTCGTAGGTGGTGGTCTCGCCGGGCCCTGTGGGGTACTCGAGTTCGTTGCGTCGTCGCCGCATCGCTCCAAAGGGCCGGAACCCGTCGCCAAACTGGGCACGCAAAGCCACCTCGACTGCATAGTGCCCGCCTGAAGTCGTTGGGCGGAGACCCTGTTGGGCAAGGATCGCCGTGCCGGAGTACCGGGCGGCGTCATACGCAAGGACATACGCGCTGTCGGGGTCCTGGTCGGCTATCTCGCCCGCTGTATCGAGGGTGCGCGACGCCTTCTGGAGTAGGTGCGCGCCGTTAGCCTGTCCCCCGATAACCTGCTGCAGCTGCTTGTTCGCGATCAGCCGCTCAATCTCGGCTTCGCCTCGGGGCCAGCGGCCCACGACGCGGCCTTCCCTGCGGGGGTGACGTCGACCGTGGGCGAGGCCTTGATCTGAAGGACCAAGGAGTCGGCATCGTTGGCCCACTGTTCAGGGGTCCGGATGACTGGGTTGACCTGCATGCCGAGGCGCGCCTGAGCCCGATCGGCTGCGTCGTAGACGTCGGCCCGGTCGAGATCTCCGACGACGAGCACGTCGACATCGTTCGGCGGAGGACCGGGCGTGCCGTGATACCGGTCAGCCCAAGAGCCGTAGATCAGGACCTGCTCGGCGCCGGTCAGGTCGAACTCTTCACCGATGACCGTCTCCGGTCCGAAGGTGACCTCGAGGAGCTGGGTGAGTGGAGCGGCAGCTCGGTTGCTCAGATTCGCGCGCAGAAGTCTTGCCCGCCCAAGGGTGCGGTCCTGCAGGATCCCGGCACCCACGAGGCGCTGCGCCTCACGCTGCAGCGTGGTCAGTGGCACGTCGAGCTTCTTCGCGAGCTCGGTGAGGGTGTACTCGTGATCGGGGTGAAGGAGCAGCCAGGCGAGCAACGCCGCCTGGTGTTGGGACCGGAAGATCGGCATGAGCGCCGGTGCTTCACTACGCATAACTGGAATATATCGCCCGGTTATAGGTAGACACAAGCCCCGAGCTCAGCGAACCAGGCGACGCCCGCTGTCTGGCCCGCTGCCTTGACCGCGATTGGACGACCGCCGCAAAGCGCCGGCGCTGCTCGCCCTAAGCGACCGGGGACCCAACCCTGGACCCAGGTGAGCTCGTCTGTGGCCAGCACTTGAACCTACTCCTCGTAAGCTACGCTGGCGTAGGTTACTACTCGGTACATGACAGGAGTCGCCGTGATCGGAGAGGCCACACGCACGGTAATGCTGAGTGGGCACGAGTTCGCGTACCTGGATAGCGGCGACGGTCCGGCGGTGCTGTTCATTCACGGACTGACCAACTCGAGCCGGAGCTGGGCTCGCCTGGTCGACACGCTGAACATGGATCACCGCATCCTGGCACCTGACCTGTACGGCCACGGTGCGTCGGCGAAGCCGATGGGCGACTACTCGCTCAGCGCGCACGCCGCCACCTTGCGGGATCTGCTCGATCGACTCGGCATCGATCAAGTGACGTTGGTGGGGCATTCCCTCGGTGGCGGCATCGCACTGCAGTTCTGCTACCTATTCCCAGAGAGAGTCAGTCGTCTCGTCCTGGTCTCCAGTGGAGGCCTGGGACGGTCCGTGAGCCCGCTGCTCCGAGCGGCCACGCTGCCCGGCGCCGAATGGGTCCTGCCGCTGATCGCATCCGATTGGGTGCGAGTCCGGGCCGAAGCCGTGGGACGGACCCTTGCCAGGACGGGCTGGCGGCCGAGTCCGGATGTGACCGAGGCCTGGCGCGGGTTCACGTCCCTCGCCGACGCTGACAGCCGACGCGCCTTTCTTGCCACCACTCGCGCCGTCATCGATCCGGGCGGACAGACGGTCACTGCGCATGATCATTTGCCGATGGTCACCAGGATCCCCACCCTGGTTGTCTGGGGCACGCGGGATCGGATGATTCCCGCCTGGCACGCGACCACCGCTCACCAAGCGTTCCCCGGCAGCCGGGTGGAGCTCTTTGTGGGTGCGGGACATTTTCCACACTTGGACGAGCCTGAGCGGTTTGCTGAGGTGCTGCGCGACTTCCTTGCGAGCTGAAGGCATCGTGACTCCCCGCATGTCGGCACTTCGGATCAGCTGACTGTTCCTCCCGGCTCTTCGGCGAGCTCGGGTGGCCCGACACCAGCATGCGACGGGTCGCCAAGGCCGCCGGCGTCTCGATGGAGACCGTCTGTGCCGGCTTCGGCTCCAAGGGTGATCTTGTCGTAGCAGTGCTGGACATCGCGGTTGTTGGGCTACCACCAGCCCCGAAACTCCCACGTTCACGGCTGCCCCTCGCGTGGGCGAACGATCAGCGAACGATCCCTGACGGACAACCACAGTCAGTCAGGGGTGCTCCTGACCCTGTCCGCCGTGCGCCCACGCAGGCACAGTTACCATTCCCAAGCTGACAGTGCGGGTTCGATTCCCGTCACCCGCTCCACACGTGAAAAGCGTTGCAGCAGTTAGGGATTCACGATGAACCAACCGAAGCCGCCCGCGGTGCCAGCTGGCCGGCGATCCTGGCAGTTTGCCCTCTCGACACCGGGGTGGCGCGGGGCGGCGCCGTCAGGTGACGAACCTGCAGTGTGAGGCGGGAGTCCGGGTGTCCATGTTGCGGCCTCGGTTGAGATGGTCGTCGATCTCTGCCGCCGCGCCCATCATGCGGCCGAGGAGGAACACCGTGAACGCCGCCGTCTCCAGCTCCTGCTCGGTGATGCGTCCGGCCTGGTAGTCCGGCCAAAGCAAGGCCAAGAGCAGCGCAGCGATCATTCCGTCCACATTGATGCAGAAGACGTACGGCGAGGCACCAACGTCGAAGAGCGCCTGCACCAGCTCCCGGAAGTAGTCGTGGAAGATGTTGTACTCACCACGCTCCGCCATGGTCGTGGCGACGAACTGCTCTCGCGGGTCGTAGTTGACCGGCTTGCCCTTGAACACCGGGTGATGGACGCCGGGTAGGGCCGGCGGACCGCCCGCACCCAGCTCTTTCGCCTGGGCCTTCTGCTGCTTGTACTCCCGCGCGTAGGCCGTTGCCATCGCGCGCAGATCCAACCCATGGTCCGGGTCTGTGGGGTCGCCGACATCCACGGCCGCGAACCGGTCCAGCAAGAACGCCATGCCCTCGAAACCGTTGCCACCATGGGAGAAGCCGGTGTGCGTCAGGAAGCCGACCATGGCCTTGTTGATCTGAACCCGCTCCGGCGTCTGCGGACCGTCCGCGGACACCGCCCCCTTGGCGCCCTGGGCCGAGATGGCGCCCGGGCCATTGGAGATGAGCAGGCCGATGAGCGTCTCCAGCGAGCGCACCTCTCCGGCAGTCGGTTTCTTGCCGGTCAGGGCGAGGAAAGCCAGTTCGGCCAGGGTCGTGTGCTCGAACAGCTCAGCCTCGGGGATGTCACAGAGTGCGCCCGCCCGATGCCGCGGTCCCGACATGGTGGCGCCGATCATGACGCCGTACAGACGGAGGTACCAGGGCAGGGTGGCAGCGGTGAGCCGGGAGATGCGCTTGCGCATGAGCGGTCCCCAGGCAAGGGTCATGGCGATCGCTGCCAGAACCCCGTCCTGATGGACCTGCCCGCCCAGCGACTGCACGAAGCTGAGGAACACCGAGCCGCCGCCGGCGGCATCAGCGGCCGCGACCATGGCCTGAGCGCGTGTCGAGGCCTCCTGGTCTGTGGCCAGGAACAGAGCCCGGGTCTCGTCGTCGACCGGGATCAGCCCAAGGTCGAAGGAGTCGTCATACGGGTCCTGCAGGCCTGAGGAGCCGAAGAGGTCGATCAGCCTGTCGGCGGCCTGCAACGCACGTTCAACCCGTCCAGGTCCGATCATGCAAGCTGCCGCGGCCATCACCAGGTTTGGTGCGTTGCCTGCATCACGGGCAGCGTCCGCGGCGGCCAGCGCTGGGTCGCCCACGAGGTTCGTCTCGCCGGCCACCGCGATGTGCAGCAGCGCGCGGTCCTGTTCACCAACGGTCGCGTGCACCAGCGGCAGCGCCAGGTTGACCTCGAACGGCAGGCGGGCCAGGTCCAGCACGGAGTACCCGTGAACGCTGGTGATCTGCGTCGCCGGGTCCATCCTGGTGGCTCCCGAGCTCTCTCGCATGGACTGCCTGGGGACAACGGCGCCAATCTGTTCCCTGAGGTGGGCGATCTGCAGGTCGTAGGGAGCCATCGCCTTTGCGATGGGGAGGTCTATCTCGGGCGGCAGGCCCAGGCCCTGGTTGTTCCCAAGCCACGGCTTTAGTGTCAGGTCCCCGGTCGGGGAAAAGTCCGGGGCGAAGCCATTCAGCTCGGCCACCTTGTTGAGGGCGAGCGGGATGTGGGCGATGTTGATGACGACCGCGCCCTTGGCTGAGGCCACAGGGTTCTCCGGAGTGAAGATTTCATCGACGTCGAAAACATCCATGAACCAGCGCTCTTTGCTCTCGGCGTTGTCACCGGCACCGCCCATCGCTCCGGCATGGCCGACGGCCCGGGTCAGCTTGGACTTCCATCGCCCGACAACACACGCCACCACGGGCTTCGTCAGGTGCAGATTCTGCTCGTAGTAGCCACCGGGTTCGATGTACATCACCGCGGCCCGGGATCGGTCGTCGTTGGCCAGCGCGTTGGCGAACTCGTCGGCCGCGAAGTGGATGTAGACGTCCTTGCCGCTCGAGATGAGCGTGGTCGTGCCCCACCCTCTCGTCGCGAGGTACTGGGCGATTGTTGTGGTGAAGTTGCCCGAGTTGGAGTAGATGGCCACCGAGCCCTTGATCAGGGACTCCTCGGGATGATCGCCGCCCAAGGCCCCGCCGATGCGAATCTGGTTCCATGAGTCCGCCACGCCGAGGCAGTTGGCGCCGAAGATGTCGATTCCGTTGCTCTGCGCGAACGCCCGGATCTCGCGCGCGTCGTGGACGGAGACCTTCTCCGTCAGGATGACGATCTTCCGCAGGTCGGGATTGACCCGGATCAGCTCGGCCACCCCGTCCCGCACACCCGACGGCGGCAGGTAGACGACTCCGGTGTTGAAGTGGTGCCCGGCGTCAAGTCCCTCCCGGACGCTGTCGAAAACCGGAATGCTGCCCGCCTTGGTGACCAGCACCTCGCCCTTGTGCCCCGCTGAGGTGCCGAAGACGACGTTCCCTCCCGAGTAGGCGTGGCTCACGGGTGTGACCTGCCGCGACTCGGTGCCCAGGATGTTCAGCACGCAGATGGTGTCCTCAGCGGTCGCCACCTGCGCGAGGGACTCGATGCCGACGTAGTAGGGGAAGCCGGCGACGCCCTTCCTGCTCATGACTTGCTCCTTTGTGCACGCAATGTGAGGCGTCGATGATGAATGCTCGAGCCTTGTTCAGGCTTCGAGCTCGAGTCGCATGTGGGCTGCGAGCTGCTCACGACCACCCTCCTGCATCCAGGTGTTGACTCTTTGTGCGTAGTTGACGACCTCGCTGATTGCCGAGTCGAATCCGAAAACTGCGTACGGCAACCCCAGCGCATCCATGGTGTCGGCGAACGCGCCCATGCCGCGCACCAGCTTGGGCCCACCACGTCCGATGACGACGAACACCGGCGTCGGTCCGTGCTCGACGAAGTGTTGGCGCAGCGCATCGGCGATCGCGCGGAAGGTCTCGTAGATGTCGGTGTTGTTGGCCTTGCCACCGATGACAAACAGGACGTTGGCCTGCTCCAGATAATGGCTGAAACAGATCCGGGCGACCTCCCGCATCTTCGCGTACGGCGGGTTCCCGCCGAAGTCCGTTGAGATGATGGCGTCGTCGCCGAGCACCTGGGTGACGAGCGAGTTCGCACCACCGCCAAAGGTCGGCGCGAGGATGGTTCCCTTGGGGTTGATGATGAAGACGTCGCTCTGGCCCTGATAGGTGCGTAGCTGGTTGATCTCGGTTTCGAAGTCGGAGTAGTCGGCGCTGAAAAGGCTGGCGGGCAGGCCCAGCCGGGTCGAGCGCGGGTCGTCCCGGTCGAAGCTGCACTTGAAGTCACAGGCGATCGGGAGCAGACGGCCCGACGGGCCGGGCGTCATCCGAATCGGGTTGAGCTCGAGCACGGTCATGCCGTAGTGGTGGAAGAGCTCCCACAGCTTCGGAAGGTGCTGCACCAGCGGTGAGATGATCTCCTGCGGCGCACCGATGTCCTCGAGGGCATTGGCGATGACGAAGGCCTTCAGACCCGTCAGCGGGTCGAACGGGATGTGGGCGACGTACTTCTTGTCGAGCTCCTCGATGGCCACGCCGCCCATGTGGGTGAGGGTGATCGTGGGGGCCCGGAAAACGGTGGAGTCGGAGATAGAGAAGTAGACCTCGAACTCGGCCGGAACGGCGCCTTCGAAGGTGACGCCCTGCGCTTTGGCGGTGACGTTGCCGTGGCGATGCTCGGCGAAGTAGAGGCGCTGCTTTTCCGCCAAGGCCTCCCGGAGGTCATTGGCTCGCCCGATCAGGCCCGCCTTGCCTTTCTTGCCTACGCCCCCCTTGAATACCGGTTTGACGAAGACCGACCCGCACTTGTCGATCAGTGCCTGTATCTCATCCTCTGTCGCCTCCGGGCCGAGCACGTCCGAGGTCGGAAACCCCACGTGCCTGAGGAGCTCTGCGCCGTACAGCATTCCGGTGAGTTGCACCGATCCTCCTCCTGTCTGACTTCGGCCGATCGGCACTGACGCCGATCGGCACTGACGGGGAGTGATGCTTCGTCCCACACTGTCTGGGCGATCGGCTATGTGGATGCGCTGGAAGCTCTACGCGTTCGGTCTGCCCTGAGCTGTCAGGCGATCCATTGCCGGGGCAAGTCTATCGTCGAGGCCCCGGCGCCTGAACTCAGGCCACTCGCATCGTTCCTCCATCGGTGGCTCGCAACGGGCAATAGCTACCCGTCGCGTGGCGACTTCGCCAGGATTCGCCTCCCTCACGGCGTGACAGACACAGCACGGACCGCTGATCATCGTCGAACTCTCGCAAGTCCTTCGATGACCAAGCGGCCCGTGCCGGTTACTTCATCGTGCTGTTAGCGGCGCTGGCTTACCTCACCCGCGCGATGCGGTCGTACTTGAAGATGACGCTGTTGGATGCCGTGTTGGCGCTGTCACCATCAGTGGACGTGACGGTGACCTTGGCCCTGCGGACCCCGATCGGTGCCACGACATCGATCGACAGGCCGTCCGCGGATGTGTAGTCCAGGACGGTCGTGCCGAACATCACTGTGCCAAGAGTCCCGAAGCCAGTGCCCGTGATCGTCACTGTGTCTCCGATGGCTCCGTTGGCGGGCGACAACGCGCTGATGACCGGCGCGATGACGACTGGCGCCGGGTCCGTGACCGTGATGGTCTGCGTCACCGGGGCGCTGGCACCGCTCGCGTTGCTGACGATCAGCGTGACGTCGTAGGTACCTGCCGTGGTGTAGGTCACCGCTGGCGGGTTCTGCACGTTCGAGGTCGAGCCGTTACCGAAGGCCCACAACCAGGACGTCGGGCTGCCGATCGAGGTGTCGGTCAAGGTGACCGCCAACGGGGCGATCCCGGAGATAGCCGACGCAGTGAAGCTCGCCGTAGGCGCAGGCACTGGGGCCGTGACCACGTAGGTCGAAACCGCCGAGGTGCTCGACGTGAAAGCCGCCGCGTCGGTCGGAGTGAAGACCGCCTTGTAGGAGTAGCTGCCCGCAACAACACCGGTCAGCGTCTTGCTCGCAACGCCAGCGCTGATCGCACTGGGGGTACCCAACGAGGTGGTGCCGTTGAAGAACTCCACCGTGCCGGCCGCGCCGGTACCAGTAACAGTACCCTTCAGCGTCGGGCTACCCGGGGCCACCACAGGAGATGCCGGAGTCACCGCAAGAGCCGTCGTGGTCGTCACAACCACCGGGGCCGCGGCGACGGTGATGCTGTAAGTGGTGGAAGCGACCACGCCGGAGCGCATCCACACGGTGTAGGTGTAGCTACCGGCTGCTGCCGGGGCCGTCATGGACACCGGGCCCGCATTACTGGCAGTGACGCTCGCGCCGTTGCCGGAGACCCAGTACCCAACGGGGCTGCTGCCTCCCGTGAAGGCGAGCGCGACCGTGCCATGGATCCGGCTTCGTGTTCGTGCTCGTGAGCAGATGCCACTGGGCACGACTGTCTGCCAACCAGCCTGTCCGGGCCGTGAGATCTCGACATCCCCACAAAGGCACAAATAGGGCATACCGGAGGGAAGAATATGGCAAATCATCACAAAATTTCAGTAGGTCCTTGAGCCGCAACGCGACTGGCCGCCTGGCGTGATCAGGGCACGCGACGCCGACCACACAGGGCTCTCGCAGGGCCGTGACCAGCGCAAGGACGCCCGCCGGGGTCGACAGAGTGTCCGCCTGACGAGTGTCGCCGTCTGAGCAAGATGAGGCCAAGTCGGTTGGGCACAGTCCCCTTCGATGTGACTCGTGACACCAAGGACTGCCTATCCCGGTGAGCGGCCCGGACCCTGTATATGCGCAGCACCGGCTCCGCGCCCCGGTCGCCACTATCCTGAGCACCGTGACTGACGCCCTGCCCCCATGCCCTCAGTGCTCGAGCGAATACACCTACGAGCTCGGTGCTCTGTTGGTCTGTCCGGAGTGTGCGCACGAATGGGCGGCCGCGACCGCGGACGAAGCACCGGAGTCCGTCATCAGGGACGCCGTTGGCAACGTCCTGGCTGACGGCGACACGGTGATCGTGATCAAAGCCCTCAAGGTCAAGGGGAACCCCACACCCATCAAGGTGGGCACCAAGGTCCGCAACATCCGCCTGGTGGACGGCGTGGACGGCCACGACATCGACTGCAAGGTGGATGGCTTCGGGGCGATGCAGCTCAAGTCTTCCGTGGTCAAGAAGGCCTGACACGGCGCTTCGGCGGATGGGCGGATGGGCGGATGGGCGGAAACTAGCCACGCGTCGACAGTTGGGCCAAACGGATCGGCTAACGACGACGTTCGTCCACCGAGATGGTGGCCCCGACGGCGTTCAGCCCGTCTTCGAAGAAGTCGAAGTGGTAGGCGCACCAGAGCAGCGAGCCACCCTGCGGCAACGCGGTCTCGACCAACGCACGAGCCGCGCAGCGGTCACACCGGTCAGCTGCCGTCAGGGTCCGGGCGGGCTTCTTGTCGATCGAAGTCTTCATCTCGGCTATCCCTTCGCGACCGTCTGGAACTCTCTCTGACACCACAACCATCGCATGCCGTTTCGACCCTGTGGATAGGGTAAATGGTCCCCTGTCCTCAGAAGCTCAAGCTGCGATGCATCGCCCAGGATCCTCGGCGGGCCACGAACATGGGCCAATGGCACCATCCCATCGGCTCTTGGCTGGCATCGTTGATGTGTGAGTGTTCGCGACTGAGAAGGTCGATGTGGACCTCATCGGCCGATGGGTGGGGGGCCTCGGGCGCGGCCTTCGTCGCAGCGACAACATCACCACGGCGCCGATGGTCCGTGGCGAGGTCGTGCTTGGCCTTGCCACTCACTACCTGACAGGGATCGCGCTCACCGAGACCTACGTCACGGCGCTCCTTCGGCTGGGTCTTCGACCGGGCCCGGTCAAGGCCATCGGGTTCGGCCTCGCGTCCGCTGTCTTGCCGCTCTTCATCATGTATCCCTCGATGGGCTACGGCTGCTGCGGTCGGCACAGTGGCGACGCCCGGCGCCTCGGCTCCATCATGCTGCTCGGGCATACCGCCTTCGGTCCTGGGATCGGGCTGTGGACCGCCTACCAGACCCAGGGGATGAAGAGCCGCGGCACCTGAAGCCGGTACTGCGCGTAGTCGGGATGCTGCTCGACCAGCCAGACCGCTTCCCGGCGCCGTTTGGCGTCGAGGAAGACCGCCACGAGGGCCAGCGGCAGCAGGGCCAGCGGCGACGAGAGCAGTGCCCAGCCGAGGAGCAGCAGCAAGGCTCCGCCATACATCGGGTGGCGCACCAACCCGTAGATGCCGTCCTGCCTCAGCGCCCCGTCGGCCACGGGCCTGGGGAAGGGCGTGAGCTGTCGGCCGAGTCCGGCACCGCCCCCGACGAGCAGTCCGGCTCCGGCGAGGGCGACGACGACCCCGGGCGCGGCGAGCCAGTGGCTCGTCGCCGGGGGCCAGTTCGACCCGAGCACACCGGTCGCGATCGCCGCACAGAGGAACGCGACCTGAAGATCCACCCAACCGCCGCCGCGACGACCAAGGGAGGGAAGCCGGCTCGGGACTGCCCCCGGGTCGCCGGTCGGCGCCCGCGTCCAGCGCTCATGACGCGACTGCCATCACTCTGTCAGCCGACATCTGCCGTCTCCCGTTTGCCTCAGGTGAGCGAGAAGGGCGGATAGCGGTCGGTGACCAAGAGGGTCGCGTACGCCTGGACGCGCAACCACCAGCGACCGACGCCGACCACGAAGTCAAACAACCCCCGCGGGTATCGCCCGGCGACCGGGGCTCGTGCCGTGGCCAGAACCACCACTGCTTCCAGTCAGCTGCGTTCAGCAGACATCTCCCAAGGGACGGCGGTGCCAAGGAGGGGGCTATCCGTTCCGCTGGTTAGTTCGCCGCTGTCGGTGGTGACGCGGTTGCGACCGCCCTGCTTGCTCGCATACATGAACCGGTCGGCGCGATCCACGAGGTCATCGGCGGTCTCGGTGGGGACGGCCATGGTGGCGCCGACCGAGACGGTCACCCGCGCCTGGACCTCACCCTTCTGGATCCACGAGTTCTCCGCCAGCATCCGCACCCGTTCGGCGGTGGCCTCCAGACCGACGGGGTCAGCTCCGGGTAGAAGGGCCAAGAACTCCTCACCACCCCAACGCACCGGGACGTCACCGCGTCGGAGCCCATTCACCATGGACTGTCCAACCATGCGCAGGACCTCGTCGCCGGTCCTGTGCCCGAACGTGTCGTTGACATCCTTGAAGTGGTCCGCGTCGATGTAGAGCACACCGAGCGTGGTGACCCCTTCGGCGACCGCCCGCATCAGGGTCTGCAGGTGCAGCTCACCGAAACGTCGCGGCGGCAGGCCGGTCACGGAATCCAGCGAGTCGTCCTTACGGACCCGGCGCTGCCCGAGTAAGGATTGGACAGCCGCGAGGAAAACACCTCAACAGAGCCAACGATCCTTCCGCCCGAGTCCCGCAACGCTTGGCCCCTCACTGTGACCGGGACACGTTGCCCGTCCTTGTGGTGCAGGTAGACGTGGGCCTCGCGGGGCTTGCCGTCCCTCATCACCGCGAGCAGCGGACACCCCTGCACGCACAGCTGATGACCCGCGTCGTCGACGTGGCGCAGGATCCCCTCCGCGCAACTGTGTCCCAGGACCTCGTGGGCGCCGTATCCGGTGATGCGCTCTGCGCCGCCGTTCCAGTACGTGATGCGCCGGTCCAAGGTAACGAAGTAGACGCCATCAGAGATCTGGTCGAGCAAGCCTTGGTAGAACTGCTTGTCCACAGTGCCTCCCGGGTACGTTCGGTGCGGGTCAGCACACCCCGCGCACGATGCAAATCATCCTCGCTCTTGCGCCCTGGGACCAGCGGCTCTTTCGGGACAGGCCATCCGTCGGGGCCAGCTCAGGGCTGTCATCAATCACGCGAGCCTCAATCCCGAGCAACGAGAGATCATCAGCGGTGCCCTCGAGCTCCACGAGCGCATGCGAACGAGGTGCTAATGACAAGAGGCTCGGCGGCAATTACCGAGCGCACACCCATGGTCGCCCGGTAAGGGGACTCAGATGGTGACAGGGCCCTTGGGGGTGTCAAACGTGACGGACAACAGACCCGGCGTGCCGTGCGGCGCGACGAAGGTGAAGTCGATGACGGTCGAGGTCTGGTCAGCCGGCAAGCCGAGCCACTCGCACACCCGATCAGGATCACCGGCGATCTGAAGGCCACTTATGGTGACGTCGGTCGTGGCGCCGACGGAAGGATGCACGCTCTCGTCGTCCCACTTGATGTAGAACGGCAGCTGCGGGTCGGCCATGAGCCCTTTGATACCGAGCTGACGCCACTTGAGCTCGACACCGTCAGGGCGGCGCCGGCTGCCCTCGGCCGACTCGTAGCCGAGTCGCTTCTCGGCCTCGGTCAGATCATCGACCCGGACAACCCAACCGAGCCAGCCACCGCCGGCCTCGGAACGGGCACGAACGGCCTGACCGAACGCCGCCTTGTCGGAGGCGGGGTGGTCAAGCACCTCGACGACCTCGACATAGCGCTCATGCGCGAGGGGCAAGATGATGTTGCGGGTGCCGAAGCGGGGGTGAATGCCACCATCGATGGGCGTCACTCCGAGCTGTTCGGACAGACGCCGCGCAGCAGCCTTCAGCCCATCCCTCTCGGCGGCATAAGAGACGTGGTCAACTCGCATAAGACTCATCGTGACACAGGCTGAGGGGCGCCCTTGACCGGGGTCCGTTCTGCCGGCCATGACCACCGGCTGTGGTCACCGAACGTGGTCACCGAACGCGGTCACCGAACGCGACGCTGCCGTACCGCTTCGTAGATGACGACCGCTGCCGACGTGGCCACGTTGAGGGAGTTCGCCCGCCCTGCCATCGGGATGCGGATCTTGTATGCCGCCGCGGCCAGGATCTCGTTGGTCAGTCCGTACTTCTCGGCTCCGACGGCGATCGCGATCGACCCCGTGTAGTCCAGGTCCGTGTAGTCCAGGTCCGTCTCCGGCGTCGTGGCCGCGAGCGCGATGTTGTTGTCCGACAACCACCTCAACGTCTCCGCCGTGCTGTCAGACGCGACCGGCACCGAGAACACCGTTCCCTTGCTGGCTCGCACCAGGTTGGGGTTTCCCCAGTCGGTGACCGGATCGACGGCAACGACGGCCTCAACACCAGCAGCATCGGCGGTCCTCAACATCGCGCCAAGGTTGCCCGGCTTCTCCACCCCTTGGCAGATCAGGGCCAGCGGCGCAGGCCCGACTTTCAGATCAGCGCAGGTTCGCACCACTGAGCTCACCACGGCAAGGAAGCCGTCCGGGCCTTCGCGGTACGCGACCTTCTCGAACGCGATCCGCCCCAGCTCCTGCGTGTCCGAGCCCAGCGCCTGCACCCGACGCACGACGTCCTGCTGCTCGTCCGGGTCAAGCATCAGCTCCGGGCAGTAGTAGACGGTTCGTGGGACCACGCCCGCGTCCAGCGCAAGGGACAGCTCGTCATACCCGTCGACGAGGGTGAGCCCCGACTCCTCCCGGACGCGGCGACGTCGCAGCGCGACAAGGGACTTCAGGCGGGCGTTGGCCGGCGACGTGATGATGAGCTCGGACATGACCCGCACAGCATGGCAGCAACCGGCGTGCAGCAGAATGCCGACATGACCAACACCGCGGGCTACGACCGGTTCACCATCAAGCAGAAGATCACGATGATGGTCAACCGTTACGAGATCAGGTCGGTTGATGCCAATGGGGGCGAGGGGCCGTTGATCGCCATGGCTCAGCAGAAGCGAATGGCCTTCAAGGAACAGGTGACGTTCTACGCGGACGAGGCGCGCACCCAGCCGGTGTTCGGCTTCAAGGCAAGACAGCGCATGGACCTCGCGGCGACGTACGACGTCACGGACGCGGCCGGCACGCCGATCGGCAGCTTCCGCAAGGAGTTCAAGAAGTCGCTGCTGCGCTCGACCTGGCAGCTGACCGCCACCGACGGGCTCCAGGCAACAGGGACGGAGCGCAACCAGAACGTCGCGATCGCCCGGCGGCTCTGGGAGATGGTGCCCATCGTCAGCGAGCTGCCCTCACCGTTCCTGTTCCACTTCGACTTCACCGCACCGGACGGGTCAATCGTGCTGAGCTCCGTCCGTCGTCGGAGCCTGCGCGACCGGTACGACGTCGAGCTTCCAACCGCGCCCAACGGTTGGCGGCTCGACTGGCGAGTAGGCGCCGCGATGGCTGTGGCCCTCGACGCGCTGCAGTCCCGCTAGGCCCGGCGCTCGGTTGGCCGGTCGGCGTCAGCCGAGCAGTGACCTGAGGACGTGAACCAACCCGTCCTCGTCAACATGGAGGGTGACCTCGTCGGCGGCGGCCTTGACCTCATTGGGGGCATTGCCCATCGCGACGCCGCGTGCCGCCCACTGCAGCATCTCGATGTCGTTGCGCTGGTCGCCGACCGCGATCGTGTGCACGGGCTCGACCCCCAACCGGCGGCGGATCAGCTCGAGCGCCGAGGCCTTGGAGACCCCCTCGGGATTGATGTCCAGCCAGGCCGTGAATCCGACGGCGTAGCTGACCTCGTGCAGGCCGATCCGTTCGACCAGTGCCAGGAAGTCCTCGGCCGTACCGGTGGGGCTGCGGAAGGTGACACGGGTCGCGGGCGAGGATCCGAGCTCTTCCCAGGGAACGACGCGGACCTCTCCGTCCAGCTCTCCGTCAGGGAACGGGGCACTCACCTTGAAGCCGACGCCGAGCTCCTCCACCGCGACAACCGCGTCCGGCCACGACCCGCGCAATATCTCCAGGGCCGGCCCCGGATCGAAGGTCACGGTCTCCAGGATGCGATAACCATCGGTGTGGTCGGGGTCCAGCTCGAGGGTCACCGCGCCGTTGGAGCAGACCGCGAACCCGTGCTCGAGGCCAAGGTCCGCGATGAGCGGCATCGTGGCCAGGATCGCACGGCCGGTGGCGATGACGACGTGAAAGCCGGCGTCGGCGACCTCACCGACAGCCTGACGAACCGCCGGCGACATCGAGCCGTCGTGCCGGAGCGTCGTGCCGTCGAGGTCGAGGGCTATCAGTCGTTCTGCCATCCAGCGGCCCCGATCAGACCGTCGGAGTCAGGACGTCAAGACCCAGGAACGGCCGCAGGGCGGCAGGCACGACCACGGAACCGTCGGCCTGCTGGTGGTTCTCCAGAATGGCCACGATCCAGCGGGTGGTACCCAGCGTGCCGTTGAGCGTCGCGACATGGCGGGTCGCAGTGCCGGTGGACTCGGGGTCGCGCTCACGAATGTTGAGGCGGCGGGCCTGGTAGGTCGTGCAGTTCGAGGCCGACGTCAGCTCTCGATAGCGGCCCTGCGTGGGCACCCACGCCTCGCAGTCGAACTTGCGCGCGGCCGGACCGCCGAGGTCGCCGGCGGCGATATCGATGATGCGGTACGGCACGTCGATCTTGGCGAGCATCTCCTGTTCCCAGCCGAGCAGCCGCTGGTGCTCAGCCTCCGCCTCCTCCGGCCGGCAGTAGCTGTACATCTCGACCTTCTGGAACTGGTGCACGCGGATGATGCCACGGGTGTCCTTGCCGTAGGACCCGGCTTCGCGGCGATAGCAGGACGACCACCCGGCATAGCGTTTCGGACCGGCCGAAAGGTCCAGGATCTCGTCGGCGTGGTAGCCGGCGAGCGCGACCTCGGAGGTCCCGGTGAGATACAGGTCGTCGGCCTCGAGGCGATAGACCTCGTCGGCATGGGCGTCAAGGAACCCTGCGCCGTCCATGATGTCGGCCTTGACAAGCGTCGGGGTGATCATCGGCGTGAAGCCGGCCTCGACAGCTTGAGCGATGGCCATGTTCAGCAGCGCCAGCTCGAGTCGCGCTCCAACGCCCTTGAGGAAGTAGAACCGAGATCCGCCGACCTTCGCGCCGCGCTCCATGTCGAGGGCATCGAGACCTTCGGCCAGCTCGAGATGGTCCTTGGGCTCGAAGCCCTCGGCGACGAAATCCCGTGCGGTGCCAACGGTCTCGAGGACCCGGAAGTCGTCCTCGCCACCGCTGGGGATGCCCTCGATGACAATGTTGGGAACACGGCGGATCAGCGTCGCCAGCTCTGCTTCAGCGTCGGCGGCGGCGATCTGCAACACCTTGACGAGGTCGGACGTGGCCTTGGCCGCAGCCACCAGCACGGCCTTCTGAGCGCCCTGAGCCGCTGCGACCTGCTTGCCGAACGCCTTCTGCTCGGCTCTGAGCGCCTCGAACTCGGCGATGGACGAACGACGCAGCTCATCCGCCTTCAGGATCTCGTCGACGATCCCCTCGTCCTCGCCCCGGGCACGTTGCGAAGCCCTCACGGCGTCAGGTTGGTCTCTCAGGAGCTTGATGTCGATCACGCGCCAGAGCCTATCTGCGACGCCGTCCCGTCATCGAACCCATTACTGACAAGCACAGCCAACAACCACAGCCCACCATCACAACCATCCATAACCGCCAACCACCACGTTGTATGCCGGAAGCCCGGGTCAGCCGCGCACGTCGTGCAGGTGATGGGTGAGGTCATGGATGAAGTACTTGCCGAGAGTCTCGATGGTGAATGTCGCGCCGTTGCTGCGCCGTCCGGTTCGCTGCCAGTGGCCGTCGGTCACGGCGTCGAATGCTGTTGCGGCGGCCTCTGCTGCCGCCGAGAGCTCAACGCTGACCGCCAGCGGGTCCTGAGCGCCATATGCGTCCGCGACCGCCGTGGCGTCCTGGTCCCAGCTCTCAAAGGTCGGATCGACCTGCAGGCGCATGAGGTTCACGCGGGACTCGAACACCCGGCATACGTCCCGGACGTGACAGCCGTACTCGAGTGGTGACCACACCTGTGGTTTCGGCCGGGCCGGGGCGTCGGCGCGGTGGAGCACCGTCGCCCAGCTGACGGCATTGGCGCGCAGCCTCGCCGCAACCTGTCGACCGGACAGCGCGCCTGCGTCGAACCCACATTCGTCGCAAGGCCGCTGCAGGACCCAGGTCCAGTCCTTCTCGTCGGGTTCGATGTCAGAGGCAGTGCCGGACTGGCTCTTGGGTGCAGGGACGGGTGCGCTGCCATGGCCGGTGGGGGACG
Source organism: Dermatophilaceae bacterium (assembly GCA_036565395.1). Lineage (GTDB taxonomy): Bacteria > Actinomycetota > Actinomycetes > Actinomycetales > Dermatophilaceae > UBA4719. The sequence goes on from DATCNE010000339.1 coordinate 17,242, forward strand.
TCATGGTGCCATCCTCGCGCAGGTCGTTCGGCCACGGACGAAAGTGAGGTGGCCGATTTCCGGTAACGTCGCATCGTGCTGACAGACCACGCCGGATGGATCGCGATCGTCGCCGTCGGGGCGATCGTCATCGCCCTACTGGCATGGCTGGTCATCGCCACCTCAGGGGACAAGGTTGCCCAGGCTGCCGCGGCTGGCGTTCGCCGCTTCGGCCGGCGCCGGCCTCATCGCGAGCACTTCCGTCCGGAGGGGGCAGCGAAGTCCGCCGAGGCGCCCAAGCGCGTTGCGGCGATCATCGTCAACCCGACCAAGTTCGACGACCTCGCGGCTGTGCGGGCGCAGGTCACCAAGGGCTGTCTGGCCGTCGGATGGGGTGAGCCCCTGTGGGTCGAGACGACTGCTCAGGACCCCGGCACCGGGCAGGCTCGCCAGGCCGTCAGGGATGGCGCGACGCTGATCTGCCCGCTGGGCGGCGACGGCACCGTCCGGGCTGTCGCGGCAGCACTGGTCGGCACCGAGATCCCCATGGGCCTGCTTCCCGGCGGCACCGGCAACCTGCTTGCCCGCAACCTCAGCCTTCCCGTGGACAACCTCGAGGACGCGCTCAAGGTGGCGCTCACCGGCCAGAACAAGAGGGTCGACGTGGGCCGGCTCACCGTGGACCACTCCGGCGAGGACGAGAAGGTCGAGGAACACATCTTCCTGATCATGGCCGGCCTCGGCTTCGACGCAGCGATCATGGCCGACGCACCCGAACGCCTGAAGAACACGGTCGGCCCGCTGGCCTACACCTTCTCCGCCGCCAAGAACCTGCGAGGCCCACAGTTCAAGGTCTCGATCAAGATCGACGACGAGGCCGAGTTCAGCCGCCGGGCGCGCACGGTCGTCATCGGCAACTGCGGCAAGCTCACCGGCGGGCTGGTGCTCATGCCCGAGGCCCAGGTCGACGACGGCTGGCTAGACGCCGTCATCCTGTCGCCCGCGGGAGTCGTCGGGTGGGTGGCAGTCGCCGCGCGCCTCATCTCCAAGAAGCGCAAGGGCCACCAACGGGTTGACCACCACCGCCTGAAGTCGGCAGCCATCCGCTCCGACCGCCCTCAAGAAGTCCAGATCGACGGCGACACCATCGGTCAGGCCCGCGCGCTGTCCGTGACCGTCGACCCACTCGCGTTGATCGTCCGAGTGGGCTGAGCGATGTCCACGGCATACCGCTTCGACAACCTGTGGCATCTTCGCGCACCGCGCGAGAAGGTATACGCGGCGTTGGCCGACGTCGAGGAGTACCAACATTGGTGGCCACAGGTCCGCGAGATACACCGCATCGATGGCGACAGCGGCCGGGTGCGGATCCGCAGCCTGCTTCCGTACACGCTCGACCTGGTCCTGGCCCGAGCCGCCCAGGACGAAGCCAACGGGATCCTCCGGGTGCACATCGATGGCGACCTGCAAGGTTGGTGCGCCTGGCAGATCGTCGTCGAAGGGGCGGTCACCCACGCCCAGTTCAGCCAGGAGGTGGAGGTCACCTCGCCGATGTTGCGACGCGCGCCGTTCGCCATCCGGCCGCTGCTGCGCGGCAACCACGCCCACATGATGCGATCCGGTGAGCACGGTCTGCGCAGATACCTGACCTGACTTTGCTCAGTTCAGGCCGGTTTCTGGGTCGAGATGTCCGCCTGGAAGCGGCCTGAACTGAGCAAAGTCGGTGTGTGTGCTTGTCAGGGCGTCGAGGTGCTGCGCAGGCTCCGTAGCCAGCTCCGCGCCTCGGTGAAGTCGCTGTCGTGCGTACCTGCCGGCACCTGGGCCTCGACACTGTCGGCCCGCGGGTAGGACCCCAGGAAGCGCACGTCGGCACAGACGCGTTTCAACCCCATCAGGGTCTCGCCGACCCGCTCGTCGTTGACGTGTCCCTCGCAGTCGATGGAGAAGCAGTAGTCACCGAGCCGGCCACCGTTGGGCCGCGACTCGATCCGGGTCAGGTTGATGCCGCGTGCCGCGAACTGCTCAAGCAGCTCGAGCAGGCCTCCCGGGTGGTCCTCGCGCTGGAAGAGGACCACTGACGTCTTGTCGGCCCCTGTCGGCGCAGGCAGCTGACCGGGCCGGGAGACGAGCACGAAACGCGTGACAGCGCCGCTGTTGTCGCCGATGTCTTCCTGCAGGACGGTGAGACCATGGTTGGCCGCAGCGACCGGCGCACACACCGCAGCCTGGTATGCCGGCCACTCGGCTGCCAGCCCCGCGGCGGCTGCGGCAGTGGACGCGGCGGGCAGGTACTCCACGTCCGGAAGGTGTGCCCCCATCCATCCGCGCACCTGTGCCCAGGCGTGCGGATGGGTTGACACGGTGCGTATGTCGGCGAAACCAGTCCCTACAGGGGCAGCCAGGACGAAGGTGATCGGGACGACCTGTTCGCCGACCACGACGAGCGGGTCCCCACTGGCCAGGGCGTCCAGCGTGGCACTGACCCCGCCTTCGACGGAGTTCTCGATCGGCACCATTGCGGCGTCGAGATCGCCCGCGCGAAGTGCCGCCAGCGCTGCGTCCACGGAGGCGAACGGGATGCGCTCGGCATCGACGGCCTCGGCCACCTGGGAGCACTGACGCAGCGCCATCTCGGTGAATGTGCCTGTGGGACCAAGGAATCCGTAGCGCGAGCTCACGAGCCGCCCCTTCCGGTTCGGGCAGCGGCGAGCGCCTGCTGCTCCTCAGGTGACAGTGTGACCTCGCTGTCGCCCTCCACGATGCCTTTGGCGTAGGTGCGGGACTCACCGCGCGCGTGGATCGAGCTGATCACGAGCCCATCCCCGCGATCGTCGACGATCGCCGCTGAGAAGGAGAGCCGGCCGCCCATGTCGCCGAACGCGTCGTAGCGGACCACTGCAACATGACGAAGACTCTGCTCGATGTCTCCGGCCGACCCGGTGAGCGTGTCGCGAACCCGTGCGACGTCGCTGCGCAGCTGGGCGATCTCGATGGACTGGTCGGCGAGGACTGCGGCGACATCCTTCTCACCGCCGGCCCACAGAACGCGATACCGGGCCTGTATGCGGGAGAGGCGCAGCTGAGCGCCAACGGCGATGGCGAAGGCGATGGCCACAGCACCCAGCGCGACGACGACCAGCGTCGACACCGCGTCCTGGCTCAGGTTCACGACCGCAGCGTATGACGATTGACCGCCCCGGCGCGCGAGTGTTCCAGCTGACGGCCAGGTCAGGCCCAGCCCGACCGCTCGTCAGGGCCAGAACCTGACCTGACCGCGCCGTCGTTAGGCTCGACGCCACCATGAGCTTCGCCATCGCCCTCACCGCCTTCCTGCTGATCGTCCCCATCGAGCTTCCTGACAAGACGTTCATCGCGACGCTGGTCCTGGCGACGCGATACAAGCCGCTGGCGGTCTGGATCGGGGTGGCCTCCGCCTTCGCGGTGCAGACCGTCGTCGCGGTGACCCTGGGCGGCCTGATCGGGCGGCTGCCACGAACTCCGGTCGAGATCTTCGCCGCCTTGATGTTCCTGGTCGGTGGTTTCATCCTGATCCGCGGGGCCGGCAAAGCCGATGCCGAGGAAGCCGAGATCGAGCACGAGTTCGAGGCCAAGGCCAAGCGGGGTGTGCATGGGTTGCGGGCTGTTGGAGCCAGCTTCCTGGTGCTCTTCGTGGCCGAGTGGGGTGACCTGTCACAACTGCTGACCGCAGGCCTGGTCGTGAAGTACCAGGACCCGGTATCGGTCGGGATTGGGGCCTTCCTGGCCCTGGCCACGGTGTCGGCGCTGGCCGCGATCCTGGGCCGAACCTTGCTCAAGCGGATCAGGCTGGCCACCGTCCGCCGGATCGGCGGGAGCGTGTGTCTGCTGCTCGCCGCCGCGTCCCTGCTGCAAGTCGCCAACGTCTCCATCCTGGGCTGACTCGCCCCGTAGCCTGTTGCTCGTGATCCGACGCCGACTGCTCGCCGCCGCCACGGCCGTCGCGGTGCTCGCAGCTCTGGTGATCGCCGGTCTCTTGGTGTCATCGCCGGACGCGTCCTCTCCCGCCGTAACCAAGAAGGACCTCAGCGGATCCATCGTGGTCGTCGGCACCGGGGGCCTGTCATGGAGTGACGTCTCCCCCGAAGCGACGCCGGCACTCTGGACGTTGCTGCGCAATGGCGCCTCAGCCACGTTGACGGTCCGTTCGGTGCATGCCAACACGTGTCCGGTGGACGGCTGGCTGAGCCTTTCCGCCGGGGAGCGAGCCGGCGACGTTAGTGCCATCGGGGACGGTGGCGGTGGACCTGACGGGGCCAAGCCGGCGTGCGAAGCCCTGCCCGAGTACATGACTGCCGGCAAGGTGCCCCACTGGAACGACTACCTCGCGGCGGCGGCGGCCACGAAGTTCGACGCCTCCCTCGGCTTGCTCGGCGACCAGGTTGCCAGCCACGGTGGTTGTATCCAGGCGGTGGGTCCCGGGGCGGCTCTGGGCGCGGCGCGGGCGACCGGGATCGTGGACCGCTACCAGCCGTTCGACGAGTCGACACTGGCTTCGGCCCTGACCGCGTGCCCGGCGACGTTGATCGACGTCGGATCGATCCGCGACCCCGCCGATGTGGACCCCCAGGACGCGTCGCGCCCGACGACCACCCGTGCCCAACAGGTCGCGGCGGTCGACGCCAGGGTTGCCGCCGTGATCAAGGCGGCACCGTCGGGGACCGACGTCCTGCTCGCAAGCCTTTCCGACGCCGGAGTCACCGAACGTCTGCGGCTGATCGCGGGCACCGGGCCATACTTCGGAGCCGGGACGCTGCAGTCGCCATCGACCCGACAGCCAGGGCTGGTGCAGCTGTCGGATGTCACGGTGACCGCTCTGGATCACCTGGGAATCGCTCGCCCATCGCGTCTGGGCGGCGCCCCGCTCCGGTTCGTGCCGGGCGACGGCAACGACCAGCGGTCGGCCGATGAGCGGCTGACCGGCCTGCTCGACCTTGACGAGGCCTCGTACGAAGTCCACAGCCTGGTGGAGCCGTTCTTCTACGGTTGGGCACTGATCCAGCTGGCGCTGTATCTCTTCGCCGCGGTGCTCTGGCGGCGCCGTTGGGGCACATCACCTCAGCGAAAGCGACTACTGGTGTTCACCCGTCGGGCAACGACCGTCGCCGCGACGGTCCCGGTCTCGACGTTTCTCGCGAACCTGCTTCCGTGGTGGCGTTTCTCGGTACCTCTGGTGAGCGTCGTCGCCTCTGTCGCGATATTTGCCACCATTATTTCGCTGCTGGCTCTCCTGGGGCCGTGGCGCCAGCGGTTGTTCGGGCCACTGGCCGTGGTCAGCGCGTCGACCGTGACGGTGCTCGCGGCCGACGTGATGACCGGGTCGAGGCTCCAGCTCTCCTCGCTGCTGGGTCTCCAACCACTGGTCGGGGGTCGTTTCTATGGCATGGGCAACGTGACCTTCGCGGTGTTTGCCACGGCCACCCTGTTGCTCTGCATCGCCGTCGGCAACCACCTCCTCACGGTCCGGCAGCCCCGCATGGCTGCCGCCGCGGTGGCCGTCATCGGGTCGTGCGCCATCATCGTGGACGCGGCCCCGTCGTGGGGGAGCGACTTCGGTGGCCCGCCGGCTCTTCTGCCGGCACTGGCCCTCCTGATGATGGCAATCCTTCAGATCAAGGCGACCTGGCGCCGACTCCTGGCCGTCGGTGGGGGGACCGGCCTGTTCGTCCTTCTTCTGGGCCTGCTGGACTGGCTCCGTCCGGCCGAGTCCCGTTCGCACCTGGGCAGATTCGTGCAGACAGCCCTCGACGGCGGCGCCTGGGACATCATCTCCCGCAAGCTCGACCAGAACAGGTCACTCCTGTTCGGCAACCCCGTGTCGCTGCTCATCCCGGTCGGCCTCGTCGTGTTGGCCTACGTCCTCGCCCGGCCCACATCACGGGCCGCCGAACCACTGCGTCGATCCTTCGGGCGGGTCCAGCTCCTGCGCCCAGGGCTCATCGCCGTTCTGGTCATGTGGATGATCGGCTTTGCGCTCAACGACTCGGGCACGGCAATCCCCGCAGTGGGAGCGGGCCTGGCCATACCTCTGCTGATCGTGTTGGCGCTCAAGACACTCGAGGACGAGACGTTCGCGACACCCGCGACCACCCGCGCCTCACGGCGAGCGCGATAGCCAGCAACACCAGCCACGCCGCCAGCGGGCCAACCACCTTGCGGAAGCCCAGGGTCAGCGACTCGACGTCAGGACTCATCGCGACCACCCGACCCGGGACATAGGCCAGGGCCATCACCGCCAACCGCGCCAACAGGATCCCGTCGAGGGCCGTGGCGAGCATCAGCGGCAGAGTGGCCCAGGTGAGCACGTCGTACCAGGGCAGCGCATAGGGGGCTGCGACGGCGTATGCCGTTGCGAGCACGAACGTTGCGGTCATCGCCGACTGCGTCTGTTGCGAGAGCGAGACCTGGTGCGACTTCGGCGACTGCACGGTGGTCAAGGTCTCCGATGCGGCCTGGCGAGGCAGCTTGAGACGCGACAGCGCCCATGCCACCGTCACGATCGTGACGACGGAGGCGACAGACACCACGGTCCTGGCTGCGTCCAGCGACATCACCGCGGAGAGAAGGTTGACGACGGGGCGCCAGGCGGTGGCAAGAGACACCCCCTTACTGGCCTTCATCAGCTGATCGAAGACGTGGGGACCAGCCCAGAGGTGCAAGAAGGCGACCACGGTCAAGGACGACACGGCGAGCGCGATCATGTTGCGGGCCATGGGTTTTCGGGCAAGGGAACGCCAGGACCACAGGATCGCCAGCCCCACGATGGCATAGGTGATCTTGGTGCTGACCGTGGCTCCGAGGACCAGTCCGGCGATCCATGGGGTGCGCGCCGCGAGGACGACCGCCGTCAGCGCCAGCGCCGTGGCGATGAGGTCGACGTGAGCGCCGAGCACCGCAACGCCGAACACGAGTGGGTTGGCTGTCCACAACAGGTCGATACGCGCCAAGGTCCTGTCATCGGATGCCACGTGGCGCAACAGGATCCGGACCAGGAGCCAGGCCGCCACGATCAGTAACTGCCAGAACCAGACCGTCTGGCGCAGATTGTCTTGTCCGACAAGGGAGCTCAAGGTCTGCAACGCCGTGCCGAAGGGGCCATAAACACTGGGCGCCATCGTCCATGGGGGCTCGACAGCGCTGGTGACCGGGTCGCCACCCAGCGCCCAGGTGATCGGAGCGACGGAGTAGGGGTCGCCACCTTGCGCCGCGATCCGGCCGTAGGCCGCGTAGTTGGTGTGGTCAGCCGAGCCGATCGGCGCCGTCACCAACGCCAGGGCACCCAGCGCCAGCGGCCATGACCTGGACCACAGCCGGGACCATGGCTGGGTCGGACGCTCAGCGCTGTCCGAGCCATGCCGCAGGCCCAGCACCACCGCCACCGCTCCCAGCAGGTATGCCGTCCACAGGACGGCCGTGACCACGGCCGAGGACAGGGAGATCGGGAGGTCGCCGGGAGCCCAACCGCGAGGGCCGAGACCGGGCTTCGCCGCCGATGGACCAGCCGCCGCCACCAGCAGGAGGAGGCCGAACGAGAGGCCCAACGCCGCTGGCCGCAGCCACGCAAGAGTCTTGTCAGAAGGTGAGGCGCTCACGGCGGCCCCTGGCTCTGATCAGTCTGCGGACCCGGCGATCCGCGAGGGCCAGCCAGACGTCGCGATACTGCCTGGCGCGGTGGACTTGACCCCGCCAGCTGGATCCGGTGACCCGGTGCTGAAGCTCGCAAGGGACCTCGAGAGCCCGCAACCCAGCACCCAGCACGTCAATAGTGAGTCCAACCTCGACGCCCCAGCCGCGCGCCAACGGTGATGCCGCCTCGAACGCCTCGCGGGACAGACAACGCATGCCCGACAGCGGCTGGGTCGGCGTCCAGCCAGCGAGCCTCTCGATGCCGTTGCGCGCCAACCGAACCACGAAGCCATGACCGCCGCCAGAGGTCGACTGCGGTGGCAATGTCGCGATGGTCATGTCCGCATCGCCCGAGGCGACCGGCGCGACCAGGGCGGCCGCGTTGGCAGCACTGTGCTCCAGGTCCGCGTCGATGAACAGCAGCAGACGAGCGCCCCCCAACACCGCCGGATCGTTGATGTCGTGATCAGCGACAGCCCTGGCTCCCGTGGCCATGGCCGCCGCCTTGCCACGGTTGCGCGGATGGCTGAGCACGACAGCGCCAGCATCAGCCGCCAGCCGCCCAGTCGCATCAGAGCTGCCGTCATCCACCACAATCACCAGGTCGACCCCGGTGATTCGTCGTGCCGCGGACACCGTGGTCACGATGCGGGCGGCCTCGTCCTTGGCCGCGATGATCACCGCAACCGAAGCGACCGTCGTCGTGGGATCCATGGCGACCGGTCTCAGCGCAAGGTGACCTGGCGACTCAACAGACCCGAGCGGGCCCGTCGTTCCTCGGCACTAAGGGTGCCGGTCTGGGCCAGCGCCTCTTCGAGCCGGACGGCCATCCGTGCCACTTCACTCTCATAGTCGGCTCCCGCCAGACTCGGGTCGAGGTCCCAGACGGGGACCAGCAGCCCGCACGCCCGAAAGGCCCCGAGCAGCCTGGTGCCCTCGCCCAAAGAGGTGGCCGCCGCAGCGTGCAACCGCGCGAGCGCGTCGGTCGCCGCATCCTCGTTGTGCGGAAGCACCCAGCGCAGGTAGGTGCGCTTGCCGACCCGGCACCAGTACGCCGAGGGGGCGGACGTCAGCTTGGTCGTCGGGATCGCCGAGGCGTTCGCCTGCTCCAAAGCCTCCTTGCCACCCTCATCGAGGTCGTCGGTGTCAGCCACCCAGAAGTCGAACCCCTCGTGCACCGTGACCTCAAAGGCAGCCGACGGGTCGAGCACGTCCTGCAACCGTGGAGTCGTGGGCCTGGCGAGCGGCGACGACGGCAGCGGCACCCCGGGCTCGGCGGCGACCGTTGTAAGCAGCACCTGGGCGACATCGCGGCTGGCGTCACCGGTGGTAGAACCGGCCTGGAGCGCCACCATGACCGCACCGTCAATGCGTCGCAGTCCTGACCAAGCCATCGGCAACATCGTTGCCACTGTTGCGCTCTGGGGGCGATCGGCCGCGACGACACCGGCGGCAAACGTCACGGTGGCGGTGGCGGCAGGAACGACCTCGCGCATCGCCACCCAGTCGGTCTCGCCGGTCAGTCCCTCAAAGGGTCTGGCCACGAACGGAGCGGGGCCCGCGGAAAGATCTCTCGTGCGGTTCTCGCGCACATGCCTGCTGTCAGCCGTGCGACGCCTGGATGCCTTGCCCATGGTCGCCAACCATAGTGCGCCGAGACGTGGATCAGGGAAAGCTGCGAAGGCATGGACCGCCGAGCGAGACCCAGACGGTGCAGGAGCCGACATCGTCCTTGACGCCCCACTCATGGGCAAGGCTGCGAACGATACGCAGGCCTCGGCCGTTGGCCGACCACGGTGAGGTCGGCGCCGGAGCCGGAGTGGTGGGTCCTCCACCATCGGTCACGGAGATCTCGACCACACCGTCACTCACGGCCCAGTTGACGTGGATCATTCCGTCCGGCAGGGGTTGGGCGTGGCGAATGGCGTTCGCAACGAGCTCGGAGATGACGATCTCGGCCTCGTCGATGACAGTCTCGTTCACCTCGAGGACACGCAGCTCGGACACCAATGTGCGCCGAACCTGCACCGCCGAGCTCATCGCCCACGGAACGCGCAGGGTCTGAGCTGACATCCTGACCTCCGTGCTATTCGCGTTGGCGAAATCCCCACCCACGCTGACCGTAGTCCTTGCCCGGGACATATCGGACGTTATACCTAGCAGAAGCCCCGTTGGACGTCAGTCCCTGCCATCGACGTGGTCGCGGACGAAGGCCGGACGGTTCGAGATGATGGCATCAACCCCGAGATCCAGACACATGTCGAGGGCGGCCTCGTCGTCCACCGGAAACACATAGACCTGGTGACCGCGGTCGTGCTGCTTCTTCACGGTCTTGGGCCACCGTCGGATGATCTCCTTGTCCAGGCCGGCGATCCGCGCACCCTTGGGCAACGAACCGTCGCGGAACCGCAAGGGCACCGAGTCCTCCATGAGGTAGACCAGCGGCACCTGCGGACACAGCTGTCGCATCCGGGCGATCGCCAGCTGCGAGAAGGACATCAGGCGCACGTATGGCCGGCCAGGCCGGTACGCGCGGTTCAACCCGAACTCGTTGAGGACCTTCGCCAGCTCGCGCTCGACCTGGCCTGCATAACGCGTGGGGTGCTTGGTCTCGATCACCAGCCCGACCTCGCGGCCGCAGCCCATCACCATCTCGATCAGGCGGTGCAGCGTCAGCAGCTTGTCGCGATCGCGATCGGCGACCGGCATCTCGGCCTGGCCGTCATTGGCCCCCTTCCAGGAGCCGAAGTCCAGACCCTCCAGGGTGGTCAGCTCCAGCGTGGAGACCAGGCCCTTGCCGTTCGAGGTCCGGTTGATCCTGCGGTCGTGGACGCAGACCAGGTGGGAGTCGGCGGTGAGCCGCACGTCGCACTCGAGAACGTCCGCGCCTTCGTCGATGGCACGGTGGTAGGCGTTGAGGGTGTGCTCCGGAAGATCCTGGCTGGACCCCCGGTGGGCGATGATCAGAGGCGTGCGCTTCGACACCGGCATGACTCTTCCTGGCACCCCTCCATCCTTACACTCCGCGCTCCGATGTGCTGAAATACCACGGGCGAACGGAAGCTTAAGTTTGGGTGTCGGAGAGAGCCATGCCGAGGCGCCGCCCCTCAGTTGGGGTCAGCGCCGCCCGAGGGTGGAGCCGGACGAGAACGCAGCGGCGCCACCCCGCGATGAGGACGTGGAGTAGACCGAGGACGAACCGCCCTGTCCGCCCGCACGCCGGCCACCCTGCGACGACGAGCGCTTGGCGCCCGAGGAACGCTGAGCCGAGTCACCGGTTGCGTCACGCGAGGAGCCACCGCCAGAGGTCGTACTGCGACCGGAACCGTTGCGGGGCGCGCCTGCTCGACCGCCATTGGCCCGACCACCGTTGGCCCGGCCACCTGGGGCTCGACCGCCGGACGAACGCGCGCCGCCGGAGCGGCCCCCGCCACCACCTGAGCGACGGGAGGCGTTGCCCTCGTCCACGGTGAGGACGAGAGGCTCCGTGAAGGTGCGCTTGCCGGGGGCAAGCTGCTTGAGCAGAGGATGGGTGGCGTCCAACCGGGTCGTGGTCGCCTTGATGCCGGCCTTGCGCGTGAGGTCGCGAACGTCCGCCACCTGGTCGTCGGTCATCAGCGTGATCACGGTGCCTTCGGCGCCGGCGCGGGCGGTGCGACCGGAACGGTGCAGATAGGCCTTGTGCTCCATCGGCGGGTCGGCGTGGATAACCAGCGCGACGTCGTCGACGTGGATGCCGCGAGCCGCGATGTCAGTAGCGACAAGGGTCCTCGCCGCTCCGCTCTGGAACGCGTCCATGTTGCGGGTTCGGGCGTTCTGGGAGAGGTTGCCGTGAAGCTCCACGGTCGGGACCCCGGAGGCGTTGAGCTGTTTGGAAAGCTTCTTGGCACCGTGCTTGGTGCGGGTGAAGACCATCGTGCGCCCTGGAGCCGACGTGAGGTCGACCAGCACGGGGAGACGAGCGTCATGGTGCACATGCAAGATGTGGTGCGCCATCGTCGAGATCGGCGACTGGGCTGAGTCTGCTTGGTGTGTCACGGGGTTGGTGAGGAAGCGCTTGACGATCACGTCGACGCCAGCATCAAGCGTGGCCGAGAAGAGCATCCGCTGGCCGGTCCTCGGAGTGCGGTCCATGATGCGTCGAACGCAGGGCAGGAAACCGAGGTCGGCCATGTGATCGGCCTCGTCCAGGACGGTGATCTCGATGGCGTCCAGGGTCAGGGCGCCCTGGCTCATCAGGTCCTCGAGGCGTCCGGGACAGGCGACGACCACGTCGACACCCGCACGAAGGGCGCTGACCTGGGGGTTCTGGCCGACACCACCGAAGATGGTCATGCTGTTGATCCCGAGCGGCTTGGCCAGCGGGGTCATGGCGGCCTCGATCTGACTGACCAGCTCGCGGGTCGGCGCCAGGATCAGCACTCGCGGCTTGCGGGGCTGGCGCGTCGTCTTGCTGGCGGCCAGCCGGGTGAGCAGCGGGAGGACGAAGGCGTATGTCTTGCCGGAGCCGGTGCGGCCGCGGCCGAGGACGTCGCGACCCGCGAGGGAGTCGGGCAACGTCGCCGCCTGGATCGGGGTGGGGATGGTGATCCCTGCCGCCGTGAGAACAGCGGTCAGGGAAGAGGGCACGCCAAGGCTGGCGAAAGTGGTGTCAGAAGACACAGGTGGGTACTCCATAGGTGTAAGAGGGTCGTTCTGCCCGGCGCAAACCCATGCGGTCGCGGCGCGTGGCTATCGACATAAAAAAGCAGGTCCGAGGCAGAACTGTGCGGACCGCTGTGATCAGTCTAGGGGATCACAGGGACACCGATGACACATCACTGCCGATACGGCCCCCGGTCGAGCGCCGATCCGTGCTCAGTTGGAGCGCTGATCCGTGCTCAGTCCTGTCCGCCCATGTCCACCGAATATCCCTCGTACATGAGGTCCGCCCCGCGCTGGCGGTGGCGAACGAGGGCAGCGATGAGGGTGGTGCCGCGCTCCCGGACCTCGTCCAGATCGTTGAGCATCGAGTCGCCCCTTGCGAACGACCCGGCTGCCTGACCCACCAACGTGAGGAGATCTGACATGAGCCCGGTCAGGGTGGCGTGGTCCTGGGTCAGCTTCTCGACCTGGTGGGTCAATCTGGGCGTCGAGCGGATCACCACGCCGTACAGGCCATCTGGACCCTCTGTGAGCTCGACGTGGTCGCGGAAGTCGCCGGACAGCTGCAACAACGCGGCAGAGACCTTTTGAACCCAAGCCAGCGGCCCGCCCGGGATCGGCGCGGCGAGTGCCTGCTCAAGTGCGTTGATAGCCTCGAGCAGCTCGGCCCGGCGACGACGCAACACCCTCACGCGCTCAGCCTCGGTCTCGGCGTCAAGCTTGGTCTGCGGGTCTCCCGCGCTGGTGGTCATACCTGCAGTCTGGTTCCCAATGCACCGGCAGTCCAGCGGAAGCCAAGACCCGACCATCCCCACCATCCCGCGTATTCTCGCCGCCATGACCTCTGCCATGAGCCGCCTCATCAAGGCCGTCACGGATACCCACGTGGCCCTGATCCGGCTCACCCATGGCAGGTTCGGAGCCCGGCTCGGCAACCTGAGGCTCTGCGTCCTGACCACCACCGGGCGGAAGTCACGTGTCGAACGACACAGCCCCTTGGCCTGGTTCCCCCATGATGACGGACTGGTCGTGATCGCGTCGGCCGGCGGCAGCGACCATCACCCGGCTTGGTATCTCAACCTCGTCGCCAACCCATTGGTGAGCGTCGAGATCGACGGAGTCGACCGGCCGATGACTGCCCGGACAGCCTCTGCCGCGGAGAAGGCGAAGATCTGGCCCGGCATCGTCGCAAAGGCGAAGAACTTCGAGGGCTATCAGGCCAGAACCTCGCGCAACATCCCGGTCGTCATCCTCCGGCCCCGCCAGAACTGAGGGGCTGGGGTCATCCGTTCGCGCGCAGATACCGGCCAAAGTGCGGGACGGTGAAGGCGATCCGCCCACGCTGACCGCTGTAGATCAGGCCCTTCTTGAGCAGGGCGTCGCGGGCCACGGACAGCGACTGTGGCTTGCGGTCGAGCACGGTCGCCACCGACGCGGTCGAGACCGACTCGATGTCGTCCAGGCCGGGTCCCGCCGGGTCCTGTGCGGCGACCTGGGCGGCATCGGCCATCGCGCGCAGGTACTCGCGCTCGCCCGGCGTCGCCCGTTCGTAGCGCGATCCGAAGAAGCCCAGGGCAAGCTCGGCCTCGGCCTCTGGCGCAGCGACCCGGATGTCCTCGACGGTGATCGGTGATGACGGGGCACTGTCCCAGGCGACCTTGCCGTAGGCCTGGATGAAGTACGGATAGCCTCCGGTCGCGGCATACATCGCCTCGAGGGCCTCCTGCTGGAACTCCGCACCCTCACCCTTGGCCGGCAGCTGCAGGGCCAGGTCGGCAGCCATACGGTCGAGCCTGTCAATGCATGAGTACTTGAAGAGTCGTTCGCTGTATGACTTGCTGGCGCTCAAAACCGCTGGCAGATGGGGCAGCCCGGCTCCGACAACAATGAGCGGCAGGCCACTTTGGCTGATCTCGTGGCACGCAGCGCACATGGCGGAGACGTCCTCCGGCCCCAGGTCCTGCATCTCGTCGATGAAGATGGCCACGCCCCTGCCGACGTCCGCGGCGAGCCCGCCGACATCGGTCAACAGCTCGACCAGGTCGATCTCGATGTCACCCGAGTCCGCGCGCCCTGACACCGCGGCCACGTCAATTCCGGGGTTCCAGCGATCGCGGATCCTTGCGTTCGGTGCCGCCTCACGCTGGGCGAAGGCCTTGATGACACCGAGGACGTGGTCCACCTCGTCGCCTTGGGGGTGGCCGAGCTCGCGGACCGCTATGTGCAGGGCGGCGCTGATGGGTCGTCTCAGCCGCTGGTCCGGACGTGCCTCGAGCTTGCCAGTTCCCCAGTGCGCGCGAACCGCGGCCGACCGCAACGCATTGAGCAGCACGGTCTTGCCCACGCCACGCAGACCGGTCAGGACGATGGAGCGCTCGGGTTTGGACCTGGCGATGCGCTCGAGCACCACGTTGAAGGCGCGCAGCTGGTCGTCTCGACCGGCGAGCTCTGGTGGGCGCTGGCCGGCGCCCGGGGCGTACGGATTTCGGATGGGGTCCACGATCGCAGGCTATACAGATGTATCGCGTATTCCTGAGATATGGCGAGACATGCCGATCGTGTCGCGGTCAGGCTGGTTCTCTCACTTGAGCAACCGTGACATCCGACGGTCCGCGAGCGGCTTGCCGCCGGTCTGACACGTGGCGCAGTACTGCAGGGACGAGTCGGCGAACGACACCTCGCGTACGACGTCGCCGCAGATCGGGCACTCCTGACCGGTGCGCCCATGCACCCGCATCCCGGCGCGCTTCGCGTCCTTCAGCTCCTTGGCCGGCTTGCCCGACGCAGCACTGACCGCGCTCGCGAGCGTGCTTCGCAGCGCGGCATACAGCCCCTGGACCTGCTCTTCGTCCATGCTTGATGCCAGCGCAAACGGCGAGAGCCGAGCCGCGTGCAACACCTCGTCGGAGTAGGCGTTGCCAACACCGGCAAGGAATCCCTGGTCCTTCAGCAGGCCCTTGACCTGTGTTCGACGACCCTCCAGCAGTGCCGCGAAGTCGCCGACCGTGAAGTCATCGGCCATCGGATCGGGCCCCTGACGCGCGATCCCGGGCACCTCGGCAGGGTCACGCACGATGTATGCCGCAAGTCGCTTCCGCGTCCCGGCCTCGGTCAGGTCGAAGCCGCTTCCGTCAGAAAGCCTGCAGCGCAAGGCAATTGGTGACTTGCCGGCCCGGATCGTGGTGGCGGACAGGGCATCCGACCAGCGCAGCCAGCCGGCCCGGGCCAGGTGGAATATGAGGTGCAGCCCTTCGGCCTCGATGTCGATGAACTTGCCATGGCGACTGACGTTGCTGATCGGCAGCCCGTGAAGTGATGCAGGGGTTGGGTCGTAGGTCTTCAGCGCGCTGATCGACCCGAGCTCGATGCCGACGATCGCCAAGCCATCGACGCGCTCGCGCAGGAAGTCCACGAGCGCTTGGACCTCGGGGAGCTCGGGCACCCGTCCATTCTCGCGCAGGCTCGCCGCACCGCCACCCTGACTTTGCGGTCAGGCGTTGTCGCCGGATCCGGCGCGCAGCGCCCGGAGCTGACGCACCAGGCCATAGCCATCGGGCGCACGACACACGGGAACTGGACGTTGCACCCGAGGGGCGAACTCCTCGTTGGACACCGGTATGCCGTGGGAGAGCACCTGCTCGGCCGGCGTCAGCTCACGAATCGCAATGGCCTCAACGACATCCGGGCGATCCCGCGCGAAATCGCCGTAGATCTTGGGGTCGTGCTGGCCGTCGTCGCCGACGAGCAGCCAACGGATCTTGGGGAACTCGCGAGCCAGCCGGTGCAGGGCCTCGGTCTTGTGGTCCTGCCCGCTGCGGAACCACCCGGTGTTGGTCGGCCCCCAGTCGGTCATCAGCATCGGACCGGCCGGATAGCCATGGCGTTTGAGGAAGCGGGTCAGCGTCGGTGCGGTGTTCCAGGCTCCGGTGGACAGATAGAAGACCGGCGAACCGGGGTTCTCGCTGATCAGGGTGCGGTACATCGGCGCCATACCCGGCACCAGGTGACGAGCGGTCTCCTGACGCACGAAGGTGTTCCAGGCAGCGATCATCGGGCGCGGGAGGGAGGTGGAGATGACCGTGTCGTCAATGTCGCTGATGAGGCCGAAACGGGTCTCGCGGTCGATGATCAGCACCGCAGCCTGGACCGGTTCACCGCCCTCGGCCTCGATCACCACTGCGTGCCATCCCGGAGCCAGACCCGGTTCAGGAATCACCACGTCGATGTACCCGCTGCGGTCCGAGAACGTGTGCATCGTGCGCTCGCCGACGATGACGCGGACCGGCGAGTTCATCGCCCCCGCGGTGACGAAGGCCCGCCATCCGCGCTGCTCGTCTGCGGTGCCCCTGAAGTCTCGAATGATCCCGTCCGCCACGCTGACCTCCGGCGGCTCTGCCAGACGGCTCAGCAGCACCCTGCCCAAGACCCTCACGAAGTCCTGGCTGCCGTAGCCCGTGTGGCTGATCGTGCGCGTGCCCCAGCCACGTCCACGCATCAGGGCGTTCGAGCGTCGATGGAAGGCATCCTCGATGAGTGATGCGGCGTGGGGTCGGACCATGCACAAAACGTATCGCGGCAGCGCGCCGAATGACCCATCTTCGCCTAGGGAACCGGTGCGCTCGTGCTTGGCCGCTCCCTCCTTCGTGGCAGTGCCTGCTCGTCCCCTGGAGCTCGGTGGACGAGCAGGCACTGCAACGTATGTCGACCGGTTGGGTCAACCTTTGGGGGTGTGGGTCAACGTGTTGAGGGCGCGAACCTCAGGACGCCGGCTTGGCGTACCCCGTGCCTGCCGTATCCAACAGGATGCAGGCCTCGTCGCCCACTGTCCATGCGTCGTGTCCCGGCTCCAGCCGCAACACGTCCCCGGGCCCGATGGTGATCTCGGTGCCGTCGTCCGAGCGCACCGTCATCTGTCCGGACACGCAGAAGCCCGTGTGCCGTGACATGCAGGAGTCGGTCCCGGCGATCGGCTTGACGTCGTTGGACCACCGCCAGCCCGGTTGGAAGGTCCCTTTGATCAAGGTGAAATCGCCGAGCGTGACCACGTCGGCGTGGCCGTTCGCCTGGAACTTCCGGGTCTCGTGCGGAGCGTCGATGTTGCGTGTTTCCATGTTGCCCATGTGTCTCTCCTTCGAATGCGCCAGAGGCGGGAACTGTCTTCTTTCCCCTGATCCGGTATGGTCCCTCAGATCTAGTTGAAGTCTCTACAACAATCGGCGCAGGAAGATCCGCGTACGAGTCCTCACCCCGGGGGTCCTGCGACGACTATTGTTGCGGCAGGACCGCTGCCGCCAGAGCCAAGGCCGAATCAGCCGAAGACGGCCGCCCGGGCTGGCCATTCGTCGGCCCGGCAGTACACCGGGACGACGTCCAGTGGCACGTCACGGGTCACCAGCTGGCCGCCCGTGTGCTCTGCACCCGTCCACACGTCCACCCAGCGACCCTGCGGCAGATACGTCTGCCACGTGTCGGCACCGGGCTGGGTCACGGGGTTGATGAGGAGGTCGTTCCCGAGCATGAACTGTGACGGGTGGTCCCACACGGCCGGGTCAGAGCCGTGACCGAAGAACAACGGGCGCATCAACGGCTGGTCGGTCCTGACGGCGACCTCGGCCTGCTCGGCCAGATAGCCCACCAGCCGCTCGCGCAGATCGGCAAACCGCTTGAACAGTGGGACAACCCGCCCGTCCCCGGTGGTCTCGGCGACATACCAGGGGGTGCGGTCACGCAGTAGGCGTTGGTGGTGGTTGAACTCGGAGTGGTACTGCATGATTGGCATGAACGTGGAGGCTGCCGCAGCTCTCAGGTAGAGCTCGGCCTCGGGGACGGGGCCGGAGAAGCCGGCGAGGTCCCAGCCCCAGTAGACGACTCCGCAGGATGCAGCCGTCAGGCCGGCGGTGATCGAGTTGCGGAACGCCTCCCACGTTGAGTCCTCGTCGCCGGCCCAGAACACGCCATGCGCCTGGGATCCGGTGAACCCCGCCCGGGAGAAGGTCACCGGCGCCTTGCCCTCGGAACGCAACAGGTCCCCGAACGTACGGGCGTAGTGAACCGGGTAGAGGTTGTTCCCCTCATCCCCGCGGCGCCCATCGGCGTACCGCAGATCGTGGCCCCAGGCATGCTCGCCACCGTCGGTCTTGAATCCGTCGACGTCGAGGTCCTTGACCAGGTAGCGACGTTTGTCGGTCCACCAGTCGCGGGTGCGTTGCACCGAGAGATCGGGCATGAGCGCCTTCGGGAACCACCAGCCGCGGTTGTGGTATGCCGTCCCGTCGGCTTCCAGGACCGCGTGGCCTTCACGGACCATGGCCTTGGCGTCGGCCAGGACCTGTCCGGTGAGGTCGGGGTCGGTCTTCTGCAGGGGGATCTGCCACAGAATCACCTTGATGCCCCGGTCGTGGAGCTCGGCGATCATGGCCTCGGGATCGGGCCAAGCGCCTTCTGCCGGGTAGGCGAAGTCGGTGGCCACGTGGGCAGTGCCGTCCTCGTTCACGGCGTACCGGGCGTCGCGGAAGATGACGATGCCCTCCTCGTCGCTCCAGGCCTCGATGACCACCGCGCCGACGGGGATCTCGAGGTCGCGGTGGGAGTTCATCCGCTCCATGACGATGTCCTGGGTGTTCCATTCGTTGCCCGAGGCCCACAGCCTGAACACCCACGAAGGAAGCTCTTCCGCACGACCGACCTCATCCAGGAAGGCGCGCAGGACACTGCCGGGAACGCCGTCATAGATGCCGACGTCGAGCGAACCTGTGGCGGTGCCGGCGAGCTCCGACTCGACCACGAGCTGGGTGCGGTCGGTGGCTCCGACGTCGAACCAGGTGCGTCGCGAGGTCCGGACGTGGAATCCCCACGAGTCCCCCGCGGGGGAGATGACATGGGCGAACGGCATGGGCAGGTAGGTGCGACCGTGGGCGCCTTGGGACTTGTACTGCTCGAACACGACCGCGTCGAGCCGGTGTCCGCGCTGATCGACCCGGTCGAAGCGCTCTCCGAACCCGACCACGTGGTCCCCGTCGCGCAGGGGCAGAGCAAATCTGACGCGGTGGACGCCGAGGTCGGACACGAGCCAGGCCACGCTGCCGGGGACGAGTCGTTCGCCAAGCCCGGTGAGCTGGCCGACCGGGTCGCTGGTCCAGCGCGCGGGGGCGAGGTCGAACCAGTTCGTCGACTGTTCCGCCGTGGCCGTGTCGGTGAACGCGTGGAACCGATAGCGGTAGCGGGCGCCGGACTCCATGAGCGGGGAGTCAACTGTCCACCCGCCGGATCCGCCCACAGAAGCGGCCTGCGCCTCGGCGAGATGCCCTTCTCCACCGACGAGCGCGGCCGCCGCCGCCGCGGAGGTCTCCTGAGGAGCGAGAGCGAGCGTCGTCGTCATACGGAGGTCGCCGGCGTGGTTCTGCCACTCACAGGTCACGTGGGTGACCGACGGGTCTACCTGGACACCCAGCCTAGTCACCTGACCGACGAGGGGTAGGACGGGGATTCGCTGGTCGGGAGACGTGGCATAGGGGTGCTCGATGCCGTAGGGGCGGTGGGTGATCAGCACGGGTGTCGTCGGTGTCGTCATGAAGTCGCCTCCCTGGTCAGACCCAGCTCGTCGGCGAGGATCAGGTACATGCCATGGGACCACAGCAGAGGGGTGGCGACGGTGCCCCAACGGTCGATCCACTCGGCGCGCGACTGGTGGTGCAGCAGGTGGCTCGGGACCTGCTCGGGCAGGTGGCCGTCTGGTGTCGCTTGGGCGGCGATCCAGCGCAGGTGCCTCAGGGCCTCAGTCAGGTTGCCTTGCGCGGCGAGGTTCCAACCCAGGAGCGCCGACAGCAGGAGCCACTGCCCACCGCCGTAGAAGACGTCGGCCCGGAAGCGATGCACGCCCCCGTCGACGTCAAGGTCGCGTGCGACGACTTCAAGAGTCTCCAGGGCGACCGGGTCGCCGGGATCGAGCAGTCCGAACGGGACGATGCAGGCGGGGAGCGAGCCGTCGACGGCCTTGCTTCCGAGCCACTTGGTCAGGTGGCCGCGTGCCACGCCTTGGCTGGACACGAGTGCCCTGATGGCACCGGCGGCGGCGGTTGCCCGCTGGGCCCGGTCCGGGTCGAGAACCCCTGCATCGAGAGCCGAGCGAAGCCCCCCGTGGATCGCTCCGAGCGTGGACACGTGGCGCTGCTCGACGTGTTCCTCCCACCAGTCGTAGCAGGGCCTGTCCCAGAATGCGGTCAGGTAGTCGACGGCGACGTTGATCCCGTCCTGCCACTGGCCGAGATCAAGGCCGTGGCGGCGAGCGTGGGTGACGACCGACCAGAGCCAGGCTCCGTAGCCGTCGGTCTGGAAGTTCCACCAGGGATCCGAACCGTCGTCGCCGTCGAGTGTGAAGCGGGTCGGGAGCATGGCTTTGTTCGGTGGCTGCTCGCCGCGGTTGGCGGCCGCGACGAGGTCGTCGACCTGGCCTCTGCGCCGGGCCAGAACGGTATTGGCCCACACGTGGAACCGGTCTGCCGAGGCGACGTCGCCGTAGCGGGAGACTCCTTCGGCGGTGAACGCGCCGTCGCGCAGCCAGGCATAGCCCGCGTATGCCGAGAACGTTGGTGACGCCGGGTAGGCCCCGCCAGCGTGTTGGTGGGAGGTGATGACGTCGTGGCTACGGACGGCCAACCCGACCAGCACTCGTCGCTCGTCATCGGTGATGCCACCAAGGAGGGAGCTACCGGGCGGCCGGTCAGTGTCAGGGAAGGAAGTCATCGCTCACGTTTCGGTTCTGTCGCAACAGGATCGGGGAGTTGGCCTACCGGGTTGGTTGCTGTGGCAGACCCGGGTCGCAACGATTGCCAGGCCCGGGTCGCACGTGACCCGGGCCGGCAAACGGTGTCACTTCAACAGGGCGTTGACCTGCGTCTCGGCGTCTGCGAGTGCCTTGGCCACGGACTTGCGGCCGGCGGCGGCGCTGCCGAGCTCCTTGGTGACGATGTCCTGCATCTCCTGCTGACGCTCGATCACCGGAGGGAGAACGGTGGCGTTCAGGGACTCGAACACAGCCTTGCGGTTGGAGGGCAGCTTCTGGTCCAGGTAAGGCGCCAACAGTGCCTCGTCCGCGACCGGCGGAAGCTCCCACGACGTCGCCAGCCGGGTCTTGACCATGACGTCCGACGCGGTCAGGAACGCGATCCACTTCTGGGCGGCCTCCTTGTTCTTGCTGGCCGCGTTGACCACGACGCCGTTGGTGAACATGGCCGACGCCTTGGTGGTGTTGCCTGGCTCAACGTTTATATCCCAGCCGAACTTCGCGTCGGCGAGGGCGCCGAACATCCAGATCCCGGTGTGCCACATGGCCAGCTTGCCGTCCTTGAAGAGCTTGGTGTCGAAGTCCGGCGTGCCCGCTCCGTTGGCCTCGGTTGGCATGATCTTTCCCGGCTTGGCGACCAGCCAGTTCGCGGCCGCAAGGCCCTCAGGCGAGTTGAACATGGCCTTCTTGCCGTCGTCGCTGAGGAACTTCCCGCCGGACTGGGCCACTGCTTTGTAGAGCTCGTAGAAGGTGACCGGCTGGTAGTCGCCCCAGACCTTCTTGGCCTTGTTCGTCAGCTTTTCCGCGGCGGCCTGCTCCTCCTGCCAGGTCCAGTCGGCCGTGGGGGTCGCCACCTTGGCCGCATCGAAGAGGGACTTGTTGTAATAGAGAACGACGTTGGAGAACGACTCGGGGAGGCCATACTGCTTGCCGCTGTTGGTGAATGCGTCCAGCAGGGACTTCTTGTACTTGGCGGAGTCGACACCCTGCAGACCGGCGAGGGAGCCGTTCTTGGCATACGTGACAAAGTTCTCGTAGTTCAGCTCGAACGCATCACCAGCGGTGCCACCGGCAACTGCGGTCTGAAGCTTGGTGAAGTAGTCCGCGTACGGGGTGGTCTCGATCTGGACGGTGATGTTCGGGTTCTCGGCGTGGAACGCCTTGGCGATCGCATCCAGGTCCTTCTCATGTCCATCGTTGGCCGAGAAGTCCATGAACCGGACCGTGGACGTCGTGGCAGCGCTACCGGCCTTGGCTGGCTCGTTGGTCTTGGTGGCTGAGCCCTGAGCGCACGCGCCAAGGGTGAGGGCGACGATGCCGGCAATGGCAGGCGCGGTGAGACGCCAGCGGGTGTTACTCATGATGATCCTTTCAGGTGCCTGCCGAGTGCCAGGGTGACAGCCGGTCAATGCGGGTTGATGTGATGCGGGTGAGGTCGGGGGCTACTTGATACCTGTCGTTGCGACGCCGGCGATGATGTGGCGTTGTGCCAGGAGATAGACGATGGCGATCGGGATGATGGACACGACGGATCCGGCCATGACGACGTCCCATCGGGTGGTGAACTGGCCCTGCAGGGTGGACAGCCCCAGCGGGAGCGTCATGAACTCGGGGGACCGAATGACGACCAGCGGCCAGAGGAAGCTGTTCCAGCTGCCCATGAACGCGAATACGGCGACGGTGGCCAGGGCGGGTCGGATCAGTGGCAGGACGATCATGGTGAAGATCCGAAGATGTCCGGCGCCGTCAAGGGTCGCAGCTTCGTCCAGTTCTCGCGGGACGCCCTCCACGGCCTGTTTGAGCAGGAACACCCCGAACGCCGAGGCGATGGACGGTGCGAGCAGAGCCATATAGGTGTCCTGCAGGTTGAGCATCTTCATCTCGATGAACAACGGGACGACCAGCACCTGCAGCGGCACCATCATGGTGGCCAGGTACAGACCGAAGACCGCGTTCTTGCCGCGGAACTGCAGTCGGCCGAAGCCATACGCGGCCATGGAGCCGCTGATCAGCTGGAGACTGGTGGAGACCACAGCCACACCGAGTGAGTTCGCGATGATCCGCCACATGGGCATCGCGTCCATCAGCGCCCGGTAGGCGTTCAGGGTCGGGTTCTTGACCAGCAGGGTCGGCCCGCCGCTCAGGCTTCCCTCGGGGGTGATCGAGGTGACCACGGTCCACAGGAAGGGGAAGAACATGATCGCCGCGCCCACCACGACTCCGACGTACAGGCCGATCCTGTTGATGGACAAGCGTTTTGAGTCACGCATAGTGCACCCACCGGCGCTGACCGCGGATCTGCACGGCTGTGATCATCAGGATGATCATGAACAGGATCCAGGACAGTGCTGACGCCTCACCTGCCCGGCCGTAACGGAAGGTCAGGTCGTAGATCTGGCCCACGGCGACCTGGCTGGAACCAGCCGGCCCACCGGCCGTCATGACGAACACCTGGTCGAAGACCTGAAACCCGTTGATCAGAGAGATGACCACCACGAAGAAGGTCGACGGGGACAGGAGGGGGAGGGTGATCCGCCAGAACCGCTGCCAAGGACTGGCGCCGTCCACCTCGGCGGCCGCCAAGAGGTCCGCCGGGATGGCCTGCAGCCCGGCCAGGAGGATGACCATGACGAACCCAAGGTCCTTCCACGCCGAGGCCAGGATCACCGACGGGAGCGCCCAGGTGGGGTCGGTCCACCAGCCGGGTTGGGGAAGGCCGAGGGTGCCCAAGACCTGGTTGACCAAGCCGTTGGTCGGGTTGAGCATCCACTTCCAGACCAGCGCGACGACAACCCAGCTGGTCACGACGGGCAGGAAGTAGGTGGCCCGCAGGAAGGACCGTCCGTGCAGTCGCTGGTTGAGCGCGAGAGCGAGAGCGAGCCCGCCGACATACACGAGGGGCAGGTAACCAACCACATACATCAGGGTGTGCTGGAAGACCTCGGCGGTCCTGGGCTCGGTCAGCAGGTTGCGGTAGTTGTCAATGCCGACCCACTGCATGGGCGAGATCAGGTTCCACTTGTGCAGGCTCACCCACACCGACGAGACCATCGGCACGAACGTGAAGAGAATCAGCGGTGCGGCACTGGGGAGCAGGAAGAACAGCACCCAGCCAACGTTCTTCCTCCGGCGTCGGGAGCTCATAGGCTCGCCGAGACAGGGGTCGAGTGGAACCTGGCGCGCACAAGGCGTCCTTGTTCGCCGGCGTTGCCGGACGCGTCGAAGGGTGTTCCCAGGACGAGTGATGCGGCACCGAGCGCCCACTGGTCTTCGGTCCAGGGCTCGACCACGAACGGGATGCCTCGCCGCGAGGGCATGAGGTGTCGCCGGAATGACTGTTCGAAGCCCTGCTCCCAGAAGGACCAGGCGCCGACGCCTTCACCCAGGATGACGATGACCTCGGGGTCCAGCGTGTGGATGATTCCGGCGAGGGCCCGCCCCAGCTGGGCACCTGCGTTGCGGTAGATCTCAAGCGCTGCAACGTTGTTCGAGCGAGCAGCATTCAGCAGATCAACGGTGGTGCCACCCTGCCCGACGACACCCTGGGCAATCGCCTCAGTCACCAGGGCGACGTCGCCGATGATGGCCTCCAGACAGCCTCGAGCACCGCAGGCGCAGTCAGGGCCGTCGTCAGACACCGGGATGTGGCCGATCTCGCCCGCGCCACCGTTCGCTCCGCGATAGATGTTGCCGTCGATCACGATCCCGCAGCCGATGCCACGGCCGATCGTCAGGACCAGGTAGGAGGAGTGGTGCCGGCCGACCCCATAGATGCGCTCGGCGGTGGCCAGGGTGTTGACGTCGTTGTCCACCAGGACAGGGACGCCGAGGGCCGCGCGGAGCATGGGGCCGACCTGGGCGTCACTCCAGCCCAGCGTGGGCGCGTCGACGACTCCGGAGCCTTGGGTGTCGACCGATCCGGGGATGCCCACCCCGACGCCGAGCAGCTGGCCTTCATGTGCCTCGACGGCTGACCCGAGGATGCGGCACAGGCGGTCGAGTGCGTCGGGTGAGGTCGGGTCGAACGGCTGGGACGTCGAGGTTTGAACGGTCCCGTCGAGCCGCACGTCGACGATGGCAACATGGTCAGCCGTGACCTTGGCGCCGATCGCACCGCCGGCGGACCGGACGAGCCCCAGGAGACGTGCGGGCCTGCCCCCCTGTGAGGGCACCGAGTCCAGCTCTTCGACGAGGTTGCGGGCGATGAGCTCCTTCGTGATCTGAGTAACGGTGGCCGGGCTGACGCTCAAGGTTCGGGCGATGTCGGCTCGGGAGGAGGGGCCGCGGGTGCCCAGGAGGCCAAGGATGGCCGAAGGCACCACGTCCCCGCGGGTTGCGCCCACCGTGTGCGTCGTCATCGCCCATCCCTCTTAGTTTGAGACTTTATTTAGTGGTGAAGTTAGTTCAGCGAACCCGTCCTGTCAAGGTCTTGGCGAGGGAGTTTGATGTGGGCGTTTCGCCCGCGTTTCTCCCCCACCTCACGCTCCTCCGGACCTACCAACGAATATTATTGACAACAGTGATGACTGTTGCTTATCGTCGGTGTTGTGAACGACCCGATCGAGCTGGCCCGTCGCCTCGCCCCCGTCATGAAGGCCCTGTCCGACGAGAACAGGCTGGCGATCCTGCTCGCGGTTGCCCAGCGAGATCACTCGGTCACTGAGCTCACCGCGACCACTGGCTTGTCCCAGACACTGGTCAGCCATCACCTCAAGAGCCTGCGCGACACCGGGCTCGTCACGGTCACCGCACAAGGTCGCAGCAACGTCTACTCGTTGTGCTGCGCCGCGGTCGCCGACCCCCTCGAGATGCTCGCTGCGCTCACGAAAGACCCGACCAACCCTTTGCTGACTGGAGCATGAGATGACGACTCACGATGCGGACGAGCTGCGCGCGGTGGTGCGGGAGCACTACGGGAAAGCGGCCGCGGAGGTCGGGTCCGGGTGCTGTGGCGGGTCCGGGGGTTCGTCCTGTGGCGACCAGGGCTCGGCGTCGGACGCCTTTGGTCGCACGCTCTACCAGATCGGCGACCGGGAGGTGCTGCCCGAAGCGGCACTCGCTGCCTCGCTCGGCTGCGGCAACCCGACGGCGCTGGCCGAGCTGCGGCCCGGCGAGGTCGTGCTCGACCTCGGGTCCGGTGGGGGCATCGACGTCCTGCTCTCGGCTCGCAGGGTCGCCCCGACAGGCAAGGCCTACGGCCTCGACATGACCCCTGAGATGCACCAGCTGGCCCAGCGCAACCAGGCCGAATCCGGCGTCACCAATGCTGAGTTCCTCCTCGGCACGATCGAGAACGTCCCGCTTCCTGACGCCTCGGTCGACGTCATCATCTCCAACTGCGTGGTGAACCTGGCCGCCGACAAGGGCACGGTCTTCCGAGAGGCTTTCCGTGTATTGCGACCCGGCGGCCGCCTTGCCATCTCCGACATCGTGCTGCGTCGGCCGCTTCCGCCCGAGCTTGCCGAGCTGATGGGGCTGTGGACCGGTTGCATCGCCGGCGCACTGCCCGAAGCGGTATGCCGTGACGAGCTCAGGACCGCCGGCTTCCAGGAGATCGAGATCGAGACCACGAACGTCTTGAGCGGAGCAGATCTCGGCGACATGGCCGGCCAGCTCGACCCCGCCCTCCTCCCGCCGGACCTCGACGTCGCAGCCACGATCGACGAGCTGGACGGCGTCGTCATGAGTGCGTTCATCCGCGCACGCAAGCCGGATCCTGCGGCCAAACAGGCACTACCCCTCTAGGGCCTTCACTCCCCGTGCTCAAGCATCGGCCCAGGGACCCCCTGCTGCCGGTTTGACCGCCGCGGCGGTTCGGAGGTGTCGGCCGCACCCGGACACCAAGAAACCCCCGAATCTGAGGGTTCGAGGGTTTCCTATGTCCTGAGACAGGACACTCTGTGCGCGAGGGGGGATTTGAAC